>QEVT01000438.1 GCA_003576755.1 bacterium | reverse complement strand
CGCGGCCGGGCTGCCGGCGAGCGTCAGCGCGGCGGCCGGCAGGGCGCGCGGCGCGGCGCCGCCGACGTCCCACGTCCACAGCTCGGGCCCCCCCGCCCCCTGGCCGATGGCCGCGAGCAGGCCGATCTCGGGCAGCCCGAGGAGGTGGCGTGCCGCCTGCGGCAGCGCCTGCCGGCCGAGGACGGCCGGCGCCTGCCAGTCGCCGACGTCGACGCCGACCAGCTCCGGTGAGCCGCCGTCGCGGTCGACCACCGACAGGTACAGCCGGCGGCCGACGCGGGCCTGGCCGGCGAGCCGTCCGCTCAGGTCCAGGTTGGCCCCGGCCGTCGCCGCGCCGTCCGGGCCGCCGACAAGGAGCGACAGGCGCAGCACGGGCCACGACCCCTCTGCGCCTTGTGCCATCGGCTCGAGCTGGCGCAGGAACGTGGCCGCGCCGCCTTCGGCCGTGACCCAGGCGTCGGCGATGGCCGGCTCGTCCATCAGGTCCAGCCCACCGTGGTACGTCCAGCCCTCCTCGCCGTCGGCCGGCAGCCACGTGGCCAGCGTGCCCCCGTGCGCCTGGACGACGATCCCGTCCGCCACGGCGATGCCCATGGCGGATCCGCCCATCCGCAGCACCTCCGGCACGACGTGCAACGCGCCGATGGGGCGGAACACGATGGGGAGATGGATACGCCACGCGGGCGCGGCGGTGGCCGCGGGGCTCGATGTCGGCGGGGGTTCCTGCGCCGCGACGCGGGTCGGGCCGGCGCCGAGGGCGGAGACGGCGGTGAGGGCCACGACGATGGACGCGACGGACGCAACAGCAGGGACGAGGCCGGCGGTGGAGGAGACGGCGCTGGTGGCGACGTCGGTTGCGACAGCGGGCATGGGCTTCGGGGCGGGCATCGGGCACTCCGTTGGCAGCCAAGACGCGGTGTCGTCGATGGGACGCAAGGAGGGTCGGCGGTGTTGCAGCGAGGCGACGGCGGCGTTGACCCGATCGGGCGGACGCCTCACCCTGCGGGTGGGGAGGTCACACCGGTCCTTCCGGCCACACCAACGCCGTGAGGTCGCGAAGCCCTTGCTCCACGACGATGCGGTCGTGAACGGCCGTGGGGTGGCCGGATGTCGGGGCCGGCGTCAGGAGGCCGCGCGCCCGGCGTCGCCCACGCCCAGCACCCGCTGCAGGCCGGCGTCGTCGGCGCGGTCCAAGCACAGCCGAAGCAAGCCGACGTAGTGGCCGGTCTCGACCTTGGCGGCGGGAAGCCGGGTGGCTTCCTTAAGCGCCCGGTGCATCCAGCAGGTGAGGAAGAGCGCCGGCACGAGCGCGGCCGGCACGCCGGCGGCGTCGCGGGCGCGCCGGATGCCATCGGCGAGCCAGGCGGTCAGATGCGACCCCCGGATGAAGTGGGTCTCGACGCCGCGCAGCACGTCCACCTCGCCGCCCGCCCGGGCGGCGCCGACCGCGAACGAGCGGAGGAAGTAGAAGACGTCCCACAGCGGCATGCCGCGCGCCTCGGCCGCCTCCCAGTCGAGGAACGCCGCGCGGCCGTCGGCGGTGGCCAGGAGGTTCCACGTGCCGGGGTCGCCGTGCTGGAACACCACGGGGAACGGCCCAGGGTGCGCGGCGATCCGCGCGATCTCGGCCTCGAGGCGCGCGCGCCCGGCGTCGGGCAGCCGGTAGATGGCGACGAACCGCGCGAAGAGGTCGCGCAGCACCGCGGCCGCCTCGGCGGGCGGCACGGCCGCGCGGTCGGCGGTCCGCGCGCTCAGGTCGACCAGCCAGCCCACCGCCGCCGCCGCGTGCGGGCAGTCCGCCGCCCAGCGGGTGCGCGCGCGGAAGGGAACACCGGTCACCACGGACTCGCCGACCACCGCCAGCCCGCCATGATGGCCGTGGAACCGCACGCGGGGCAGCGTCGCGGCGTCGCCGACGCCGGCCGCCCACAGGGCGTCGAGGGCGCGCCGCTCGTTCTCCAGCCGCGGGTTCAAGGCGGGGTCGCGGGTCAGCTTGACGAGGATCTCGGGCGCGGCGCCCTCGGGCGGGTAGAGGAAGAACAGGACCTTGCGCGAGCTGTACTCGCCTTTGGCCGACAGGGCCCAGCGCCAGCCGCGCAGGTCGAGCCCGCCAGCGCCCGCCAGCGCCTGCAGGAACGCGGGCGGGCCGTCGGCGGGATGGCC
>QEVT01000437.1 GCA_003576755.1 bacterium | reverse complement strand
CGCCGCCCGCCGCACCGCACCGCGCGCCGCCGCGGCCGCGGTGCTCGGGCTGGCGGCCGTCGCGGGCGCCGGCGACGTGCCCGCCCACGCCCAGCGGCCGCTGAGCGACCGGTTCCGCTACGCCATCGGGGCGCAGGACGGGCCCGGGCAGTTCGGGGCGGTGGCCGGCCTGGCCGGCTCGCGCACCGACGACAGCGTCTGGGTGGCCGACCGGCTCAACCACCGCGTCCAGCGCTACACCACGCGCGGCGAGCTGCTCGCCCAGACCGGCAGCTACGGCACCGGCGACGGCCAGCTCAACCAGCCGCGCGCCGTGGCGCTGGACGGCGAGGGCAACGTGTACGTGCTCGACGCCGGCAACTTCCGCGTCCAGGTGTTCGGGCCCGACGGCGCGTACCGGTCGCACTTCGGGAGCCGCGGCGACGCCGACGGCCAGCTCCTCGAGCCGGTCGACCTCGCCGTGTCGGAGAACGGCACCGCCTACGTGCTCGACGCGGCGCGCGCGCGCGTGCAGCGCTTCGCGCGCGACGGGACGCTGGCCAACGCCTGGGGCGGCGTCGGCGCCGGCGAGGGCCAGCTCGACCGGCCGATGGGCATCGCGCTGCACCCCGACGGCACGCTGTACGTGGCCGACACCGGCAACCACCGCCTGGTCCGCTTCAGCAACCGCGGCACGTTCCTCGGGGCGTGGGGCAGCCGGGGCAGCGGCCCCGGGCAGCTCGACACCCCGGTCGACGTCGTGGCCGCCCCCGACGAGACGTTCTTCGTGGCCGAGCGCGGCAACCGCCGCGTGCAGCGGCTCGACGCCGACAAGCGCCACCTGACCGACTGGGGGCACTTCGACGGCCTCGAGGACCTCGTCAGCGTGACGGCCACGTACGGGAACGTGATCTACGTCGCCGACGCGCGCATCAACAAGGTCGTTCGCTACACCCCCGAGGGCTCGTTCGAGTACGAGTGGGGCGGCGTCAAGGTCGTCGACGGCAAGTTCGACGGCCCGAGCGGCGTGGCGGTCGCGGCCAACGGGACGCTCTACGTCGCCGACACCAACCACGACCGGGTCCAGCGCTTCAACGCCCAGGGCGTGTTCCTCGACGGCTTCGGCGCCTCCGGGCAGGCGCTCGGCGACTTCTCGCGGCCGCGCGGCATCGCGGCCGCGCCCGACACCACGGTCTACGTCGTCGACGGCGGCAACCACCGCATCCAGCGCTTCAGCGCCGCCGGCACGTCGCCGACGGCCTTCGGGCAGCGCGGCGCCGGGCCGGGGCAGCTCGAGCGCCCGATGGCCGCGGCCATCGGCGAGGTCGGCGGCGAGCCGGTGCTCTTCGTCGCCGACACCTTCAACCACCGCGTCCAGCGCCTCAGCCGCACCGGCGCGTTCCAGGCCCAGTGGGGCACGCGCGGCGCCGACGCGGGCCAGCTCGACCGGCCGACCGGCATCGCCGTCGGGCCGGACTGGACGGTCTACGTGGCCGACACCGGCAACCACCGCATCCAGCGCTTCGGCGCCGACGGCGCGCCGCGCGGCGCCTGGGGCACGCGCGGCGCCGGCGCGGGCCAGCTCGACACGCCGCAGGGCGTCGCGGTCGCCCCGGACGGCACCGTCTTCGTCGCCGACACCGGCAACGCGCGCGTGGTGGAGCTCGAGCCCGACGGCCGCTTCCGCGGCGCGTGGGGCATGCCGGGCACGAGCGACGGCGCGCTGGCCCGGCCGTTCGCGATCGCCCTGGCGCCCGACGGCCGTGTGATCGTGGCCGACGAGGGCACCGGACGCGCGCACGTGTTCGGGATGGGCCCGATGGCCGCGTTCCGCGTCGAGATGCACGACAACCCGACGCTGGCGGGACTGCCGCGGCTCGTCGACGAGCCGGCGGCCATCCGCTACAACTGGGGCGACGGCCGCCCGTCGGCGGCCCTGCCGGCCGACGGCTTCAGCCTGCGGGCGCTGGGCGACGTCTCGGCCGCCGAGGGCGGCGACCACGGCGTCGAGGTGGCGGCCGACGGCGGGGTCCGGCTGTGGATCGGGGGCAAGCTCGTGGTCGACCAGTGGGCCGCGCCGACCGTGGACGCCAAGACGACCGTCGCCCTGCCGGCCGGCGTGCACCGCGTGGTGCTCGAGTACGTCGACCCGGCCGGCCCGGCCCGCGTCGGGCTGACGTGGGCGCCGCGCGGC
>QEVT01000060.1 GCA_003576755.1 bacterium | reverse complement strand
GGTGCGCGTGGACTACGACACGGCGCTGGAGCTGCTGGACCACCCGCGGCACGAGGACATCGTGAAGGCGGGACTGGCGATCGGCGTGCTGGACGAGGACCCGGCGGCGGACGAGGTGCTGTACCGGCACCAGCTCATCCAGGAGTACTTCGCGGCGCGGACTCTGGCCCGCGAGCCGCGGCCGGAGCTGGTGGCGGCGCCGTGGCGGGCGGCGGACATCCGCCCGAGCGTGCGGGAGCTGCTCGACACGCTGCCGCCCGCCGAGACGCTGTCCCCGCTGCCGCAGACGGGGTGGGAGGAGACGACGGTGCTGGCGGCGGTGATGACGGCGGACGCGGCAGGCTTCGTTCGCGGGGTGATGACGACGAACCTGGCGCTGGCCGGGCGGTGCGCGGTGCAGACGCGGGTGGCGGAGCGGCTGCCGGCGGCGCTGGTCGGAGAGCTGCGCCATGCGCTCGTGGAGCGGAGCCGCGACGCAGGGGCGGACCTGCGGGTGCGGATCGCGGCGGGGCTGGCGCTGGGAGGGATCGGGGATCCGCGGTTCGAGCGGCGCGAGGGGCCGCACGGGGCGCATCTCGTGCCGGCGGTGATCGAGATCCCCGGCGGGGCGTACCCGATCGGGGAGGATGAGCCGTTCTTCGATCCGGACACCGGCGAAGAGGATCGCACCCACATGCCGCGGCACAGCGTGGCCATCGCGGCGTTTGCGATCGGGCAGTACCCGGTGACGAACGCAGAGTACGCGTGCTTCATTGCGGCGGGCGGGTACGACGACGAGCGGTGGTGGGACACCGAGGCGGGGCGGGCGTGGCGGCGGGGGGAGCTGGCCAACGAAGGGGCGAAGATCGGTAACCGAGTCTGGCGGAAGCGGTTTCAGGAGCACCCGGAGCAGTTCGAGCAGATGGTGGAAGAAGGGCGCTTCCAGAGCGAGGATGCGGTGGAACGGTGGCGAGCGTGGATGTTGCTCGACGACGCCGGCTTCGAGGCGGCGCTGGACGCCCGGTGGCAGGCGAAGCGGGAAACCGAGCCGGCATTCTGGCAGGACGAGCGCTTGAACGCGGCGTCGCAGCCCGTGGTCGGAGTCTCGTGGTACGAGGCGCGGGCCTACTGCAACTGGCTCGGTGCACAAACGGGCCTGACGTGCCGGCTGCCGACGGAAGTGGAGTGGGAAGTGGCAGCGCGCGGGGCCGGTGGGCGACTGTACGCGTATGGCGACGCATTCGATCCGACGAGGGGAAACACGATCGAGACCCACGTGAGGCGAACAACGCCGGTGGGGGTGTTCGTGGAGGGCGACACGCCGGAGGGCGTGAGCGACATGGCCGGCAATGTCGGGCAGTGGACGAGCAGCGCGTTGGGAGGGGACGACGAAAATGGGCCGAAGTACGGGTACCCGTACGACCCGACCGACGGGCGCGAGGACATCCATGCCGGCCCGGATCGCCCGCGTGGGTTGCGGGGCGGGTCGTGGCTCCTCAATCCGATCCTCGCCCGCGCGGCGGTCCGCAACTCCAACCTTCCGAACATCCGCGGCCGCGAGGTCGGGTTTCGATGTGTGTTGGGGTCCCCCATCTCTGAGGGACACTGACCTCTGGTTGCCGCGTAGCGCCCTGCCGTTGCCGGTAGGCCGTTAACATTCTGCCGCCAAGCTCCCTCGCGCCGCCGATCATCCCTCCGCCGCGTCGACCACCCGCCGGATCTCCACCAGCGCCGCCGGCCCGATCCCGCGCAGCGCCAGGAGCGCGTCCGGGTCGGCCACGGCCCGACGCAACTCCGCCAGGTTGACGATCCCGGCTTCCGCCAGCGGCCGCGCGATGCGCGGCGCGAGGCCCAGGTCCTCCAGCGCGACGACATCGCTGCCCTCCGTCGGAGCCGACCACGCCGCACCGGCCACCGCCTCCTCCGCCGACGCTGCCGGCGCCTCGGCCACGCCGGCGTCCCCGATCGTCCCGGCCCCGACCGCCCCGCCTTCGTCGGCGCCGTGCACGTCCTCGATCACCGCGGCCGCCGATCCGTCGCCGCTTGACGGAGCCACTTGGGCCATGTCCGCGCCGGCCACGCCCCCATCCCCGCCGCCCGCCGCCGCATCGTCCGCGTCGCCCTCGCCCCGCCGCCACGGCGGCGCGAACGCCTGATGCTCCGCCGGCACGTCCTCGCGCAGCCAGCGCCCCGTGTCCTCCGGCGGCACAGGTCCCGCCGTTGCCGACCATCCCGCCGCCCCGGTCCTCGCCCCCGCCGCTGGTCCCGTCCCACCCGGGCCTGCGCCCGCCTCCGCCTCCGCCAGCGCCGGCAGCACGCGCGAACCGCTGTCGCGGAACAGGTCGCCCAGCGCCTTGGCTGTCGGTAGGCTCTCGGTGTGCACCATCACCACCGTCGCGCCTGCGCTCAGCGCGTCGATCACCGCCTGCTGGTGCGCCTCCGGCAGCCGCACCGTCTCCGACATCGCGCCGCCCACCGCCCCGAGCACGCCGCCGAGCACCGCCCCGGCCGCCAGCGTCAGGAGCGGCCCGAGCCCGGCCACCAGCGGCAGCGGCCCGCCCATGCCGGGCGAGCTGGCCATGAAGCCCAGGGCCGCGCCGAGGAGCGCGCCCAGCACCGCCCCGTTCCGCAATCCCTGCCGTGGCGGGAGGTTGGCCTCCGCCGCCATCCGGCGCTGCGTGTCGGGGTCGGGGTGCACCACCTGGATGGCATCCATGTCCAGCGGCAGCGCCGCCAGGTGCGCCAGCACGCGTCGCGCGTCGTCGATCTGATCGAACAGCCCCAGGACCACCGTTTTCATGGCGTGCTTCTCGCAGGTTTGGCCATGCGCCGCCGGCCGGCGCACCGTCGAAGCGCCCCGTGCCCGCCTCCGAAGCCGCGGGTCATCGTTCGCACCGGCCGTCCCTGCCTCGTCGACCGGTCCCCGCCGATGGCCGTCACGGCGCCTGCCCGAGGCGGACCGGCACGGCGAACGGCGGGTCGAGGAAGTTGCCGTCCTTCTTGACCAGGATCAGCCGCACGACGTACTCCCCGGCCGGCAGCGACGGCGCGTCCAGCACCTCCAGCGTTCCGTTCGTCACCGGAGCGCGGTGGATGTCGCCGAGCGTGATCCACTCGCGCGGCGACCGGCCCGCGCCGAGCTCGACCTTGAAGTACTCGATCTCGTCGGGGTTGAACACCGCCGTGCCCGTCAGGACCGTCCGGGCGGTGAGCACGCTCTCGGGGCGCAGGTTCAGCCGGTACTCGGCGCGCAGCGTCGGCGTGAACACGCCCCCCGCCGCGCCCGACCAGCCCGGCAGGCTGCCCGTGGCCAGGGCGGCGTCGATCATCGCCTGCGTGCACGGCTCGAGCGGCGGCACCGCCGCCCACCCGTTGCCGCGCGCCCACTCCACGGCGAACCGCTTCTCCTCGCCGATGGCGCTGCCGGCCACGTCCTCGGGCAGCGGGACCACCGCCACCGGCTGGGCCTTCTCGACCCCGAAGCCGGCCTCGCCGGGCAGGCACAGCACCGCCGGCGCCCACTTGACGGGCTCGTCCTTCTCCGCCGCCGCGCGGACGACCTCCTCGGGGGGCGGCGGCAGCGGCACCACCACCGCGCTGACCTGCGCCGTGCCGTCGCCGCCCGGCACGCCCGCCGATCCCCCTGCGCCCGCGGCGTCGGCGGAGGCGGCATCGCCCGCCAGCCCCGGCGCCGCGCCGTCCGCGCTGAGGCCGGCGGGCAAGCGGCCCTTGATGAACAGCTCGCGCTGGAACACCTGGCACGTCGCCGCCAGCTGGTTCAGGCTCTCGACCTTGCACACGCTGGCCTCGACGACGTCCTTGGGGCGCTGGAACTGCGTCGGGAAGTCGAAGCCGAAGTCCTCCCGGGCCGCGCGGACGGCGTCGCGCAGCGCGCGGTCCAACACGACCCCGCGCATGAACGCGCTCCAGATCGGCGCGGCGCCCGTCACGCCGCTGCTGTTGCGCATGGCGCTGTTGTCGCTGTTGCCGGCCCACACCCCGGTCACGAGGTACGGCGTGAAGCCCAGCGTCCAGTTGTCGCGGTAGTCGTTGGTGGTCCCGGTCTTGACCGCCGCCGGCACGCCGATGTTGAGCGGGCTGCTCGCGCCGAACGCCGGCGTCCGGGCCTCGTTGTCCGCCAGCATGTCGGTGACGATGTGGGCCGCGCCGGTCGACACCGCGCGCTCGGGCTTCAACGCCTCCGCATCGGCCGCCAGGTCGTACAGGACCGTCCCCGCCGAGTCCACCACCTTGAGCACGGCGTTGGGCTTGACGCGTTCGCCCTGGTTGGCCAGCGTGGCGTACACCGTCGTCATGTCGAGGAGCGTCACCTCGCCGCCGCCGAGCGTCAGCGACAGGCCGTAGTCCCACGCGTCGCGCTGCAGGCCGGTGATGCCCATCTTGTGCGCCGTCTCGATGGTCTGCTCGACCCCCAGCCGCGCCTGGCCGTCCGCGCCCTCGACCGGCGGGATGATGCCGAGCAGCTTGAGCGCCGGGATGTTGTACGAGTTGGCCAGCGCGCGCCGCAGCCGCACCGGCCCGTGGAACGTCTCGTCGTAGTTCTGCGGCTCGTAGATGCCGGCCGGGGTCCAGACCTCCATCGGCACGTCCCACAGCACGGTCGCCGGCGACATGCCGCGCTCGATGGCCGTGACGTACGTGACGGGCTTGATCGACGACCCCGGCTGCCGCTCGCGCAGCGCCACGTTGACGCGGCCGTCGATGGCGTCGTCCCAGTACTCGGCGCTGCCGACCATGGCCAGGATCTGCCCGGTGCGCGGCTCCATGGCCACCAGCGCCCCGTTGTTGAGGTTCTGGCGCTCGCGCAGCTTGTCGACCTGCTCGCGCACCTCGCGCTCGGCCAGGGTCTGGAGCGCCATGTCGAGCGTGGTGGTCACCTGCAGCCCGCCCCGCGCCAGCCGGTCGCTGCCGAGGATCCGCTCGAGCTCGTCCTGCACGTGCACGACGAAGTGCGGGGCCAGGAACAGCTCGTCGGCGTCGGGGCTGGCGTAGGTCAGCTCCTGGGCGGCGGCCGCGTCGGCTTCCGCGCGCGAGACGAAGCCCGCCGCGACCATGAGGTCGAGCACGGTCTTCTGACGGTTCTTGACCAGCGTCTGCACCTCCGGCGCCGGGTTCAGCGGGTCGAAGTCCGCCGGCGCCTGCGGCAGGCCGGCCAGGAGCGCGCTCTCGGCCAGGTCGAGGTCGATGGCGGGCTTGCCGAAGATCGTCTGCGCGGCCGCCTCGATGCCGTAGGCGAGGTTCCCGTAGTAGATCTCGTTGAGGTACCACTCCAGGATCTCGTCCTTGGAGTGCTGGCGCGTCAGGATGAGCGCCAGGACGATCTCCTTGGCCTTGCGCTCGTAGCTGCGGGCGAGGCGCTCCTTGTCGGTGAACGCCACGTGCCGCACGAGCTGCTGGGTGATGGTGCTGCCGCCGCCGTAGCCCTGCTCGCCGGTGACGACGCCGTACGCCGCGCGCGCGATGCCGCCGGGGTCGATGCCGGGGTTGGTGTAGAAGTCGGCGTCCTCGACGGCGATGGTCGCCTGGCGCACGGTCGGCGGCACGTCGTCGAGCTTGACGTAGGTGCGCTTGCCGACGGTGAAGATCTCGCGCAGCAGCGTCCCGTGCCGGTCGTGGATGGCCGTGGTCTCGAACAGCGCGCGGTCCTCGATGTTGTCGAGGGTCTGGACCTCGGCCTCGAGGTCCCCGGCCAGCGCCGCGTACGCGATGCCGGCCCCGACCAGGGCGAGGGCGGCGGCCACGACCGGCAGGGCGACCACGGCGGTCAGCGAGAGCCCGAGGAACGCCGCGACCGGCGACGTCCCGCGCCGCCGCAGCCGCCGCTCCAGCAGGATCTGTTCTAGCGTCGACAAGCCCATGGGCCGACGATTATACCGCCGCGCGCGCCGGCGGGCCGAACGTTTGCGGATGGGGGGATCAACGGCGCTTGAATCACGGATGGGGAGGATTGCACGGATGTCACGGATGTGGTGGCGAGGGATGTGGCGGGGCGCGTCACTGCAGATCGGTGTGGTGGCTTTCTCGGGGTCGATGATCGAGGCCTCTGCGAAGCAGGGCGGAGGGGCTGGCGCAGATCGACGGGTGCCTGGCGGGGCTGCGGCTGGAGACGGGGTGGCTGGTGGTCTTCGACCGGCGGGCCGGGCTGCCGCCGCTCGAGGCGCGGACGGGCGCCGGCGAGGCGGCGACGCCGGGCGGGCGGACGGCGACGGTGGTGCGGGGGCAGGGTCTAGGGGAGGGGGCGAGCGGAGCGGAAAGGGAGAAGAGGAACGAGAGGACCGGTGCGTCGCGGGCAATCGTGCCCAGCGGCGCCACCCCGTCGAGCACCCCGGCTCCGGGCGTCAGCGCGCAGGCGACGCCGACCACGGCAGATATATGAGCGTTTGCTCGCCAACGGGCCCCGGCGTCTCGGTTCGCGACGGCGCCGTCGCGCCCGCCGTGGGTGTCGCCGTCGCGGTCTGCGAGGGCATCGCCGCAGCGGTCGACGAAGGCACGGCCGTCGCCACCCCCCGCGTCGGCGGCATCGCCGTGACCGTGGCTGTCGGCGGCCCGTCCCCGCACCCGATCCGCGCCGTGCTGACCACCATGTCGTCGAACCACACCCGGTTCGACCGGTCCGCGTCGCCGCCCGCGATGTAGTGCTGCAGCCACGCCTTGTTGAGCTGCAGGTCCGCCACGTCGCGCCAGTGCATGCCCGCCTGCGCGTGCGCCGGCGCCCCGTCCACCCAAAACGCCATGCTCCCATCCGCCCGGCCCGGCGTGTTCAACCGCATGTGCAGCTCGAGGCACACCCAGCGCCCGCGCGGCAGCACCACCGGCGGCTCCGGCCCGAAGTGGTTGCCCCAGCAGCACTCGGGCCCGCCGCGGCACGGCATCCCCTTCGCCGCGCATTGGGCGCAGATGTCGCGCGCCGTGTTGCCGCTGCAGTATCCCCCGCGGTCACACCGCATCTGGGGGAAGTACGTGTAGAAGAACAGCTCGCGCCGTTGGTTGAAGTCCAGCGTCGTCCCCGCCCAGCGCGTGCCCTCCGGCCGGCACCCGGCGTTGCCGTCGGACTCCCAGTAGCCGTTCGGCCGCGTCCCGGCCAGCTCGAGGAAGTGGTGCACGTACGCGTGATCGTCCGCCAGCTTGACCCACGTGCGGAAGAAGAGCTCCTCGTGGCCGACCAGCCGGCAGCCCGGCCGCTTCGGCCCGTCGCAGTGCCGCCATGTCAGCGAGGCTCCCTGGTAACCCGCCCCCGCCTCCGCCGGCAGGTAGAGCGACCAATCCCCGGCGTGCGCGGCCGCCGGATCGTTCACCAACCGGATCCGGCGCGGGTCGTTGACGCCGCCGTTGCAGCCCAGGCACTCCGTGAACGGCGATGCCGCGAACCACGCCGCCCAGCCCAGCCCCCCGCTCTCGAAGTCCTCGCACGCCAGCCACTCCGCCGGCGGGTCATCACACGCGCCGGCCAGCGCCTCTCCCGCCGTGAACGCCGTGCTCCCAGCCCATGCGATCGCCGCCGAGGCGACGAACACCGCGGCGACCGCCGCCGCCGCATCGCGAGCCTGCCAACCGCTGCGCTGGTCCATCCGACGTCCTCCAGCATCCCCGAGTCGTCCCAAGCCCCGCCCTCACGGCAGGTCCAGGTTCTCCCGGAACACGTGAATCCCGTTGACGATCGGCCACCGCGCCCCACATCCCGTGCACGGCACCCCGTCGCCCTCCGCCGCGAGAGGCTCGGCCCCGCACCGCGGGCACCGCCACAACCCCGTCGACCGCGGCCCGCCTGTCGTGCGCAGCACCTGCAAGAACTGGCTCGGTGCCACCGCCATGCCCCCCAGCCGATCGCCGATCAGACCGTCCACCCGCGCCAATGCCCCCGCCGGCACCAACCGCTTGAGCGCCCCCACCCGGAAGTGCGACACCGCCCGCCGCCGGAGCACGGCCAAGCCGGCATCCCGCAGCGCCGACTCCACGTAGTCGGGGTGGAAGTTCCAGTTGAGCGCCACCACCTCCCGCGGCTCACGGGCGAACGGGCTGTCCGCCAGCCCCCCGGCGTAGTAGCGCGCGATCGACTTGAGGTTGCGCTTGTTCGCGAACTCCAGCACATACACCCCGCCCCCCCGCAAGACCCGCGCGACCTCGCCAAACGCCGCCGGCACATCCTCGACGTGGTGCAGCACCCGGACCTGGACCACCGTGTCGAGCGCGTGCGTCGCGAACGGCAGCCGGTAGAGGTCCGCGCACACGTACGTGAAGGCATCCCCGAGCCGCGCCCGCGCGTCCTCGAGCATCGAGTGGGCGTAGTCCAGCAGGATCACCTGCCGGTAGCCCGCGTACGCGTCGACCAACCGCCCGAAGCCCGCGCCGATCTCGACCAGCCGCTCTCCCGTGGGGGGTAGCATCGCCCGCAGCGCCAGCCGCTCCGCCGCGTCCTCGTAGCCGCGGTCCGCCTGCTCCCAGAAGACCGTCCGATACGGGCTGCCCTCGTAATCGCAGATGCGCGGTTCGGGCGGCGCCTCCGCGCCAGCCGCGTCGTTCATCGTTCGCCCCCATCCCGGCCGGCGCTGCCGCCAGCCGTGCTTGACATCGGAGTTTCACGTGATACCATACCGTGAAACACACCCTCTCCCTTCAAGTCCAGTCGAGCTCCCCGGCGCCGCGACTGGCCAGGAGCAACCCCGTCCCCATGAGCGAATACGACATCGGCCTCTTCGTCGGCCTGCTCATCGGCGAAGGCCACTTCGGCGGCGACGGCCGCCAGCCCCAGATCACCCTGCGCATGCACACCGACCACGAGCGGCTGTTCCGCTGGCTCGAGCGGACGTTTCCGGGCAGCCGGTTGTACGGGCCGTACCACCACGGCGGGCGCAGCTACTTCCAGTGGATGGTCCGCGGCGCCTACCTGCGCGACACCATCGTGCCGCTCCTGGACCGCCATCTCCATCCCGAGATCGACGAGAAGGCCCATGCGCGCTACCAGGCCATGAAGGCCCAATACGCTCGCCAGCTCGCACCCGTTCCGACGGTCCCATCCGCCCCGTCGGGCCCATCGTCCTCCGCCGCTCGCTGACGCTGCCGTCATCGCCGACCCGCCGGGCCACCGTCCCGCCGTCCCGTCGCCGCGGCGCCCCATCTACGCGCCGGTGCCCACCAGCCGATCGAACAGCCCCGACAGCTCCTCTTCCGAGAAGAAGTGCAGCACGAGCTGCCCGCCTTCCCCGCGCCGCCGGATCTCCACCCGCGTCCCGAGCGCCTCCTCCAGCGCCGCCGCCGCGGCCGCCGTGTCGGGATCCACCCGCGCCTCGCCACCCGACCGCAGGCCCGCGGCCGCCGCATCCGTCGCCGGCGCGGCCGCGGCTGCCGGTGCCGGCTGCGTGAGCAACCGCACCTCGGCCTCGACCTGCCGCACCGTCCAGCCCCCGGCGATGGCCCGGTGCGCCACCGAGAGCTGCCGCACCGGGTCGTCGATGGCCAACAGCGCCCGCGCATGCCCCTCCGAGAGCTGCCCGTCCGCCAACAGCGTCAGGACGTCCGGCGCGAGGTGCAGCAGGCGCACCGTGTTGGCCACCGCCACGCGCGACTTGCCGACGACGTGCGCCACCTCGATCTGCGTCAGCCCGAACTCGTCCATCAGCCGGCGGTACGCCTCCGCCATCTCCACCGGGCCGAGGTCGGAGCGCTGGACGTTCTCGATGATCGCGAGCGCCAGCATCTGCTGCCGATCGGCGTCGCGCACGACCACCGGCACCTGCGTCAGCCCCGCCGCGCGCGCCGCGTGCCACCGCCGCTCGCCGGCGATCAGCAGGTACCCGGCGCCGTCGGGCGACACGACCAGGGGCTGCAGCACGCCGTGCGCACGGATCGACTCCGTCAGCTCGGCGAGCGCCGTCGGCTCGAACACCCGCCGCGGCTGGAACGGGTTGGGCTGGACGGCGTCGATCGCGACCTCCCGCACGCCCGAACCGCGCGCCTCCGGTCCCGATCCCGGCGTCTCACCGCGCGCCTCGGCCCCGGCCGCCGCGCCGCCCGCCTCGGCAACCTCGGGCACCGTGCTGCGCAGGAGCGCCTCCAGCCCCTGGCCCAGCCCTCGCCGGCTCTTGGTCATCGCAACCTCCTCTTGCGCGCGTGCGCCGTCTGTCCCGCCTGCGCCGCTGCTCAGCGCGCCGCCGACCCGTTGGTCGCCCGGCGCGCCACCTCCCCGGCCAGCGACCGGTAGGCGATGGCGCCCGGCGAGTCCGGCGCGTACTGCAGGATGGTCTCGCCGTAGCTCGGCGCCTCGCTCAGCCGGACCGTCCGCGGGATGATGGTCGCGAACATCTGGTTGGGGAAGTGGCGCTCGACCTCCGAGACCACCTCGCCGGCCAGCCGCGTGCGGGCATCGTACATCGTCATCACCAGGCCCAGCACCCGCAGGCGGGGGTTGAGCCGCGCCTGGACCAGGCCGAGCGTGCGCATGAGCTGCCCCAGGCCCTCGAGCGCCAGGTACTCGCACTGCACCGGCACCACCACGCTGTCGGCCGCGACCAGCGCGTTGACCGAGAGCAGCCCCAGGCTCGGCGGGCAGTCGAGCAGCACGAACGCGTGGTCCGTCCCGAGCCCCGCCAAGGCGCCGCGCAGCCGCGCCTCGCGCCCGGCCACGCCGACGAGCTCGACCTCCGCACCCGACAGGTTGGGCGAGGCCGGCACGACGTCCAGCCCCGCCGTCGCGGTCGGGACGATCACCTCGGCCAGCCGCGCCGACGGGTCCTCGGCCACCAGCACGTCGTAGAGCGTGCCGCCGGGCGTCTCGCGGATGCCGAGCGACCGCGTGGCGTTCGCCTGCGAGTCGCAGTCGACGATCAGCGTCCGCTGCCCGGCCATCGCCAGGCTGGCGCCGAGGTTGACGGCCGTGGTCGTCTTGCCCACGCCGCCCTTTTGGTTGACGATGGCCATCACATGTGCCATGCGGCCGCTCCCCATGCCGGTCCGATGCCCGGTTCTTCGATGTCCTGTGCGCGGGGCAAGCCTGGGGGCACCGGACCCGCAAGCGCCACGCCCGACCTCGTCGGACGGCGCCCGTTCCGACCGCCGGTCGAGCCTCACGCGGTCCGAACGCCGCCGCGGTGCCCGCGGCCGACCGCCAGGGAGGATAGTCATCCGACCGCCGGCGCGCAAGCCCGGCGCCCCCGCGCCCGGCCGGCCCGTGGCCAGGGGGTGGGCATCCCCACCGCCGTGGTGTGCACATCGATCGGCGTTGCGACCACCACACGACTATATATAGTAGGATGTGGGCCGCGAACGGCGGATTCGACGGCGTGCCGCTTGCGCGTCGGCGTGCCCTGCCATATACTCGCCACCCAGCCCCGCGACGCCGCCGTTTCGACGGCCCGGGTCCGTTTCGCGTTCCAGCCACACCCAATTTCCTCGCGCGGGCGCCGCGGGCGCCCGGTGCCACCGCTGCCCAGGGGAGACGAACCGATGCGCGTGACCTGCCGTCAAGAAGACCTCTCGCGCAGCCTGTCGACGGTCAACCGCGCCGTCGCGACCCGCTCGCCGCTGCCGATCCTGTCCAACATCCTGCTGCGCGCCGCCGGCGACCGGCTGGAGCTCTCGGCCACCAACCTCGAGATCGGCATCGCGTGCTGGCTGGCGGCCGACGTGTCGGGCGAAGGCGCCGTCACGGTGCCCGCGCGCTTGCTGTCGGACTTCGTCAACTCGCTGCCGCCCGGCGAGGTCGTCCTCGAGATGACCGGCAAGGGCCAGACCCTCGACGTCAGCTCCGATCGCTTCCGCGCCGACATCCGCGGCATCGACGCGGCGGACTTCCCGGCCTTCATGCCCGACACCGACCAGGCCACGTCGTTCACCCTGCCGCCCGAGAACCTGCGCGAGATCATCTCGCAGGTCACCATCGCCGCCGCCACCGACGAGTCCCGCCCCGTGTTGACGGGCGTCCTGACCGTGCTCGACCCCGATGCCGGCCACGTGACCATGGCGGCCGCCGACGGGTTCCGGCTGTCGGTGCGCGAGGCGCCGCTCGAGACGCCCCTCGACGGCCGGCTCAGCGTGGTCATCCCGGCGCGCACGCTGCTCGAGCTTGCGCGCGTGTGCGGCGACGAGACCCAGCCGGTGCAGGCGGCCATCACGGCGGGCCGCAACCAGATCGTCTTCCGCCTCAGCCACCTCGACCTGGTGTCGCTCCTGATCGACGGCAACTTCCCCGACTACGAGCGCATCGTCCCGCAGACGCACACCACGCGGGCCGTCATCAACACCCGGGCGCTCTTCCAGGCGGCGCGGGTGGCCAGCTTCTTCGCCCGCGACGCCGCCAACGTCGTCCGCCTCAGCCTCGACCCCGGCGACGAGATGCGCCCGGGCACCGTGACGGTCTCGGCGCAGGCCGCCGAGGTCGGCGGCAACGAGACCGAGGTCGAGGCGGCGATCGACGGCGACGTCATGGAGATCGCGTTCAACGCCAAGTACCTCCTCGACGTGCTCGGCGTGATCTCGGCGGACCAGGTGGCGCTCGAGCTCAGCACGCCTTCCAGCCCGGGTGTCTTCAAGCCGGTGGCCGAGACGCCGTTCACGCACGTGATCATGCCGATGCACATTGCGCGCTAGCCGGCGCGGGGTGTTCGCGGCCGGTCATGCGGGGTGGAACGGGTCATTTCGCACGGGGAACACATTCCACCCACATTTGTCGTAGGGGCGAATGGACATTCGCCCCCCGTACCGATCCCCTCCACACCTCTTCGCCCCCCCGTCCCCGCCCCGACCCAGAGCCCCCCCGCCGAGGTCCCGGACCCCGCCCCGCGCCGCCCCCCGCCGCGAGCCCGGCGGATCGTCGTATAATGCCCGCGTGTACGTCCGCCGCCTCACCCTGACCAACTTCCGCTGCTACCGCCGGCTCGACCTCACCCTGCCGTGCGAGACCATCGTGGTGTGCGGGCGGAACGCCCAGGGCAAGACCAGCCTCGTCGAGGCTGTCTATTGCCTGGCCACCACCCGCTCGCCGACCGCTTCGGCCGACCGTGAGGTCGTGCACTGGCAGGCCGCCGAGGACGGCATCCCCTTCAGCCGCGTCCACGGCGAGGTCGCCCGCGCCGACGGCGCCGTCACGCTCGACATCGTCACCGCCCTGCAGTCCACCGACGCCGAGGAGCCGCGCTACGGCAAGCGGGTGCAGGTCAACGGCGTTCCCCGCCGCGCCCTCGACGTGTTGGGCCACCTCAACGTCGTGCTGTTCACGCCCCAGGACATCGAGGTCGTCGCCGGCGCGCCCGCCGAGCGGCGCCGCTACCTCGACGTGCTGCTCTGCCAGATCGACCGGGCCTACTGCCGGGCGCTCTCGACCTACAACCAGGTGCTGGCGCAGCGCAACCACCTGCTGCGCAAGCTGCGCGACCGCGGCGGAAAACCCGACGAGCTCGCCTTTTGGGACGAGCGTCTGGCCCACGTCGGCGGCCAGCTCATCGAGCGCCGGCTGGCCACCGTCGTCGCGCTCGACGCGTTGGCCGCTCCGCTGCACGGCGACCTCGTCGACGCCGCCGACCCCCATGGGCCGCTCGAGGTCCGCTACCTCCCCGGCCTGCGCCCCGCCCGTCGCACCGCCTGGCAGCCCGCGCTGGCCGGTCTGGCCGAGACCCCCGCCCCCTACGCCGACCTCCCTCCCGACGCCGACGGCCTCGCGGCGCGCCTGCACGACGCGCTCGGCGCCCAGCGCGCCGACGACATCGCCCGCGCCGCCACCCAGGCCGGCCCTCACCGCGACGACCTGGCCTTCCGCCTCGGCGGCATCGACATGCGCACCTACGGCTCGCGCGGCCAGCAGCGCACCGTGATCCTCGCCCTCAAGCTCGCCGAGGCGCAGCGCATGTGGTCCGAGACCGGCGAGCGCCCGGTCCTCTTGCTCGACGACGTGCTGTCCGAGCTCGACGCCGTGCGGCGCCGGCACCTCCTGGCCCGCATCGAGCCGCGCCAACAGACCATCATCACGACGACGCAGGTCGACGCCTTGCCCGACCCCCTGCCCCCCGACACGCTCGTGCTGGAGGTCGAGGCCGCGGCGGTGGTGGCCGCGCGCCGCGCCGGCCGCGCGGTGACGCCGCCGGTGCGGGAACGCGAGCAGGGGTGACCGCAGCGCCAATCCGATTTCGTCGGTCCGGCACTGGCCCTTGACGGCACTTCCGTTGTCGTGTATCAACCTTGAAGGCACGACCATCGCTCGCGTCGCCGACGTCGCGGTGCGAAGGCCGCCATGGACCTCGAGGGTGCCAGCAGGACGATGATCACACAACTCCACTGCAAGAACTTCAAGGTCTGGAGAGACACCGGCGCCATCCGGCTGGCCCCGCTCACCGTGCTCTTCGGCTCCAACAGCGCCGGCAAGACGAGCATCCCACAACTCCTCCTGCTCCTCAAGCAGACCGCCGAGTCGCCCGATCGCCACCGGGCGCTGCAGTTCGGCGACAGCCGATCTCTGGTCGACCTCGGCTCGTACGACGAAGCCATTCACAACCACGATGTCAGCCAACAGTTGGAGATCGCGCTGACCTGGACGCTCGACGATGCCTTGCAGGTGCGGGATCCCCTGACCGAGGCGCCCTACGACGGCGGCGCGATCGAGTTCGCCGTGGCCTTCAGCGCCGGCAAGCAACACCAGCCCTTGGTCGAGTCGTTCACCTATCGGCTGCTGAACAGAGCGGAGGCCGCGCTCACGGTGGGCATGGACCGCCAGGAGAACGGTGACCGGTACAAGCTGAGCGCCGAGAGCTACAAACCCGTGCGCCAGCCCGGCCGCCCCTGGCCGTTGTCCCAGCCGGGCAGGTTCTACGGGTTCCCCAACGAGGCCACCGCCTACTACCAGAACATGGACTTCCTGTCGGATCTCGAGTTGCGGTTGGAGTACCTGCTGCGCAGCGTCTACTACGTCGGCCCCTTGCGCGAGCACCCGAAACGCCTCTACTTCTGGTCGGGCGAGGTGCCGGACCACGTCGGCGTCCGAGGCGATCGCGCGATCGAGGCCATCCTGGCGGCCGGGGACAGGCGGTTCAACTTCGGTCCCAAGCAGTGGACCTCTTCGTTGGGCGAGCTGGTCGCGGCCCGCCTGCGCGCGATGGGGCTGATCCACGGCTTCGAGGTGCGATCGCTGGGCGAGCACCGCAAGGAGTACGAGGTCTGGGTCCAAACCGGCCGGCGGCTGCCCATGGTCAAGCTCACCGACGTCGGGTTCGGCATCAGCCAGGTGCTTCCGGTGATCGTGGAGTGCTTCTACGTGCCGAGACGATCGATCGTCATCTTCGAGCAACCGGAGATCCATCTCCATCCGAGCGTCCAGGCCGAGCTGGCCGACTTGTTCGTGGATGCGATTCGTGCGCGCGAACGCGGTGTGGCCCGCGAGTGTCAGTTCATCGTCGAGAGCCACTCGGAGCACTTCTTGCGGCGCTTGCAGCGCCGGATCGCCGAGGAGGCCATCGACAGGGATGCCGCGGCGCTCTACTTCGTCGACACCGAACGCGACGGCGCGGTGATCCACGAGCTCGACGTGGACGCCTACGGCAACATCCTCAACTGGCCGGAAGGCTTCTTCGGCGACGAGATGGGAGACATGGTCGCGCGCAGCGAAGCCCAGGCCAGGCGCATGCAGCAGGCGTCGAACGGTGGCTGACGCACCGATGCGCTGCGTGGTCGACACGAATGTTGCGACCACCGCCAACGCCATGAACGCCGGCGCAGGCCCGGCGTGCGTGGCATCGAGCGCGCGTGCGCTGCAGGCTGTCGTTCGGGAGGGCCACGTCTACATCGACGATGGCGGCCTGATCGTCAAGGAGTATCGCGCCAACCTCGATCCGAGAGGACAACCCGGACCCGGCAATGCCTTCTTGAAGTGGCTGCCGGCGGGTGGCAGATCCTGGGAGCGCCGGCTTCCAGCCGGCAAGATGCCGGCGCTCCCAGGAAGCCCTTCGATCAAACGTTCTGTCACGCCCTCAGCGTGTGCGGCTGACGCCCAAGGGCGGTGACACGGACGACTTCGAGGAGCTGCCGGCAGCGCCGCAAGGCGTCCGCTACGACCCGTCCGACCGAAAGTTCCTGGCCGTCGCCGCCGCACATCGGGCGCACCCCCCAATCCTCCAAGCCCTCGACAGCAAGTGGTGGGGCTGGCAGGCGGCCCTCGCGGCCATCGGCGTCGTCGTACACTTCGTCTGCCCCGACGAGATCGCCGCAAAGCACCGCCAGAAGATGGGCCCGTGACGACGTTCTTCCGCTTCCCGCGCACCCCGCACCTCGCCTGGCTCGGCGTCGGCTCCCCGCGCGACGACAAGCTGCTCTCACCGTCTGAAGCGCGCGCGCTCCTGGAACACGTCGTGGTGGTCGAGGAGAAGGTCGACGGCGCGAACGTCGGATTGTCGCTCGACGAGGACGGCGAAGTGCAGGCGCAGAACCGAGGCGCGTATCTGACCCGAGAATCAGCCCATCCGCAGTTCAGGTCGTTCTTCCGCTGGCTGGAGCCCCACCGCAGGTCACTTGCGGACGTGCTTGGCCCGGACCTCATGGTGTTCGGGGAGTGGTGCTACGCGGTGCACAGCGTCCGCTATTCGCGCCTGCCGGACTGGTTCCTCGCGTTCGATGTCTATGACCGGCGGGAACGTGCGTTCTGGAGCGTGCCGCGCAGAGACGCCTTGATCGCGCGGCTCGGCTTCGCAAGCGTGCCCGTGTTGGGCCGCGGCAGGTTCGACCTCCAAGGCCTCACGCGGCTCCTCGCTCCCACGCGCTTGGGCGACGGGCTCGCGGAAGGCCTATACGTGAGGGCGGACGCCGGTGATCGACTGGCGGCGCGAGCCAAGCTCGTCCATCCGTCGTTCGTTCAGGCCATGGATGAGATTCACTGGTCGCATCGGCCGATCGAGCCCAACAGACTGGTCCATGGCCACACGGGAGTGGTCCCGGCTGCCCGCTGAGCCGTGATGCCGGCCGGGTCGATTTTCCGTTGCCGACACCGGAGCGGTACAATCCCCCCCAATGCCCACCCCCACGTCACCCCCAGCTCGCCCCGCGCCGCCCGCGCCCGGCCCGAAGGTCGCCCTCGTCCACGACTGGCTCAACCAGGCCGGCGGCGCCGAGGTCGTGCTCGAGGCGCTGCACGCCCTGTTCCCGGCCGCGCCGGTGTACACCACCATCGCCGACGCCGCGCGGGTGCCCGCCGCCGCCGGCTGGGACGTCCGCGTCGGCTGGATGGACCGCCTGCCCGGCATCCACGCCCACCACCAGCCCTACTTGCCGCTCTACCCGTTGGCCTGGCAGTCCACACGGCTGCGCGGGTACGACCTCGTCCTCTCCAACAAGAGCGGCTTCTGCCACGGCGTCGACGCCGGGGATGCGGTGCACGTCTGCTACTGCCTGACCCCGACACGCTTCGTGTGGGACCCGGACGCCTACGTCACGCACGAGATGCTGCCGCGCGGCGCGCGCCTGGCGCTGCGCGTGCTCGTGCCGGCGCTGCGCCGGTGGGAGGTGGCGGCGGCGCGGCGGGTGGACCACTTCGTCGCGATCTCGGGCGTCGTCCGCGACCGCATCGCCGCCGCCTACGGGCGCGACAGCGCCGTCATCCACCCGCCCACCGACGTCGACCGCTTCCGGATCGCCGACGGGGTCGACGACCACTACCTCGTCCTGGCCCGGCTGGTGCCGTACAAGCGCATCGACCTGGCCGTCGAGGCCTTCAACCGCCTCGGCCGCCGGCTCGTCGTCGTCGGCGACGGCCGCGACCGCGCCCGGCTCGAGGCGCTCGCCGGCCCCACCGTCGAGTTCCGCGGCCGGCTGCCCGAGGCGGCGGTCAACGACCTCGTGGCGCGCTGCCGCGCCCTGGTCTGGCCGGGCGTCGAGGACTACGGCCTGGCGCCCGTGGAGGCCATGGCCGCCGGGCGGCCCGTCATCGCCCGCCGCGCCGGCGGTGTGCTCGACACCGTCGTCGAGGGCCGCACCGGCGTGTTCTTCGCCGACCCCGACCCCGCGGCGCTCGCCGACGCCGTCACGCGGGCCGACGCGATCGCGTGGGACCCCGCCGCCATCCGCGCCCACGCGCGCCGCTTCGGATTGCCGGTGTTCGAGGCCCGCCTGCGCGAGCTCGTCGCCGGCGCGCTCGAGGCCGGGCGACCGGGGCGCCTCGGCCGCCCCGTCGCCGCCGGCGGCGCGCCGGCCTGGGAAGGCCACTAGGCGGCGGGCCCGTGGACGACGCGGCCGCCGACGCCTTGGACCCCCGCGAGGCGCTCGTCATCCTCCGTCGCCGGGCGTGGCTGGTCGTCGGCCTGCCCGCCGCCGTCGCGGCCCTGACCGCGTGGACCGTCCCCGCGCCGCCCGCGACCTACCAGGCCCGGCTGGCCTTCGCCGTCGACATCCCCCCTTCGGCGCGCGTGCCCGGCAGCGACGACGACGGCACGACGGCCAAGATCGGCGAAGCCCTCGTCGACGACATCGCACGGATCATCCCGCGCGACGTGTTCGCCGCCGCGGTCGCGGCCCGCCTGCCGGCGGACATGCGCGTCGCGGCCGGCGAGATCGCCGGCGAGCTCTCGGCCGACGACCGGCACCGCGTGGCCGACGTCACCGTCACCCGCGCCGCCCCGCCCGGGGCGACCGATGCGGAGGCCGCCGCGCTGCGGGCCGAGCTCGAGGCCGTCGCCCTCGCGGTCGTCGACGAGCTCGAGCAGAACGGCGACCAGTGGTTCGCCCGCCTCGGCGAGGACGACGTCCGCATCACGGTGGTCGATCGGCCCGACGTCGAGCGCCTCGCCGCGCCGCTGCGCGCCCGCATCGAGCTGCCGCTGCGCGTGGCGCTGGCGGCGCTGGTCGCGGTCGGCCTCGCGTTCGCCTTGCACGCCGTCGACCCGCGCATCCACGATGCCGCCGCCGCCCGCGCCGCCGCCGGGGCCGACGTCGTCGGCGCCATCCCGGCAGGCCGGCGGGGTGCAGCCCGCGGCGCGCGCCGCCGCTGAAGGACGCCCCCGCCGCAAGGTCGGCCATGAACCATCGCCCGGGCCGCCGCGGCCCCCCGTTTTTCATCCCCGGCCGGCCGACGTGTTAGAATGCCCGAACGCCCTATGGATCTCGTCGCCTTCTCCACCCTGCTCGTGCGCCGCGGCTGGCTGATGCTGGCCGGCGGCGCGCTCGGCGCGCTGGCCGGCCTCGTGCTGGCGCTGACGCGCCCCGCCGCCTACGAGGCCACCTCCCGCATCGCGTTGGCGCCTGCGCGCCCGGCCGATTACGGCCAGACCCAGGCGACCAAGGAGCTGATGCAGAGCATGATGGAGGACATCCGCACTTACGACATGGCCGACGCCGTCGGCGCCCGGCTCGGCGACGAATGGCTGGCCGCCCGGGGCGTCGACGCCGGCTTCCCGCGCTACCTGCTCGACAGCGGCCAGATCGGGGTGGCCAACGACATCAACGTCTACGAGCTCCAGGTGACCGCGCGGTCGCCCGACCCCGCCGTGGCCGTGCAGGTCAGCGAGAAGTGGGCCGAGACCTTCGTCGACCGCCGCCACAAGGCCAACCTCGAGCTCGACCGCGACGACCGCATCGAGGCCGTCATCCGCGACGAGCCCGTGCCGCGGCAGTACGCCCCCCGCCGCAAGCTGATGGTCGGCGCCGGCGCCGTGGCCGGCTTCGGGCTCGGCGCGCTGCTCATGCTGCTCCTGGAGTACCTCGAGAGCGCCGTCGTGCGCTCGGCCCGCGAGGCCGAGCGCATCGCCGGCGCGCCGGTGGTCGGCATCGTGCCGCCCGGCCCCGGGCGGCGCGGGCCGGGCGCCGTCCGCCAGGGGCTGGCCGAGCTCGGCGGCGCGCTGGCGCAGCGGGCGCGGCAGGCATGGCCGGTCGCCGTCCTGGCCGTCCTCGGCGCGGTCAGCGCGCTGGCGTTCAGCCTCGTCCAGGTCCCGCAGCACCGCGCCCGCACGCGCATCGCGCTCGAGCCGGCCAACACCAGCAACTGGGGCAACACCCAGGCCATCCGCGAGATCATGCGCGGCTACACCGAGGACATCGGCACCCGCACGATGGCCCGCGAGGTCAACGCCCGGCTGGCGCTCGACCTGCCGCTCGACGACCTGCTCGCCAAGCTCAACGTCGCCGAGCAGGTCGGCGTGTACGAGATCACCGTCGACGTCTTCGACCCCGACCCCGACGTCGCCGCGTCGATCAGCCGCACCTGGGCCAGCGTGTTCATCGAGGTCCACCGCACGGCCGACGAGGTGCGCGCCCAGCGCGACCGCACGCTGGTCCGGCTGCGCGACGCGACGCGGGTGGCGCCGTGGTCGCCGCGCACCGCGGTCAACACCGCCGCCGGCGCGGCCCTCGGGGCCCTCGTCGGCGTCGCCGCCGTCCTCGCCCTCGGCCAGATCCAGTCCGGGCTGGTGTGGACGGCCGCCGACGCCGGACGCGCGGCCGGCGCGCCGCTGCTCGGGGCCG
>QEVT01000001.1 GCA_003576755.1 bacterium | reverse complement strand
GCCCGGCGGGCCGACCATCAGCACGCCCTTGGGGATGCGCGCCCCGAGCGCGATGAACTTCTCGGGCTCGCGCAGGAACTCGACGACCTCCGCCAGCTCCTGCTTCGCCTCGTCGATGCCCGCCACGTCGTTGAAGGTGACGGTGGGGGTGTCGCCCGTCATCAGCCGCGCCCGGCTCCGGCCGAAGGCCATCGCCTGGTTGTTGCCCGACTGAGCCTGGCGCATCATGAACACCAAGAGCCCGACCATCAACACGAACGGCACGAGCGCGCCAAGGAGCGGGGCGAGGCCACCGAGGCTGCTCGCCCGCGCGACGGAGTACTTGACGTCGCCGAGATCGTCCGGCCCGAGGCCGAGCTGCTCGAAGAACGTGTCGGAGCTGCGCTCCTTGAGCACCGTGCGCTGGGTGTCGTCGGTCAGCGTGACGAGCGCGCGGGACTCATCGCCGGACACCTGAACGGCGGCCACCTTCCCCGCACGGATGGCGCTGGCAAGCTCGGTCAGCGTCATCCGCTGATCGGACTGCGCAGACTGATAGGCGAAACCGAGGATCAGCGCGCCGGCGAGAATCACCGTCCAGACCAGCCAGCTCCGCTTGTTGCTCCGTACCATGACGCGTTTCAATTCCTCTCGACCGGGCTCGGGCTGTCGGGGAGATCGAAGGCCAAGGCCACCTTCGCCGCCCGACCCACGGGCGTTTGATTATAGCGTGTCGCCCGAGGCTCAACAACGCGGTCGGTGGCGCGGGGGTCCGTCAGCGGGCGCGGGCCGCAGCCGCTGCGCTTCGCGTGCTCATGGCACCGGCGCATCCGCGGTCTTGATCTCGATCGCGAGGACCTCGGCCTGGTTGTCGGCCACGCGAGCCGCACCGCCGCCACGCACCGGCAAGCGCTCGCCCGGGTTGCCGATCCGGAAGACGTCGACCCACAGCGAATACGACCCCGCCGGGGTCGACGGCGGGATCGGCAGGTCGAGCGGTTGGCCGGCAAGGCTCTCTCCCGCCGCCCACGCCGTCGTGGAACGGCCGTCGCCGCCGAGGGCGGGGTTCTCGTCCTGGCTGATCACGATGCCATCGGCGGCGCGCAGGACCGCCCGTGCGCCGTACTCGCCTGCGATCGGCCCGACCGCCTCCCAATGGGGCACGAGGGTCACGGTCTCGCCGGCCGTGAAGACCGCGCGGTCGAGGTCGACCGCGGAGAGAAAGACGTTGTCGTCGAAGTCCACGCCCATGGCCAGACGCGAGCCGCTGCCAACCGTGATCTCAACCGTGGCGCCGTAGGGCATGCGTTGTCCGGGGCCGGGCGCGAGCTGGATGACCTGACCCGGCGTGCCTCCCCACTGATAGCGCGGGCTGCCGGGGACCAAGCCCGCGCGCGTGATCGCGTCGGCCACGGTCTGGTAGTCTCCGGCAGCGTCGGGCACGACGGTGATCCCCTCGGCGCTGACGAGAAGGTTGACCACGGTGCCCGCCGGCACGGTCTCACCGGCGGCCGGGATGTGGCGAATGACCCGCCCGACCTCGACGGTGGCATCCGGAACGTCCTCGGTCGTCACGCCGAGTCCCTCGGCCTCCAACCGCCGCTTGGCGTCGTCGGCCGTGAGGCGCGAGACGTCTGGCACGAGCACCAGCGTCGCCGGGGGCTCGGTCGGGGTGCCGGTTGCCACGGTGCCGACCCCGCTCGGCCCCGCTTCCGGTCCGCGCACCGGTGCCGCCCCGAGGCGATCGGCCACCACCGACCACAGCGGGATCAACATGGCCAGCGCCACCAGCGCCACGAAGCCGAGCATCAGGCCCGTCGAATCGAACAGCGGCCCCACCGCCGTCTGCGGGACCGCAGGACCCGGATGGGCCTCGGATCCCGGCTCGCTCGCGGGCGGCGGCGCGGCGGCTGGCCGACGCGGGTCGACGCCCCGGAAGTTGGGAACCGTGTGCTGATCCGACCAGCGGAGGTAGCCTTCCAACGCTTCGGCGAGAGCCGTCGCGGTGGGATAGCGTGCGGCCGGTTCACGCGCCATGGCGCGGGCGACGATGTTGGAGAGCGCCGTCGGCACCCGTGGGTTGACGTGGTCGACGGGCACCGGCGTCTCGTTGATGATCTTGAGCGCCACGCCCACGCCGGACTCGGCCGTGAACGGGACGCGGCCGGTGAGCATCTCGTACATCACGACGCCCAAGCTGTAGACGTCGGACGCGAACGTCGCGGTCTGACCGGATGCCTGTTCGGGGGCCAGATAGTGCACGGTCCCCATCACCACGCCGGGAGCCGTCATGCCGGCCGAGGCGACGGCGCGGGCGATCCCGAAGTCCGCCACCTTCATCCGGCCGTCCGGCGTCACGAGCACGTTCTGGGGCTTGATGTCCCGGTGCACCATCCCGATGGCGTGCGCCTGGCCGACAGCGCGGGCCAGCGCCGTGGCGATGCGTACCGTCCGGCCCGGATCGAGGGGGGCCTCGGCACGAATCACCTGCTTGAGATCCTGGCCGGGGACGTACTCCATCACGAGGAAGTGTACCCCCTTGTCCTCGCCGACGTCGTAGACGCTGACGACCCCCGGATCGTTGAGCGCGGCCGCCGTGCGCGCCTCGGTGCGGAACCGCGACAGGAACTCGGGATCGCTCGCGAACTGGTCACGGAGCACCTTGATGGCCACCATCCGGCCGAGGAGGGTGTCCTCCGCCCGCCAGACCACGGCCATGCCCCCCTGCCCAACCACCTCGTCGAGCCGATAGCGCCGGTTGAGCAGCGGCTCCGGCAGCGCGGTATCTTCCGTCATGCGCGCGATTCTACTGCATGTCGACCACGAACGAGAAAGGCCGGCGGGTGCAAGGCCGCACGCCGGCATGACGGCCGAAGGGGTTTCCGGATATAATGGCGTCCATGCCGTCGCTCGTCCCGGCCCGTGCCCGCGTCGCCGCTTGCCCGGTCGCACGGTGTCCCGCCCCCGGTCCGTCGGCGTGAGGGCCGTCGTGTGGGCGGCGCTCGTCGCCGTGCCCGTGGCCCTTGCCGGCCCGCGATTCGGGTTCCCGCCGGCGGTGGTCTTCGCTGCGGCGGCGGTCGCCTTGGCCGGTCTGACGTCGATGACGGGCGACGCCATCGAGGCCGTCGCGCTGGCACACGGGCGGCGCGCCGGCGGGCTCGCCAACGCGGCGTTCGGCAGCGCCACGCTGTTGGCGCTGAGCGCATGCGCCGTCTACGACGGTCGGCTGACGCTCGTGAAGGCCAGCCTGACCGGCTCGATCCTGACCTACCTCGTGCTCGGGCTGGGGCTGAGCGCGTTCCTGGGCGGCTTGCGGCACGGCACCCAATACTTCAGCCGCGAGGGCGCCAACATCGCAGCCACGATGATGGTGTTGTCGGTCATCGCCCTGGGGGTCCCGGCGCTCTATGGGCAGTGGATGCCGGTGCGCAACAGCGGCCCGGTGGAGAGCTTGAGCGAGGCCGTGGCGGCGGTGATGCTGGGCGTGTTCCTGCTCTCGCGCTACTACCATCTGTTCTGGGATGCCGATGCCGCGTCCGCACGCCGGGGTGCGCGGCGCACGACCGTCGCGGCAGACACCCGCGAGCGGGGCGCCCACGGGGCAGGATCGATCGCGCTGCGGGCCCGACCGGTCGCCAAGCTGGCCGCCGTGCTCGCCGCCGTCGCGGTGGTGGCGGTCGCCATGGTGCGCGTCGCCCCGGCGGCCATGGCCACCGCCGGGCTCAATGAGCGCTTCGTCGGCTTCATCGTCGTTCCGCTCGTCAGCGGGGCGGCCGTGCTGCACGTCGGCATCCGCACCGCTTGGCGCAACCGCATGGATCTCTCGCTGGCCATCATCGCCGATGCCAGCATGGCCGTGGTGCTGTGGGTCGCGCCGCTCCTGGTCTTCTGGTCGCTGGCGGTGGGCCACCCCATGGACCTGATCTTCGGACCGGTGGAGCTCGCCGCGATGGCAGCGTCGGCGGCCATCGCCGCCCTGGTACAGCTCGACGGCGAGTCGAACTGGCTCGAGGGTGCGATGCTGATGGCGGTCTACCTCCTGATCGGCCTGGCCTTCTCATGGTGGCCGGCGGATTGAGGCCGTGCGTTTAGACATCCCGGCGGAGCCGGGTAGAATACCCGCCTGATCTATCTCTGGAGGAGGAGCGTATGGCGCTTTACCTGCGCGTCACGTTGATCGTTCTCTCGTTCGTGCTGATCGGGCTGGTCATGCTGCAGGCCAAGGGCAGCGGGCTCGGCAGCATGTTCAGCGGCGACGGCGGCATCTACCGCACCCGGCGGGGTCTCGAGAAGACGATCTTCAACGCCACCATCGTGTTCTCGACCGTGTTCCTGCTCGTGTCGCTGCTCGTCGTGTTCTTCGAGCCGGGTTGATCTCAGGCGATCGTGATCCGGCATCTCCGCTGGCAGATCGCGCTGGCCCTTGCCGGCACGTTGCTCATCGGCCTGTTCATCGCCCTCGTTTCACACAGGGTCCTCCAAACGCGGCCCGCGCAGGGTGGGCAGTACGTGGAAGCCGTCGTGGGGCCACCCGGTACGTTCAACCCGTTGCTCGCCCAGACCGATGCCGAGGTCGACTCGGTACGCCTGCTGTTCAGCGGCTTGACGCGTCCGGGTGACCGTGGCCTGGTCGAACCCGACCTCGCCGAGCGCTGGGCCGTCAGCGCCGACGGCCGTGCCTACACCTTCACGCTGCGGGCCGATGCGGTATGGCACGACCTCGAGCCGGTGACGGCCGACGACGTGGTGTTCACGGCTCGCCTCGCCGCCGACCCGGCCATCCCTGCCACGCAGAAGAGCCGACTGTGCGAGCCCTGGCAGCGGGTCGAGGTCTCGGCGCTCGACGCGCGGACCGTCGAGATCCGGCTCAAGGAGCCCTACGCCCCGTTCCTCAACGCGACCGCTCTGGGCATCCTCCCGGCGCACGTGCTGGCCGACGCGAACCCGGCGGACATCCCGGCCGACGCGTTCTCGTCGCGCGCGCCGATCGGCAGCGGGCCGTACCGCCTCGAGACCATCGATCGTGCGGCCGATGCACCCGGCCCGGCGGTGCGGTTTGCCCGGTTCGACCGGCACTGGGCCGCCACCGAGGGGCAGCCCTACCTCGACAGCATCGTGTTCCAGCACTATCCGAATCGCGAGCTGGCCCTCGAGGCGCTCGGACAGCGCTCGGCCCAAG
Source organism: bacterium (assembly GCA_003576755.1). Taxonomy (GTDB): domain Bacteria; phylum Chloroflexota; class Anaerolineae; order Epilineales; family Epilineaceae; genus UCB3. Next base: position 64,547 of record QEVT01000001.1, on the reverse strand, counting down.
GGCTGGGCTGGGTGCCGACCAAGGTGCTGTCACGGCTGGGAAGCGAGACGCCGATCCAGTTCTTCTCTGCGATCAAGACCGGCTACACGCTGGTTTACCTCAGCCCGGTCGAGCCGTTCACCAACAAGACGGTGCGGCAGGCGCTGGCCATGGCGCTCGACCGCCAGCGCATCATCGACGACCCCGCCTTGCTCGACGGGCAGGCCGTCCCCGCCGCCGGCCCCATCGCACCGGGATCATGGGCGTACTTCGCCGGGCTCGGCACGCCCATCCACGACCCCGAGCAGGCCCGGCGCATGCTCGACGAGGCCGGCTGGATCGACAGCGAGGGCGACGGCGTCCGCGATCGCGACGGGCAGCCGCTCAGCTTCGGGTTGAGCGTCAAGGGCGACGATCCGGTGATGCTGGCCATCGCCGAGCGCCTCCGGGAAGACTGGCAGCAGATCGGCGTGGCGGCGGAGATCCTTCCGATCGGGCCGTCCGACCTCGCATCGACGCTGCGCAACCGGTCGTACTCCGCCCTGCTGTTCAGCTGGGACCTGCGCGACTACGACCCCGATCCCTACGCGCTGTGGCATTCCTCCCAGGCCGACTTCCCGGGCCAGAACTACGCCGGATTCAAGAACACCGACGCCGACCGCATTCTCGTCGAGGCCCGCCAGGCCCACCCGGTCAACGATCACGAGCGGCGCCGCCAGCTCTACGCGGAGTTCCAGCGCATCTTCGCCGCGGAGCAGCCGGCATTGGTGCTTTGGCATCCGGTGTACAACTACGCGGTGGTGGACGACAACGTCGGCGGCATCCAGCTGCCGGCGCTCGTGGTGGAACCGGCCGATCGATTCGCGACGCTGCCGAGCTGGTTCGTACGGGTCGAACGGGTCTTCGGCGAAGCCAGCGACCGTCGATGAACCGCTCCCCCGATCCACGGCCGCCGGCGGGCCCCGCCGACCGTTCCGCGCCCCGACGCCGGGGTCGGCACCGCATCGTGGCCGTCGTTGTCCTCACGCTGGCCGGCGTCTACGTCGTCCGGTTGGCCAGCCTGGCCTGGTCGGTCCGCCAGAGCGCTGTCACCGCCGACCGGCTGGCGACCGACGTGGCCGCCTTGCACGCCGAGGTCGACGCCGTCGAGACGGCGCGCGCCGACGCCGCGGGGAACGCAGCCGCCGAGCGGTGGGCCCGCGATCACGGGTGGGCAAGGCCGGGCGATCGCGTGATCGTCGGCGTCGCCGCGACGCCGACGCCGTCACCGGCCCCGTCGCCGTCGCCGCCGTCGCGGTGGGACGCCTTGGGGGCCTGGCTGCGCGACGGCTGAGAGGCCGCCACCCGCCGGAGGCGCGCCGTTTCGCGGGCGCGAACCGCGCCGCGTCACCCGCCGCCGGGCGCCCACGTGAACGTCCGCCACGGGGAGTACACGCTCAGCGCCTTGCCGACACCATCGGCGAGGAGCCCGTCGGCCCGCCGACGGATCGACACCGCCCACTGGATCCGCTCTTCGGCGCCAAACGCCGGGCGGAACCGCGATGGCACGCGAACCGCCGTGATGTTGTTGAGCGCCCAGATCACCTCGACGTCGTCGAGGTCGACGGGCGGCGGCGGGTTGGCACCGGCGGCATCGACGTCGTCGGGCACCGCACGCGCCATCACCACGTAGTACACGTCTTCGGGCAGCACCCCGACCGAAGCCCAGCGCAGGTAAGGCGCCTCGTCGGTGACCACGGCAGCCACCCCCGGCGCGAGGAGGTCGGGCGCCGGGTAGTCCCCGACCAGGGCCGACGGCTCACCCAGTTCGGGTCTCAGGCCAGCCGCGCCGCCGATCGGGCTGGCCGACACGGCGCCCCCGGTGGCGGCGGGGCGCACCACGAGGGCGTCGCCGACCCGCAACACGGCGTCCGGCCCGCTCAAGCCGTTCCATGCCACGAGGTCATCGACGGTCGCACCGTTCCCGGCGGCGAGGGCCACGAGCGTGTCGCCTGCGGCAATGGTGTGCGTCACGGGCACGGCCGGCAACCCCGTGGCTGCGGGGAGCACGGTGGTCGGCGCCGGCGACGCGGTCGGTGGTGCGGCGCCCGAATCGACCTCCGCCGCATCGGCGGGAACGTTGATGCTCTGGCCAATCGCCAGGAAGCTGTCGGTGGTCATGCCGGGGTTGGCGGCCAGCAGGTCGTCGAGCGTGATACCGTTCGCGATGGCGATCGCGTACAGCGAGTCGCCGCTCTCGATGACGTGGGTGGTGACGCCAGGCGCTGCTGACGGCGAAGGCGGTGCCTCCACCGCCGCCGGCGTCTCGCCGGGCGGCGGCAGGGTGGCCGATCCAACGCCCGCGTCGCCGGGGGCGGCGGCAAGATGGCCCGGCGGCCCAGGATCGGCGGCCGGAGCGGTCCCGATGGCGGCGATCGCCGGCGTCAGCGTCGGCATGTCCGTGGGCGTCACGCCGACGAGCTCGCCCACGACCGCCTCTTGCGGCGAGACCGGGACGGCACGCCAGCGACGGACCCACAGGAGGCCGCCGACGATCACCGCCGCGAGGCCCACCGCCAGCAGGCTCTCCACCACGACCCCGCGCGGCGTCATTCGCCAAGGCACGGCCGTGCCGCAGATCGCGCAGACGCGCGCTTCGGCCTCCAAACGCGAGCCGCAGCTAGGGCAGCGCCGCGCGGACGGGCGAGGGTTCAACGCCATCCAGCACCTCCGTCTGTACCGCCATCAACGACCGCGCGCCGGCGTCGGCCAGCGCCACCAGCGCGTCGAGATCCGCCCGGGAGAACGCGACACGGCGTTCGGCGGTGCCCTGAAGCTCGACGAAACCCCCGTCGTGCGTCATGACGGCGTTCATGTCGGTCTCTGCGCGCACATCTTCGTCGTACGACAGGTCGAGCATCGGCCGGCCATCGACGATGCCGACGCTGACGGCGGCGACCTGCTGGCACAGCAGGTCGGCTGGCACGCGGCCCGCCGCGCCGAGCGGTCCGAGGGCCAGCGCCAATGCCAGCCAACCGGCGGTGACGGCGGCGGTCCGGGTTCCGCCGTCGGCCTGCAGGACGTCGCAGTCCACGTGGAGCGTCAGCTCGGGCAACCGATCGACGTCGATGGCCGCACGCAAGCTGCGCCCGACGAGGCGCTCGATCTCGTGGGTGCGACCGTTGGCTCCGCCGCGATCGCGGGGCGTCCAGACGGCGGTCGCCCCGGGCAGCAGGTTGTAGCTCGCAGTCAGCCACCCACGGCCCGATCGAACCCGCCAGCGCGGCACGCGTGGCTCGACGCTCACGGTGGCCAGCACCCACGTTCGCCCTTGCTTCATCAACACGCTGCCCGCCGCCGTCGAGGTCCAGCCGGGAAGCATCTCCACCGGCCGCAGGGCGTCGGCCGAGCGGCCGTCCGCCCGCAACGCAGTTGTGGTTTCGCCCGTCACACGTGCAATATTACCGCGCGCCGGTGGGAATGCTAAACCGGCCCGGCCCGAAGAGGGCGACCTGCCACAGGATGCCATGCCGATGAACACGACGGACCTCGAGCTCGAGTCGCCGGTGTGCGACCTGTGCGGGGCAGACGACGCCGCCACGCTCCACACGCACCGCGACTGGCCGCACGATGCGCCCGACGGCACGGCGATGGTCCGATGCCGGCGGTGCGGCCTGATGTACCTGCGGCCGCGACCGACCCCCGCGGCGATCGGGCGGTTCTACCCCCCCGACTACGCCCCGTTCCGCCCGGCCATCGAGGACGAACGGTGGGCCGTGCTGCGATGGCTGCGCCGGCGCAAGCTGGCCCACCGGCGCCGGCTGGTCGAGCACCACGTGCGTGCCGGGCGCCGCGCCGTGCTGGACGTGGGCTGCAGCACGGGTCTCTTCCTGCACGAGATGGCCCTCGCCGGATGGGACACGCGGGGCATCGAGCTCGCGCCGAGCGCGGCACGTTACGCGCGCGACCGGTTCGGGTTGGACGTGTTCCAGGGCCGGCTCGAGGACGCGCCGCTGGAAGACGGCGCGTTCGACGCCGTGACGTTCTGGGATGTCCTCGAACACGTCTACAGCCCGGCCGACGCGCTGGCACGGGCGGCGGCGCTGCTCGCTTCCGGCGGCGTCGTGGTGGTCAACATCCCCAACTGGGACAGCCCGGACCGTCGGCTGTTCGGCCGCCACTGGCAGGGTTGGGACCCCCCCCGCCACCTCTACGTCTTCGACCGAACCACGCTCGAGGCGCTGCTCCGCGGCGCCGGGCTGACACCGGTGGCGTGGCGCTGCATCATGCCGTCGTACTTCACGTTCATCCTGAGCATCGAGCGCTGGCTGCGCGCGACGGCGCCTCGCGCCGCCGGTCCGTTGATGCGCGTGCTGCGGCTACCCGGCCTGCGTTTCGCCGTCGAGCCGCTGTTCTGGGCGATCAACCGCACCGGGCACGGGAGCGTGATCGCCGTCGTGGCGCGCCAGGACGGCCGCGGCGCCTGACGGCAACGGCAGGCCGATCGTCACCCGCGTGCCCACGCCGGGTGCGCTCTCGACCGCAATGCTCCCGCCGTGGCCCTCGGCGATCTCCCGGGCAATCGCCATCCCCAGACCGCTGCCGTTCGTCGCCCGCGCGCGATCACCGCGGAAGAAGCGGTCGAACACGCGCGGCAGGTCTTCCGGCGGGATCCCGGAGCCATGGTCGGAAACCCGGATCTCGGCACCGGTGTCGCCGGCGCGGGTCACCGACAGCTCGACGGTGGACCGCGGCACGCTGTGCCTGACGGCGTTGTCCAGAAGGTTGCCGACGGCCCGCTCCATCCACACCGGGTCGACCCAGAGCACCGCGTCGTCCGAAGCGTCGACCGTCACGGTGACCCCGGCCTCCTCGGCGGCGGCTGCGTGGGCGGCCCGCACCCGTTCGAGCAGGTGTGTCGCGGGCACCGCCTGCTGCCGCATCCCGCCGCGCTGTGCGTCGAGGCGCGCCAGGTCGATGAGCGACTCGACCATCTCGTGCATCCGCGCGCCGGCGCTCTCGATGGCCTCGACCGCCCGGGCGCGCTGGGCCTCGGTCCGCACCGTCCCGTCCGCCAGCGAGCGGGCAAACCCTCGGAGCGTCGTCAACGGCGTTCGCAGATCGTGGCTGACGTTGACGACGAACTCCCGCTGGCGTTCGTGAGCGTCACCCACGTCGGCCGCCATGCGGTTGAACGCCGCGGCGAGGCGGTCAAGCTCGTCGGTGCCACCCGTCGCGACGCGCGCGCCGTAGTCCCCTGCGGCCACCCGCTCGCTGGCGCGCGTGACGGCCTCGATCGGACGGGTGATCGACCGCGCCAGCACGTAGGCCAGCAACCCGGCGAGCACCAGGGCGAACGACCCGGTCAGCGCGGCCGACGGCACCAACGGCCACCACAGGTCGCGCATCTCGGCCCGCGGCCGGACGTAGGCCAGGTGCAACGGCGGCTCAGGCGGTGCGGCCAGCCACGACGGATCGACGGATGTCGTGTCGATGTTCACCGGCAACGGCACGGTGACGTACGACAGTCGCACGCCGTCGGCGGTCTGGATGTCGCCGATGCGCGGTCGCCCCGCCCGGTCGCGCGGCAGCGGCGGCAGGCGGCTGCCGGGGGGGTAGGTCGGTCGGCGGAGCAGGGCCTGCCCCGTGGTTCCGACCGCCATGCCGGCGTCGGCGTCCGGGGCGGCCGGGGCGGTCGGCTGCCCCACCACGGCGAGCGTGGTCGACTGGCGTCCCGTGCGCTGCGGAGGCGCGTACAGGGCGAAGATCGGGCGGCCGATGTTGTCGACGATGAGCAGCGGGCGGGAGCGGCCGCGCATGCGCGGGTCGGCGTACACCAACCGGGCCAGCATCGACGGCGAGATCGGGTGCGTGGGATCGTGGACCGCGGCGACAACGTTCTCGAGCGTCGTGCCCCGGTCGATCATCTCGGACCGGGCCGCCTGGATCATCCGGGCCGCGTACAGCGCCAACGGCACGCCGGTGGCGACCGTGACGAGCAAAGACGACAACACGGCGTACGAGACGAAGAGACGCCGGCGGATGGAGGATGGCGACCGACGGGATGGAATGGGCATGTCCGGAGCCTGAGCGTGCGGCCGGCAACGAGCACCCGGGCGCGTTGCACATCCGGCGGCAGACAACGCCGGACGCGGCTCGTCTGGCGCCTGCGCATGGTCGATGCCCGTGATTGTAGCGCAACCGTCGGGCGCCGGGGCGTGCCGGTCACGGGGATGCCGCCCGTGCCGGTCGGCACGCTCAACCGTCGCCCTTCACCACCAGCTTGTACCCCACACCCCACACCGTCTCGATCGCCACCGATCGGGTCCCGTCGATCCGACTGCGCAGGTGGGCGATGTGCACGTCGACCGTCCGACTGTCGCCGAGGAAATCGAAGCCCCAGACGTTGTCGAGCAGCTGGTCGCGCGAGAGGACCAACCCCTCGTTGCGCGCCAGGTAGTGCAAGAGGTCGAACTCGCGGGCCCGCAGCGTCACGGGCTCGTCCTCGACCATCACGGTGCGCCGAGCGGGGTCGATGACCACCTTGCCCACGCGCACCGTGCCGTCGCCAACCGGCGCGACGTCGCTGCGCCGCAGCACTGCCTTGACGCGCGCCACGAGCTCGCGCCCGAAGAACGGTTTGACCATGTAATCGTCGGCGCCGAGCTCGAGGCCGACCACCCGGTCGACAGGGTCGCCGCGGGCCGTCACGATGATGATCGGAACCCGGCTCTCGGCCCGCAGCCGTCGGCACACCTCCCACCCGTCGAGGCCGGGCAGCATGAGGTCGAGGATCACGAGGTCCGGCCGATCGCTCGCGGCGCGCGCCAGCGCCTCGGGGCCGGTGGCCGCGCGCACGACGTCGAAGCCCTCGCCACGCAGGTAGAGCTCGGCCAGATCGACGATGTCGACATCGTCGTCGACGACAAGGATCCGGGCCATCAGCGACGCCGCGCCTGGCGCCGCCAAGTTGCGATCGCGTCCCGCAACGGGTCGTCTGCCGGCAACACGGCCTCGGCCCGCGCCCAGCTCGCCTCGGCCGCCTCGCGATCGCCTTCGACGGCCAGCGCCCGCCCGCGCCACGCCAGGGCCTGGCCGTGTTCCGGCTGCATCTCGAGGGCCATGTCGAGGTCCGCGAGCGCCTCGGTGCCGTCTCCCACCTCGATCGCCGCCCGCGCCGCCAGCACATGGGCCTCGACGTCGTCGGGATCGAGCTCCACCGCCCACCGCGCATCGCGCATCGCGAGCTGATTCAGCCCCACGCCCAAGAGCCACTCGGCCCGCTCGGCGTACAGCTCCGGCACGTCCGGGTGGCGGTCGATGCCTCGATCCAGGAGGTCGCGAACGGCGGCCGGGGCGTCGAGCGCGGCCTGGGCGTCGGCCGCGACGAGCCACACGTCGGGCCGATCCGGGTGGCGGGCCACCAGGTCGAGCGCCGCGGTCGCGGCGCCGTGGCGATCGCCGCGGGCCAGCCGTGTCTCGACCAGGCTGATCTGGGCCTCCAGGTCACCGGGAGCAAGGGTGAGCACCCGCTCGAAGTCCTCTTCCGCGCCGGTGATATCGCCACGCGCCGCCCTTACGCCTCCCCGGAGGCGCAGCGCCGCGACATGGTCCGGCGCACGCGCCACCACCTCCTCCACCGCCGCCAGCGCGGCGTCGTCGTCACCGACATGGAACAGGCCCTGGGCCAGCAGGAACAACGCCGGCAGCCGTCGCGGCGCCCGCGCCAGAACCGCCCGGCAGTCCTCCACGGCATCGGCCGGCAGATCGAGGGCCAAGGCCGCGCGGGCACGGCTCAGGCGAAGGTCGACGTGGTCGGGCGCCAGCTCCATGCCCTCCTCGCACGCCGCGATGGCCCCGCTGGCGTCGCCGTACGCCAGGCGGGCCTCCGCCAACCGCACGAACAGGTCGATGTTGTTGGGGTCGAGGTCGACGGCCCGGTCCAACGCGTCCACCACGATGTCCATCTGGGCGAGGGCGAGGGCGCAGTCGGCCTGGCCGAGCCAGGCCTCGAGATCGTCGTCGTCGATCTCGGCGGCGTAGACGAACTCGCTCAGTGCGCTCTCGAGCATGCCGCGCGCACGCAGCCACTCGCCGCGCGCGCGGTACAGCGCCGGCTGCTCCGGCTCCCGCTCGACGGCCGCATCGAGCTCGGCCGCCATCCGGCCGGTCCCCGCCCACCACGCGGCAGGTGCCGGCATGCGGGCCAGGCCGCGCACCCAAACGGGCCAGTGCTCAGCCGGCAGGTCGGAGGCATGGGCCAACACGGCCTCGTAATCCTCCACGGCGGCGGCCGCCTGGCCGACCAGGCGCCGGGCCTCGGCGCGCAGCAGCCACGCCAAAGCCTCGCCCCGCCCCGGGCCGGCCAGGCAGGCGTCGAGCAGCGGCAGGGCGCCCTCGGGCCGACCGAGCTCGATCAGCTCCCGCGCGCGGGCCAGTCGCGCATCACCGCGACCGTGCTTCTGTTTCACCGGTGTGTTCCTTGCATCCATGACCCTCCGCCGGGCGCATCATCGGCGGAGGCGGCATCGCGCCGCTCGTGGGTGTTTGCGTCGCGTCCGGGTGGACTTGACACCCGCCCGGGACGACCGTAAGGTTGGCTCCGTGAGAACTCCGCTGCCCGGCGGCACCGTGCTGCGCGGGCGCTATCGTATCGTCGAGCTCGTCGGCCAAGGCGGCGCCGGTGCGGTCTACCGCGCCGACGACCTGAGGCTGCCAGGCCGCGTCACGGCCGTCAAGGAGATCCGGCCGGATGCCTACGAATCGGACGACATGCTCAAGGAGTCGCAAGAGCAGTTCCGGCGCGAGGCCAGCGTGCTGGCCCGATTGGATCACCCGGCGTTGCCGAAGGTGTCGGACTACTTCGAGCGCGATGAGTTCGACTACTTGGTGATGGATTTTGTGGCCGGTCCCGATTTGCGTCAAGTCGTGGACGATACCCGGGCCGAGAACGAGATGCTCCCGGAGGCGCGCGTGCTCCAGTGGGCCGAGCAGATCCTCGACGTCGTCGGGTACCTGCACCGCCAGGACCCCCCGGTGCTCCACCGTGACATCAAGCCGGCCAACATCAAGCTGATGGAAGGCGACCGGATCAAGCTCGTCGACTTCGGGCTCGTCAAACCGCTCGACCCGCAAGATCCACGCACGCTCACCGTCGCCCGCGGGGTGGGCTCGCTGCCGTACACGCCGCTCGAGCAGTACGCCGGCGACAACGGGCATACCGACCACCGGGCCGACATCTACGGCGTCGGGGCCACCCTCTACCACCTGCTGACCGGACGGCCGCCCGCCACCGCCCAGGAACGGTTTCTCCTCCCCAACGCGCTGGTGCGCCCGCGAAGGCTTAACCCCGACATCTCCGGCCGCGTCGAGGGCGCCATCCTCGCCGCCATGGCCCTGCACCCCGAGAAACGCCCGGCCAACGTCGAAGCGCTGCGCGGCCTGCTCGTCGGCAGCGCCCCCATCGAAGCGGATATCGACCTCGGCACGGCGCCGGCAGCCTGGCGTGCGGCTCTGTGGGAGAACGCGGCGCTGTTCGCGCTCGTCGGACTCCTGCTGCTCCTCACCATCTTGACGACGTGGCAGGCGGAGCGCCAGCGCGGCGTTCTGCTCGAGGGCGCCGTGCAGGCCACGGGCACCGCCGAAGCCGGACCGTAAGCCCCGCGCCGACGCTCGCGCAGCGCGCATCCTTTCGCCAGGCGTCGCCGTTCACGGGCGTCCGCGCCGCAGCGCCCGCCCGAGCGTCGGAACCACCGGGAGAAGCCCGAAGACGAAGCTTGCGATCGGCGCCTGATAGGCCACGTTCCAGCCGTTGGGCCACAGGTCAGCGCCGAGCGGCAGCGCGCCGAGCTGCACGCCGCCGGCCGCCACCAGGAGGTAGCCGGCGAGCCCCCACGCGACGCTGATCAGGAACAGCCGCACGAGGCGGGTCGGGGAGCGCGCGGCCTCCGCGTCGGCCCCGTACACGAGCACGCCGGCCAGCAGGACGAGGCTCAGGCTCAGGAACAGGATGCCCCAATCCACCGCCACGCGCGGGCGGAGCAGCGCGGATGGCCCATCGGTGTCACCTGGAGGCGTGCTCCCGACGGCACCCAGGTCTCCGACGATCCGAACCACACGCGGCTCGCTGAGCAGCGTGTTGTCGCGCGCCACCGTGACCTCGATCTCCCCCGGGCGCTCGGCCCGCAGCGTGACCATCGCTCGCCCGGCGAGGGTGTGGGCGGTCACGTCGGCCAGGTAAACGTCGTCGACGCGGTCGTAGCGCCGGAAGGTGATGCCCGTGCCGTCGGCGATGATGTTGCCGTTGGTATCGTGGATCGGGCTGGTCCGCATCCGGAACGTCCCGCCGAGCTCGATCGGCCGTTCGCCGTCCCATCCCACTGCTTCGAGGCTCACGCGCTGGTCGAGCGCCGGCTCGAGTCGGTCGGTCAGGTCGTAGCTGATGCCGGGCACCGAGACCGGGCTGGCCGCATGCGGCGACACGTCGCCGAACAGGGTGCGAACCATGGTCTCGATGAACGGTGCCGTCCTCGCGTAGACCGCATGGTAGGCCGACAGGTTGGCGATCTCGGTGGTGTCGAGGTGATAGGGTGCGCCGAGGGCGAACGCCACCAGGCGTCGGCCTTCGGCCTGCGACACCTCGGCCTTGAGGAAGAGCCGCAGCGCGTCCGAAGCAGGCGCGTCGGCGGGCCGCACGTCGCGCATCGCGAACACCAGCCAATCGGCGGCGGCGATACGCTCGGCGATGGCCGCGGCCGGGGTGTCGTCCGCGGTGCGTTCGACCAGCGCGGTCGTGTCCTCGGCCCGCACGCTGCCGGTCGCCTGCAACCACAGCTTGAGATCGCGGAACGTGATGGCCGCCACGTCCTCGTTGCGCCGCAGCCGGGCCGTGCCACTGCCTTCCGGCCCGTACGCCCGCCGCACGATGCCGAGCACCTGCTCGGGGTCGGGCGACAGCCGGACGTCGCACGTGGCGCACTCTCGGATCGGGCGCGCGTCGACCACGAAGAGGATCTGGTCGCCGGGCTGGGGCGATCGGACGGCCGCGCCGTCTGCCGGCGAGATCAGGGTCACCGCGTCCCGCGCCACCGCCGCCACTTCGTCGCCGCCCAGCCCAGTCTGCCCAACCGCCCCCTCGGCATCGACGGTCACCGGCTCGGCCGGCAGGCCGCCGTAGAGGCGATACTTGAGCGCCAGGATCCGCCGCACCGCGTCGTCGACCCGCGACCGCACGGCCTCGTCGGCGTGGTACTCGCCGACGAGCCAGCCCACGGCGTCGGCGATGTTGGCGCGGTCATCCGTGACCTGCCCCGGCGGGCCGAAGCCCGTCACCACCAGCACGTCGTTGCCGGCCAGGAGGGCCTCACGCACCAGTCGCCGGGGGCTGAACACCGCCTGCTCCGGGTCGATGTAACGCCGCACGACGGCCTGCCCCAAGCCGGGGCTGACGAAGACCCCGCCCACCGCGCCCGAATCGGCGGCCGGATGGCGCCACGCGTCGAGCTCCGGAAGCTGGCCGAGCAGGTAACGCAGGCCGCCGCTGTCCAGCGAGAACGGCCGATCCGCTTGCTGCTGGATGTTGCGGTATCGCACGTGGCTCGTCACGATGGCGTCGGTCGTGCCGTCGCCATCCTTGCGGGCGATGGCGACGAACGGCGGCAGCTCGACCGCCGCCAGCTGCTCGAACGCACCCTCGACCACCGCGAACTCGTCGGATGGGCTGCGGTCGGCGGCGCCGGTGCCGGGGAAGCTGCCGGCCGCGGTCGCCACCCGTCCCTCGCTGCCCCGGTGCACGCCGGCGATGTACGCGCGGGCCATCTGCCCCACCCAGGCCGGCGAGCCGCCGAACGCCCGCACGCCGAGATCGCCGGACGTCGACGAGCGCGGCACGGCGATCACGTCGACGTTCGGCGCCAGGAGCAGGTTGACCCCGACAGCGGCCAGCTCGACGCCGAGGCGAGCACCGACGATCTCGGCATGGTCGACGCGCCACGTCGCGCCGAGCGCCATCGGGCTGGGCAGCGGCGTCATGCCGCCATAGAGCGGGCTGTCCGGAAAGGCGTCGCCGACCTGCGGCAGCGCGATGAAGAGCGGGACGTGGGGTGCCCCTCGCCGCGCGGCCCGTGACTGGAGCGCGTTGGCAAGTCGGGCCACCTGCACGGGGGCGTCGGGCGCGTTGCTGAAGTTGTCGCGCGCCGGATCGAGGACCACGCCTCCAACCGCCTGCTCGTCGATCAGCGCGGCCACCGCGGTGCCATCGCCGGCGTCCGAACCGTCGAACGACACCAGGAAGAGCTGCCCGACGCGCTGCTCGGGCGACATCGCTCGGGCCGCCTCGTCAACGGCACGGGCGATCGCCTCGTCGGCGGAGGGGGACTGTGCGCCGACCTCCGTCTCGCTCCCCCCTCCGAGGAACGCGACGGCGAGCACGGCCGCAGCGGCGCAGACGCGCCGGAAAGCGGGGGACGCGGTCATGGCTAGAGTATAGCCGACGCCTGGGCCGGCCACGACCCGACTGGCTTCGCCGGCAGGCCGTCGGACGGGCGTCGGTAGGCCGTCGGCACGCGACGGGGCGGGCGTCACGCAGAATCGCGGGCGTGCTATTATTATGAACGTCGTAACACCCCACGTCGCTCGCCGCTCCGGTCGCCCGTACGCCGGGCAGCGAGGCGGCGCACCCCACCCCACAGCCGCCAGCAAGCCGCGCGGGCACCGACCGCGAGTCGGGCCGTCCGCGCAATCCAGGGCTGCCAGCCTCTTCGCGAGGCGGGATCGGTCGTGTTGTTCGCGGGGCGAGGACACCCCGCGCGGCAGTCGCGCGATCGGGCCGGCGACGCAAGAGGTAAACAAAGCGAGAGACACCCTCGCTGAAGGGTCCCAGGTCTGCCCCTGCCCGAGCTCTTGGAGGGACCTGATCCGCGCGGGTGTCTCTCGGGAAGACGTAACGGCGCCGCACGCCCGGTCGTTACGCCCGTTTGGGCGGCCGTGGTGGCGCCGGGTGCTCGGGCGGTGCGCGCCGTACCCACGAAGGGGGTCATGATAATGTGCCGGAAAGTCGTCGTCGTCGCAAGCATGTTGGTCGGCCTGGGAATGCCGATGGGTCGGCCGCTGCCGGGCCAGGTGCACGGCCAAGAGCCGCCGACAGGCCCCGCAGCCCCCTTGCCCGGACCGTGGGTCGTGCCGCCGGCGCCCTTGGGGATCCCACCGGCCGACCCGTCTGCGGCTCGACGCGACGACGACCCCACCCCGCCGGCCGATCCGGGCTACATCCCGGATCACCTCATCGTGCGGTTTGAGCCCGGCGTCAGCGACTCGGTGAAGCAGGCACTGCACGAGCAGTACGGTGCCCAGGTCATCCGGGAGATCCCGCAGATCGGCGTGCAGGTCCTCAAGCTCTCGGCGGACGCGCTGGCGATGGCCAACGTGTACGCCAACGAGAAGGTGGTGCGGTACGCCGAACCGGACTACCTGGCGTCGGTGTTCGGCTGGCCGGACGGGCCGCCGATCGCGCCTTCCGAGGCGGCGGGCCCACGCGGCGACGGGCCCGCCGGCCCGCAGGAAGTGCCCAACGACCCGCTGTATGCCCAGCAGTGGCACCATGCCAAGATCGACAGCAGCCGAGCGTGGGACTTCAGTCACGGCGACGGGGTCACGATCGCCATCATCGACACCGGCGTGGATTGCGACCATCCGGACCTCCGCGGCAAGTGCGTCGCCGGCTACGACCACTTCAACAACGACCCCGACCCCCGCGACGATCACGGGCACGGCACCCACGTCGCGGGGATCGCGGCCTCGCTGACCAACAACGCCATCGGCGGTGCCGCGACGGGCTGGAACGCCAGGATCATGCCGGTCAAGGCCCTCGGGTCTTCGGGCAACGGGGGCCTTGCCGCGATCGGCAACGCCGTCGTCTGGGCCGCCGACCACGAGGCCGACGTGATCAACATGAGCCTCGGCGGCTTCTTCACGTCGCGCGCGCTGCAGGACGCGGTCGCCTACGCCATCGGGCGCAACGTGCCGGTGATCGCGGCCGCCGGCAACGAGTCGACCTCGAACCCGACGTACCCGGCCTCGTACACCGGCGTCGTCGGCGTGGCGGCGACCACGCAGTCCGACACCCGCGCCAGCTTCTCGAACTACGGGTCGTACGTCGACGTCGCGGCCCCCGGCGTCGGCATCCTCTCGACCGTGCGCGGCGGCAGCTACCAGGCGTGGAGCGGCACGAGCATGGCGTCGCCGGTGGTGGCCGGCGTGGCCGGCCTGCTGATGGCCCAGGGGCCATGCCGCACCCCCAAGCAGGTCGAGGAGATCCTCGAGCAAACCGCCGACGACATCGGCACGCGCGGGCCCGACCAGTACTTCGGCGCCGGCCGCATCAACGCCGGCAAGGCCCTTGCGCTGCAGACGAACCCCTGCGGCGGCCCGGGGACGCCGGTTGCGACGTCCGATCCCAATCCGGTCGGGTCCACCGCCACGCCGGGTGCCCCGACGCCTCCACCGTCGGCGGTGCCGCCGCCCAACGGCGACTGCAGCGCCCAGGTAGAGGGGCTGATCAACCGTCAGCGGGCGAACTTCAACCTCGGCCCACTGGCCAGCAACCCGGCGCTGCGCCGCGCCGCCGACGGCCACGCCCTCGACATGGCGATCATGCGCCGCTGCACGCACACCGGGTCCAACGGCAGCGACCCGTTCGACCGCATGACCGAGCAGGGCTACGCCTCGCCGTACGGCGAGATCGTGGCCTGCGGGCAGACCTCACCGGATGCCGCCGTCCAGGCCTGGATGAACAGCGCCGGGCACCGTGCCATCATCCTGTGCCCGCGCTGCACCGAGGTGGGGGCCGGCTGCCGCACCACCAGCGACGGCTACCGCTTCTACTGGGCGGTGAACTTCGGCTCGGCGCGGGTCACGGCCCCGTCGCCGACGCTCCCACCCCGACCATCGGGCACGCCCACCCCCACCAAGCCCGCGGCGAGCCCGACCCCGCCGCCGCCCACGGCCATCCCGACGTCGATCCCGGGCCACGTCGACGTCGTCCTCCGGCCGGCGCGCAATCGCATCGGCTGGGTCGTGAGCAGCGAGCCCACCGGCAACCACTTCGACAGCTCGTACACCTACACCGGCACGTGGAACGACCGGTACTACCACGGCGCCATGCAGTTCGACCTCGGGGAGCTGCCGGCCGGCGCGTACATCCACTTCGCGCGCCTTACCCTGACCGGCCAGCCCTCCGACCGTGTCAACAAGCTTGGCACGTGGTCGGTCAACGTGCTCGAGACCGATGTCGACGCCGGCTTCGAGGCCCACGCCTACCCGCGGATCCACGGCGCCGTCGTGGATGCCAAGCTCTTGCCGCTGCTCAACGCCGACGACATCGACAACGGGGTGCGCAACGTGTTCAGCCTGAGCCCGTCGCAGCTGGCCGTGCTGCAAGCGCGCCTGGCCGGCTCGCGGCGTCTTTCGCTGCGCATGGACGGCCCCACGGGGGGCGACTTCGCCAACTTGGCCTCGTGGCACACCGGCTACGGGCCGGACAGCCAGATCGACCTCGCGCCGGAGCTCTGGATCAACTACACCATCGGCACGCCGCAGGCCGTGCCGACCGCGACCGCGACGGAGCCGCTCCCGCCCAGCGCCACACCGCTGCCGCCCACCGCGGGCCCGTCGCCCACCCCCACCGAGACCAGCCCGCCGCCGACGGCCACGGCCACGGCGCCCCCGCCGCTGCCCACCGCCCTGCCGACGGCGACCCTGATCCCGCCGCTCGTCACGCCGCCCACGCCGGGCTTCAACGCCATCGACATCCCGGCGCTGCCGTCCGACACCGGCTGGGTCCGGCAGTTCGAGGTCGGCAACCACCTCGGCGACCCCAACACCTACACCGGCGTCTACCAACGCACGGTGTACCACGGCATGACGCAGTTCGACCTCTCGGCGGTCCCGCCCGGGGCAAGCATCCAGGAAGTCCACCTGATCCTCACCGGCAACTATGCCGAACGGCTGTCGCCGTACGGGAACGGCCAGTGGGAGATCCGCCTGCTCGCCGCCGACGTCGATCCAGGGTGGCAGCTCCACGGCTTCGACCGCATCTCGGACGCCGACGAGCTGGCCACGCTCCTGCCGGTGCTGCGACAGAGCGACCTCGACGCCGGTCGGGCCAACGTGTTCGCCCTGCGCGAGAGCGAGGTGCGCGAGGTCGAGTGGCGGGCTGCCACGACGGGCAAGGTCAGCTTCCGTTTCGACGGGCCGCGCGTGGGGCCGAGCAACATCTTCAGCTGGGACGCCGGTCCCAGCGGCACGCCACCCCGCCTGTCGATCGTCTACGGCCCGCCGCGCAGCGACCAGCCGCTGCCGAACGTGCCCACCGACGAGCAGCGCATCCAGGCCATCGTCGACGGCATCAACGCCGAGCGGGCCAAGGCAGGGCTGCCGGGCCTGGCCCTGAGCGCAGCGCTCCGCCGCGCGGCCGAACAGCACACTTGGGACATGACGTCACACCGCTTCTTCGACCACATCGGCAGCGACGGCTCCACGCCGGCCGAGCGCGTGGCGCGCGCGGGCTTCCGGGCCTCGGCCGTCGAACAGCTCATCGCCGGCAACAGCGGCAGCGCCGAGCTGGTCGTGGCCGCCTGGATGGGCTCGGCGGCGCACCGCGACCGCATCCTGAGCCGGCAGATGACGCACATCGGGGCGTTCTACGACCACGCGCCGGGCTCGCCGCTCGGCCACTACTGGACGGTGGACCTGGCAGCCGCGGCGCCGTAGGCGCATCCGCGCCCGGCGCGGGCGCGTGGGGACGGCGACGCGGACCACCCTCCGGCGATCCTCGCGCACACGCGCAGTGACGACAGCGCCCCCGGGCCGGAGGACCGGCCCGGGGGCGCTGTGCACTTGAGTGAAGCGGTCCGGGTTGCCCCGGCGGAGAGGGGATGCGGCGGCGGGCCGCCGCACCCCCAGGACCCGTGAGGGGCGCCGACTATCGCGACTGAGCGCCGGGCGTCTCAGTCGGCAGCGGCGGCCGACGGGTCGGCGTGGGTAAAGGGATGCGGATGTCGTACGACTTGGCAGCGATCGGAAGGTAGATCGACATCCGGCTGGCGATCTCGTACTCGAGTGTCTGGGAGACACCGTCCGCCTCGGCCGACAACACCAGCTTGCCCTCGCCGTCGCTGCCCTTCTGGAGGTAGAGGTTGCCGTAGCTGTACCCCGGCTCGCCCGGCGGGATGCGCGTCGTGCCGTTGTCCATGACCAAGAGGTCGGCCTTCTTGCCCAAGACGATGACCTGCTCGTCGCCGACCGGGCGCCCGTTCACGATGCGCGTGCGGTTGTACGCCAGCTCACCAGGGCCGGACTGAATCCGCACCACCATGGTCGTGCCCGGCGCCACCGATCGGCTGAACGCGTCCTTCGGGAACGCCGAGATCATGCCCTTGCGGTAGGCGACGACGCTGCTGAGCGGGTTGAGCCGAGTATGCGGGATGATCTTGAGGTCCGGGTTCTTCGTGGTGCCGATCACGTCGAACGACGCGCTGCCCTTGACGTCGTTGCCGCCCTCGCCGCACGGCCCGACGCACACCACGGCATTGACCTTGGCCAGCGCGGCCTCGTTGCCGCTGGCGACGGTCGCCTGCACCACGCCGTCGGACGCGGTGACCCGGGCGGGCGTCACCGACCCCGCCGTCGAGGGCTCGACGCTTAACGTGACGTCGACCCCGTCGACAGGGATGCACTGCGCATCGGTGACGAAGGCCGTCACGCTCGCCGAGCGGTTCACACCGGGCACCGTGACCGTCTGGGCATACATGGCGTCGGCGTCACCATCGTAGCTGAGGCGAAGCTTGCCAGCCTCGCCGACGTCGCGCGGGCTCTGGAACATCAGCGCCGGCGGTCCGGCATCGCCGACCGACCACGAGCTCGACGCGGCGGTGTCGCCCGCCTGGTTGTTCTTGATCGCCGCGATGTCGGTCGTGTACTGCGTGCAGAAGCGGAACTGCGTGCCGTTGTAGATCGCCTGTGTCTTGGGCAGCCGCCAGCCGGACGTGTCGGCCGGCAACAGGGCGAGGGCCGAATCGCCCTGGTCGAGCCCGGCGATCGTCTTGGCGTTGGCCTCGCCGAGCAGCGTGCACGCGGCTGGCGCGTCCGGTCGGCCCGTGGCCGGCTGGAGCTTCAGCTTGGCGTCGCCAAGCTTGGCATGGCCCTCGCCCAACGTGGCGCTCGACTGACCGACGGCCGCTTGGATGCCCTCGATCGCCCCCGCGTCCGGCATCACCAACACCGCCTGCAGCGTCTTGGTCACCTCGGTCGTGGCCGTGCGCGACGACTCCACCGTGCTGAGCATGTCCTTGCGCCATTCCTCGAACTCGCTGCCCGAGGGGATGCTGGCGCACTTGGCGGTGAGCTTGGTGCCGTTCTCGCGAAGCAAGGTGCCGGCCGTGGCCACCGCACCCTTGTAGCTCGCCACGAAGTCGGCGGCGCCGACACTGACGGTGGCGCGCCCGTCCCCGCGCAAGGCGTCGGTGTCGTGGACCTTGACGGTGATGCCCGACAGGTCTCGGATGCGAATCCGGTAACGCTCGCCGGCGGCATTGGTGTGCGCCACCACGGCGAAGACACTGCCGGTGGTGCTGGCGAAGCTGTGCCGGCGCGGACCGTCCGCGGCGTCGCTCATGAAGACCTCGAGGCTGGTCTGCTGGGCCGTGCCGTCCGTGCCGGGAGCCGGCGCCGATGCAGCGGCGCGCGAGGCCCACGACATGCCGGCCAGCGCCGTCGTCAGCGCCAGTGCCGCCACGAGGGCAGGGGAGAGGCGGTGCATGGAAGACTCCTTACTGGTTTGCATGGGTCGTGTCAGGTGTGCAGGCTGAAGGTCGCCGCAGAAAGCAGGCCGAGCGGGGCCATTCGCAGCCATCGCGCGGCGCGATGGCTGCGACCGACGTTCGAGACGCGGGGCCGCCGGCACGTCGATGCCGGCGCCGCCGCGGACCGCCTGCCCGCCATCGCTGCCGCGACGGCCGGCAGGGGCGCCGACATCACATCCGTCGGCGCAGCCAGAGCCCGATGGCCATCAAGGCCATCACGCCGAGGCCGAGCACGGCGAGGCTGGGGCCGGCGCCGCCCGGCGCCACCGGCGTGTCCTCGTCCGTCGGCGCCGCCGGGCGCGTGTCTCCCGCGGCAGCGGCGCCCGCCGGCAGCGTCCACGTGGCGACGGGCGCGGGTGCCTCCAGCGTCGACGCGGCCGGTTCGTCGCCCCCGGTGGGCGCGTCCGACACCGATGGCACCGTCGGCTCGATGGCGGCCGCGGGGGCGGAGGGCTGGTCGAGGGTCGCGAAGCCGGTCCCCGCACCGCCGGCCGGGGCGGTCGCCCGACCCGCCGCCGACGTCGCGGCGCTCCCCGAAGAAGCGGTCCGGCCCTGGTCGGACGACGGGTTGCGCCCACCCGCCGCGGTGGCTCCCGGCGCTGGCGTGGCCGTGGGGGCGTTGCCAGCGGCAGGCGCGCTGGTGCGGGTGGCCTGGCCGGGGACGGCGGTGGCGCCGCTGGCAACCGTCGCCGACGGCTGGGCGACTGCCTGGCTGGTGATCCACAGCTCGCCGGAGTAGGCCGGCGAGCCGCCGACGGTCACGTTGATGGTCCACGCGGCACCACGGTCGGTGCCGGTGTCCGGCAGGGCGACCGCCGTGGCCGACTGGCCCGCCTTGTCCAGGCTGATGGCGGCCTCCGAGGCCTGGGCCACATAAGGCTCCATCTGAGCCGCCAACGCCTTGATGGCATCGGTGTTGGCGCCGCCGGGCAGGTCGTTGGACAGGTCTTCGAGCTTGCCGAGCGCGGCATCCAAGCTGTCGCGGCTGGTCTTGAAATCGCCGCCCAGGCCCGCACGGTCCACGATTTGAAGCGCCGTCCGAATGGAGTTGACGAGCCCGATGGTGTTCTGCACGTACTCGCGGTTGCCGCTCTTGCGCGCGTTGTCGATGTTGTCCTGGCAGGCGTCGGCGTAGTCGGCGATCTGGTCGGTCAACTCCTGGAACACCGCCAGCCCCGTCACCTCCACGGTTGCCGTGCCGCTGCCGGTGTAGCGCTTGGTCGATCGGAAGACCAGGAGACCCCCGGACTTCATCTCGACGCCGATGTCGTCGCGCGCCGCCGCCGTGTAGTCGAAGGTGACGTACAGCTTCTCGGATCCGCTCGGAATCGACGCCGTGCCGCCGACCGGGAACGGGAACGCGTCGGACGCGCCTTCGGTGAGGCTGGCACGCACCTGGTCGACCTTGGCGAGCGCCTGCGCCGAGGTGGCTCCGGCCAGCCATATGGCGGCCGCGGCGGCAGCAACGGTGAACGCGGGCTTGTGCATGGCTAGCAGTCCTCCTTCACGGGCGGGCCTCACCCGCGCCTCATCGCCGACCAGCCGGCCCAGACCACCACGCCGAAGAGCGCCAGCATCCCGGCGACGGCCGCCACGAGCGTCCATCCGGACAGCGGGCCCGTGCCTGCGGAACCCGTCGTCGGGCCGCTGGTGGCCCCCAGCGTCGCCTGCGGCGTGGGCACGGACGGCGCCTGGGCGCCGACTTGCGACGTCGGGATCACCGCCTGACCGATGGTGAGCTGGAGGCTGTCGGCGAGGTAACGATCGGCGCCGACATACGCGTTGACGACGTACTCGTTGTCCTCGAGCGCCACACCCTTGTTGTCGAAGGTCACGATCTTGGTGCCGGGGCTGTCGTACGAGAACGGTTCCTGGTACAGGATCGCGCCCATGAGGCCGGTGATGCGGATCTCGACCTCGGTGGGCTCGGCGCCGTCGATGTCGAAGGCCACGTGGATCTTGTCGACGCCGGTGTCGAAGTGGTAGAGCTTCTCGCCGGGTGGCGCCGGCGCGGGTTCGATCGGCGTGCCGCTCGCGTCGGCCACCAGACGAAGGTCGGCTACGGTGGCCTGGCCGGCGGCGGGCCGAGGCACCCACATGGCGATCACGGCGACGGCCAGCGCCACGGCGGCGAGCGGCCGATGCGTCTTCATGCTGAACATTCCCTCCTCCCTGGACTCTCGGCCACGGCGCCGGGCGGGGCCATGGAAGGCCAGCGCCGGAACGGGCGGTGCCGGTGAGCCGGCCTGGCCGCTGTGGCGGCCGCGCGGCGCGCTCCGGGGCATGGCGCGCGCCGTCGTCGGTGGCAGTTTCGAGGTTCCAGCTAAGCTTCGGATGAAAGGCGGCTTAGGTGGCTGTGAGCAGGCGCCGCCCCTTGGCGCGGAGCCCGGCCCAAGCAACGGCCCCGCACCGTTGGTGAGCGCCGTGGTGCGAGGCCGTGTCGGTCGCTCAATGTTAGGCGTGCGAGCGCCGAAGGCCAAATGGACGATCACGGCTCAAGGGCTCAGCGGCCGGGCTCGACGTGACGCAGGCGGGTGTTGGGCAGGTAGAGCTTGGTGGTGCGCTGCACCCAAAACTCCAGGCTGTTCGACGGGTCGCCGCTGATCTCGACGTTCAGGGTGTAGGCACGGCGAGCATCGGTGCCCGTGCTGGGCAGCACCGCATCCTTGACCGGCGTGGCTCCGGTGACCACGCTGCCCGACGCGCCGACGGCCTGCGCGAACGGTGCGGACATCTTCTGGGCGGCGGCGCGCATCGCCTGGATCTCGTCGGGCGGCAGACGCAGGGCATCGCCCACCAAGGCGGAGAGCACCGACAACCGATCGCCGACAAGGCGCAGCGGTGGGTCGAGGTCGGGTCCGAGCTGGGCGTGGTTCAGAAGGTCAAGGGTCTGGATGGCGCGGTGCACGTGGTACTGGGTCGTCAGAAGGTACTCGCGCGGGCCGACGGCTTGCGCCGCGGCGTCGCGCGCGTTGGCCTGTCCGGCACGCACGGCCTCGTCGAGCGCCTGCGACAGCCGACGGAGCATGTCGGCACCGCTGATCTTGAGGGTGGCCGTGCCGTCGCCGCGGTAACGGCCGGTCAAGCGGGCGGCCTCGACGCCGCCCGGGCCGATGACGATGAACGTCACGGGCTCGCTGGTGCCGCCGGCATACGCGAAGCTGACAAAGAGCTCGCGGGTGTCTTCCGGGAAGATCACGCTGCCCTGGGCCGCGTCGGGCGTGCGCGCCAGGCGAAGGTCGGAGATGCGGACCTTCTCGTCGTCGGGGCCTGCCCCGGGGCGGGCCGCGGCGGGCTGGCACGTCAGCGTCAACCCGAGGGCGAGCAACGCGATGCGAAGCGACTTCATGCGGGTCTACCTCCTGCAAGCGGGCTTACGGTAGGCGGCTGGGGCACGGCGGCGGGCGGAGCCAACCCGGCGATCGCCCGCGGTAGGGTTGCGCATCGAGTCCAAGAGCATAGCACATCGGCCTGGTGGGGACCATCGGCCGCCCGCTCGCGAGGTGCCCCGGACACCGAGGCGCACGGCTATCGGCCACCGCGCGGGCGGAGGACGTCGCGGCGAGCCCACGGCATGAAGGCACGCCACACGCCGCCCGGGCGGTACACCCCGAACACCACGGTCCGGCGCACGCCGTCGGTGAGGAGCACCGCTTCCTCGCGGGGCGTGATCACGATCCATCCTTCGGGCGCAGCGATCCCCGCGTAGTAGACGCCGGCCGCCAGGCGCGTGCACCGCGGCCCATCCGAGCGCGAGGCCAGCACCCGCACCTCCTGGCGGTCCTCGGCCAGCACGCGCACCCGCATGCCCTCGAGCCACGGCTCGCCCGCTGCCCGCGCGCCGTCGTGATTGCGGTCGTCGAACACCCCCAGGCAGATCTCGCCGCTCGGCCCGTCCACGGTCGGCTCGGGCGACGGTGTCGGCGACAGGGTCGGCGACGGCGTAGGGGTGGGCGGACGCGTCGGCATCGGCGTCGGCGTCGGCGTCGGCACCTCGGGGCGCCGGGCACCGAAGGTGTAGCGGGCCGGGGCGCCGGGGAACGGCACCTCGAACGCGTGCTCGAGCACGCCGCTTCCGACATGGCCACGCGGCAGCGAGACGGCCTTCAACGTGTACGGCCCGTCGATGAGACCGTTCCAGCAATAGTCGGGGTCGTTCGCGCCGTCGGTCGTCCAGCTGTCGAACACGCCGGTGCGGACATGCGTCAACCGCAACGTCACGCCTGCCAGGAAACGCTCGCCGGGCCCGAGCCGGCCATCCCCGTCGCGGTCGTCGAACGCCACCACGCACACCTGCCGCTGGTTGGCGGGGCCGGTCGCCGTCGGCGTGGCCACCACGGCAGCGGTGGATGCCGGCGTCGGCGAGGCCGACGGCGTGCCGGGGCCGGGGGTGGGCGGCGCCGCGGGAGTGCCCGAAGCGCCGACCGTCGGGGTGCGCGTGGCCGTCGGCGAGGTGCTCGCGCCGGCGGTCGGCAGGATCGGAGTCGGCGCCGTCGGCGTGGCGCTCGCGGTCGTGCCCGGCGACGCGAGGGGGGTCGTCGCGAGCGGTGTCGGAGTCGTCTCGGGCACCACCACGTACGCCAGGTGCAGCGCCGGGCCGAGCGCCGGATCGGGAGGCTCGGTCGCGCGGTTGTACACGTCGACGCCCGACTCCCAGGCGAACAGGTTGTTGTCCTCGCCGGCCGGGCCGTCGGCCCGGAAGCTCGCGCGGCGCGTGGTGGCCAGGCGCGCGTTGAGGTGGCCGACCGCAGCGGCCGACAAGCCGAAGCTGTTGCGCCGACCCACGCCGAGGTCGTGGTCCTGCAGCACCGGTTCGAGCCGCTCGAGCACCGTGGTGCTGTGGACGCGCTCGTACGACGCGTCGCGCCAGCCGGCGTCGATGCTGGCGTCGAGGAGCTGGATGGCCCATGCGCCCGGCTTGGTGTATCGGCTCTCGCGCCCCACGAGGTCGAGGCGCCCCTCGCGGACGATGGCGCCCGGCGGCAGATCCGACAGGTCGAACTGCACCATGCCGTGGTGCAGGTTGCGGCCGTGCGTCCACATGCCGGCGTAGATCGTGGGGTATCCGAGATGGTTGGGGCGGTCCTTGTTCGAGCCGATCTGAGGGGCATAGCCCACGTCCGCAGGCGCCGGGCGGAGCGTCATGTACTGCACGGGCAGGTCCGGCGGCGGCGTGTTGGTCGGCGTGGGGGGCGGACCCTCCCACGTCGGCAGCGGCGTGGGCGTGATGGTCACCTCTAGCTGGTACCACGTGGCGGTGTCGACGTACGGCGTGGTGCAGCTCCGCGGGCAGTAGCGGGCCGTGATGACGTCGCGGTTGGCCACCCGGATCACGCCCTGCGCCGCGTTGGACGCGAACTGCGAGAAGCGCAGCGGCGTGTCGGACTTGAACACGCTCGACCCCGGCGACTGCTCGCGGAGCGCCATGGCGATGCCGGTCGGGTCACTCGTGCTCGAGACCTGCACGGTGATGACCTCGCGGACCGTCGGGTCCGCGTTCGCGGCGGGATCGCGTGCCGTCAGATAGGCCTCGGCGCTGTTGCCGTAGTACGTCTCGTGGTCGAAGGCCAGGAACAGGCCGATGTACCACTCGATGCCGGCCCCGACGCCGGTGAACGGGCCCTCCGGCCACCACGCCGACGTGTAGTACGGGCTTCCGGCCGGCGGGATCTGGTTGGGGTGCTGGTAGATCAGCGTCTCGCAGCCGTTCCCACTGTACGTGATGCCGTCGGGGTGGTTGACGAACTGCAGCCCCCCGCCGGAATCCTTGACCTGCACGACGACGGTGTCGGACAGCTGGTGGCAGTAGATGATGTAGACCCGGCTGGTGCCGGCCGGGAACTCGGTGACACCCGGCCCGCGCATGCAGTGGTTGTCGTCGAGCTGCTCCTGATAGGGCTCGTCGCACATGTGCAGGTGCCAGGCCGGCGTGATGACGGGGGTCTGGCAATACGGCGGGCAGGCCTGGGCGTGAACCGGCGCACCGCCTTGGGCGGCGAGGCCGAGCACGACCACGACGAACACCAAGAGCGTCAGGGGCAGGTAGGGCCGCCAGCGCGGATCGCCCGTTTGCATCACGTCGGCTTAAGACGCACGGGCCGCGAGCTTGTTACGGCCAGGATGTCGCCGGCGTTCTAACACGATACTAGCGCGGCTCGCGCCAGGGGCTTGCGAAGGCTCCCGGCAGAACGGTATAATGTCGTCCGACTCCCGTGCTTCGGGAGACCACCACGCCGCCCTGGTTGCAACGGGCGGCACGCGCGCCGGTCGGTACGCCCGCCGGCGTGGGGGAGCAACAGCATCAGATGATACCGTTCGACCGCTTCACCGAACGTGCCCAGGACGTCATCGCCCGATCACAAGAGCTGCTCTTGCGCTACGCCCACAACCAGATGGACACCGAGCACGTGTTCCTGGCGCTTCTCGAGCAGCCCGACGGGATCGCCACCGTGGTTCTCGAGGACATGCTCGGGGTCAACAGCGAGCTGCTCGCGATGCAGCTCGACGAGTACCTCGCCAACAACCGCAAGCTCAACGTGCCCGGGCGTTCCGGCAGCGGCCAGATCTACGTCACGCCCCGCATCCAGCGCCTCAGCCAGGTGGCGCTGAGCGAAGCGCAGTCGATGGGCGACGATTACATCTCCACCGAACACCTGCTGTTGGCCATCATCAGCGAGGAGCGCGGGCATGCCACGCGCCTCTTGGCCGAGGCCGGCATCGACAAGGAAGACGCCCGCCTGGCCATCGACGAGCTGCGGGCCGGCCAGCGGGTCACCGACCCGCGCGCCGAGACGCGCTACCGCGTGCTCGAGAAGTACGGGCGCGACCTGACGGCGCTGGCGCGCGAGGGGAAGCTGGATCCGGTGGTGGGGCGCGAGACCGAGCTCGTGCGGCTGATGCGCGTGCTCATGCGCCGTTCGAAGAACAACCCCGTGCTCATCGGCGACCCGGGCGTCGGCAAGACCGCGGTCGTCGAAGGGCTGGCCCAGATGATCGCCAACGGTGACGTGCCCGAGTCGCTGGCCGGCAAGCGCGTCATCGAGCTCGACCTCGGCGCCATGGTCGCGGGCTCGAAGTTTCGCGGTGAGTTCGAAGAGCGCCTCAAGGCCGTGCTCGACGAGATCCGCAACGCCGAGGGCCAGGCCATCGTGTTCATCGACGAGCTCCACAACGTGGTCGGCGCCGGCTCGGCGCAAGGCGCGATGGATGCGAGCAACCTGATGAAGCCGGCGCTCGCGCGCGGCGAGCTGCAGTGCATCGGCGCGACCACCCTCGACGAGTACCGCCAGCACATCGAGAAGGACCGTGCGCTCGAACGCCGGTTCGCGCCGGTGTTCGTCGAGCAGCCGAGCCTCGACCAGTCGATGGAGATGCTCAAGGGGCTGCGCGAGCGCTACGAGAAGCACCACCAGGTGCGCATCACGGACGAAGCCCTGCGGGCCGCCGTCGAGCTGTCGCACCGTTACGTCACCAGCCGCGCCCTGCCCGACAAGGCCATCGACCTCATGGACGAGGCGGCCGCCAAGCTGCGCATGGACATGTTCCAGATGCCGCCGCCGCTGCGGCGCGAAGCGGCCCGGATCGGCAGCCTGCTCGAAGAGGAAGAGAAGGCGTGGCAGGCCCGCGACTACGAGCGTGCGGCGCGCGTCAAGAGCAAGCGGATCCAGCTCAAGACCGAGCACGACGCCGAGGTGGCGGCGTGGCGCGCCGAGAACGCCGTCGACGACGTCGTGGACGAAGAGGACATCGCCGAGGTGGTCCAGACCTGGACCGGCATCCCCGTGGTCCGCATGATCCAGACCGAGGCCGAGCGCCTGCTCGGCATGGAGGAGGCGCTCCACCAGCGCGTCATCGGCCAGGACGAGGCCATCCGCGCGGTCGCCGACGCCATCCGCCGCAGCCGAAGCGGGCTCAAGGATCCCGCTCGGCCCATCGGGAGCTTCATCTTCCTCGGCTCCACGGGCGTCGGCAAGACCGAGCTCGCCAAGGCGCTGGCCGCGTTCATGTTCCAGAGCGACGAGGCGCTGGTGCGGCTCGACATGAGCGAGTACCGCGAGCGCCACACCGTCAGCCGCCTGGTCGGCGCGCCGCCCGGGTACGTGGGCTACGACGAGGGCGGCCAGCTGACCGAGGCGGTCCGCCGCCGGCCGTACCAGGTGGTCCTGTTCGACGAGATCGAGAAGGCACACCCCGAGGTGTGGAACATCCTCCTGCAGGTGCTCGACGAGGGCCGGCTCACCGATGCCCAAGGCCACGTGGTCGACTTCCGCAACACCGTCATCATCATGACGTCGAACATCGGCACCGAGCTCAGCGTGCGTGGCGGCCGGCTGGGGTTCGGCGGGGGCGAGGCCGGCATCGACGACCGCTTCGCCGGCGATGTGCGCGACGCGCTCAAGCGCGCCTTCCGCCCGGAGTTCCTCAACCGCATCGACGAGGTGATCGTGTTCCACCCGCTGGACCGCGACCACATCCTCCGCATCGTCGACCTGCAGCTGGCCAAGGTCACCGCACGGTTGGCGGACCACGGGCTCAAGCTCACCCTCGATGACGCGGCCCGGGCGTGGTTGGCCGACAAGGGCTTCGACCCGCAGTACGGCGCCCGGCCATTGCGCCGGCTGGTGCAGCGCCAGATCGAGACGCCGTTGTCGCGGCAGATCATCGCCAACGGCTTCGAGATCGGCGACACCGTGGTGGTCAAGCTCGACGCGTCGGGCGAGGGGCTGGCGTTCGAGCGCCACGAGGCCGAGCCGATCCCGCTCGGCGACGTGATCCAGGAATCGGACCGCTCGGAGTCGGCGTCGGAGGGCGTGGCCTCGACGACCTGAGGTCGGCAGCAGTGGGACGAGGGCGGGGGCGGGCAGCGCGGCTTGATGACACGTCGAGAACGCCTCCCGCCCTCGACGTTTCCCGCGCACGTCGTGCCGCTTCCCTCTTTCCCTCCCCCCGCTATAATCCCTCGGCGCATCGCCAAGGCCCGGCGCGTTCCGCTCGGGTGCAGCGCCGTTGACCGCCAAGACCACGCCACGGAGGAACCTCACCCGTGACCGTACAAGCCGCCGCGCCCCGTGCCACCCGCTCCCGCAAGCCTGCGGCGGCCACGCCCCCGCCGGACGTGGACTGGCGGACCGTCGCGCGGATCATGCTGACCAGCCGCGCGCTGGACCGCGTCGAGGTCGACGACCTCGTGCCGGCGGGCCTGGTCAAGTACCAGTTCTCGGCCGGGGGCCACGAGCTCGGCCAGGTCCTGCTCGGCCTGGCGCTCGACCACCCGCGCGACGCCGCCGCGGTCTATTACCGGTCGCGGCCGTTCATGCTGACCAACGGCCTCACCCCCGAAGAGGGCCTGGCCGCCACGATGGGGCGCGTCGGCTCGCCCAACGGCGGGCGCGACATCGGCGTGGTCTTCAACCTGCCCCGGCGCGAGCGCGCGACGATCCTCCCGATGTCGGGGGATGTCGGCGCGCAGTTCACGCCGGCGTTGGGCTGGGCCCACGCCATCCGCTACCGAACCACCGTGATGGGCGAGGCCGATTGGGATGGGGCGGTGGCCGTCGCGCTCGGCGGCGACGGTGCCTGCGCCACGCCGGGCTTCTGGGCTGCGCTGAACATGGCCACCACCGCCCGCCTGCCGTATCTCTTCTTCATCGAGGACAACGGCTACGCGATCTCGGTGGCGTCGTCGTTCCAGACCCCCGGCGCCAACATCGCCGCCAACCTGGCCAGCTTCCGCAACCTCCTCGTGCTCGACGGCGACGGCACCGATCCGGCGGCGTGCGCCGCTCTGGTAGACCGCGCCATTGGGCACATCCGGGGCGGCAGCGGCCCGGCGCTCCTGCGTCTCGTGGTGCCGCGGCTGCTCGGCCACTCGGTGCAAGACAACCAGGCCTACAAGCCGGCCGAGCTGCGCGCCCGCGAGGCCGCGCGCGACCCGCTGCCCAGGCTGCGCGACTTTCTCGTGCCCGAAGTGCTGACGGCCGCCGACTGGGCGGCGGTCGAGGCCGAGGCCGAGGCCGAGGTCGCTGCCGCGCGCGACCGAGCGGCGGCGCAGGCCGAGGGCCGACCCGACGACGCCCACGCGTTCGTCTTCTCGGATGCCGCCCACCCCCAGACGGTCGGCGGCACGCGTCCCGAAGGGGCCGGGCTGTCCGTCGACTTCGGCGCGCGTCCGAACCCGCCCGAGCCCGTGCGGCTCAACCTCGTCGACACCGTGCGGATGACGCTCGAGGCCGAGATGCGCGCCACACAGCGCGTGCTGGTGTTCGGCGAGGATGTCGGCGCCAAGGGCGGTGTGCACGGCGCCACGCGCGACATGCAGCTGCGCTTCGGGGCCGACCGGGTCTCGGACACGGCGCTCTGCGAGGAGGGGATCATCGGCCGAGCGGTGGGCCTGGCCCTGGCGGGCCTGGTGCCGGTGCCCGAGCTCCAGTTCCGCAAGTACGCCGACCCCGCCACCGAACAGCTCAACGACTGCGGGACGATTCGCTGGCGGACCCACAACCGCTTCGCGGCCCCGATCGTCGTACGCATCCCGGTCGGCTTCTCACCGGCCACCGGCGACCCATGGCACAGCGTGTGCGACGAGGTCGTGTTCGCGCACAGCGTGGGCTGGAAGGTCGTGTTCCCGTCGGACGCGGAGGACGCGGCCGGGCTGCTGCGGACGGCCCTGCGATCCGACGACCCCGTCTACTTCCTCGAGCATCGCGCGCTGTACTTCGGCGCCGAGGCGCGCCGCCCATACCCTGGCGACGGCTACATGATCCCCTTCGGCCAGGCGGCGGTCCGTCGGCCAGGCACGGACCTGACGGTGGTGACGTGGGGCGCGATGGTGCACCGGGCGATCGAGGCGGCCGACGCCTTCGGCGGCGCAGTCGAGGTGATCGACCTGCGGACCCTGGTTCCGTGGGACGCCGAGTCCGTCCTGACCAGCGTGCGCCGGACCGGGCGTTGCCTCGTGATTCACGAGGACCACGTGACGGCCGGCTTCGGTGCCGAGGTCGTGGCGCGCGTGACCGCCGAGGCCTTCGAGCACCTCGACGCACCGGTGCTGCGCGTCGGCGGCGCGGACTGCCCGGTGCCGTACAACGTGCGGATGATGAACGGGGTGGTGCCTTCGGTGGCCCAGATGCGGGACCGGATGGCCACGCTGTTGGCGTACTGAAGCCGTGGCCGCCCACGACACCGACCCGGCCCCCCTCGCCACGGCAACCGCGCCCGGCAAGCTCATCTTGCTGGGCGAGCACGCGGTGGTGTACGGCCATCCGGCGATCGCCGTGGCGTGCCACGCCGTCGGCGCGCGCGCCACGGTGTTCCCATCGGGCGGGCCGCTGTCGATCACCGCGCACCACCCGCCCGCCGACCAGCGGCCGCCGCTCGAGATCGACGTCGCCTCGGCGCCGGCCGACAGCCCCCTGGCCGCGGCGGCGCGCGCGGCGCTCGAGCACGCTGGGCGCACCCCGCGCACGCCGTGGCACGTCGAGGTCACCAGCAGCATCCCGACCGGCCGGGGAATGGGCTCGAGCGCCGCGGTGGCGGTGGCGCTCGTCCGGGCGATCGGCGAGGCCGCCGGCGAGGATTGGGACGACGCGACCGTGGCATCGCTGGCCTATGTGGCCGAGAAGCACGCGCACGGCACCCCCAGCGGCATCGACAACACCGTCATCGCATTCGGTCGGCCCATCCGCTTCCAGCAGGGTCGCGCGACGCCGATCGGCTTCGGGGCCCCGTGGTGCGTGCTGGCCGCCGATTCCGGCACGGCTGGCCTCACCCGCGAGGTCGTGGCGGGCGTGCGCGCCCGGCGACAGGCCCATCCCGACGTGTACGACGACTGGTTCCGCCGCATCGGCAAGCTCGTCGACGAAGCCGTGGCAGCGCTCGCCGAGGGATCGCTCCACCGTGTGGGCTGGCTGATGAACCAGAACCACCTCGTGCTCCAGGCGATGGGGGTTTCGACGCCGCGCCTCGACGCGCTCGTCGGCGCCGCGCGAGGGGCGGGCGCCTTTGGGGCCAAGCTCAGCGGCGCGGGCGGCGGTGGCGTCGTCGTCGCGCTCGCAGCGCCGGGAACCGAGGCTGCGGTCACGTCTGCGCTGCGCCAAGCCGACGCAGCCGCCGTCTGGCGCGTGGCTGACGATCGCTGACGACGGCGGGACCACGGGCGTGACCGGTACCGTCTTCCTGAAGCTCGGCGGCGCGCTCCTGACCGAGAAGCACGGGCACGAGGCCGTGCGCGGCGCGGTGCTGGTGCGCCTGGCGGGCGAGGTGGCCGCATGGCCCGGCGCGCGTGACGGCCGGCTCGTGGTGGCTCACGGCAGCGGCTCGTTCGGGCACGTGGCGGCGCGAGAGACCGGCTTCCTCGACCGCCCCGCGGACGCCATGGCGCTCGCGCGCGTGGCCGCCGCCGCCGGTCGCCTGAACGCCGCCGTCGTCGACGCCCTCATCGCCGCCGACCTGCCGGCGGTGGCCGTGCCGGGCGGGTTGGTGGCCACGTGCGACGCCGGCCGGGTCGTCGCCGTCCGCGGCGCGCTGATCGCCGAGCGTCTGGCGGCGCGCCTGGTGCCGGTGACGTACGGCGACGCCGCGCTCGACCGCGCGCGAGGCGGCACCATCGTCAGCACCGAGCCCCTCCTGGCCGCATTGGCCGATGCCCTCCGCCCCACGCGCATCGTGCTGGCCACCGACGTCGACGGCGTGTTCGACGCCGACCCCCATGCCCACCCGGGCGCACGCCGATTCGACCAGGTGACGCCGCGCGACCGCGAGGCCCTGGCCGCCGCCCTCTCGGGCGCCCGCGCCGGTGTGGTCGACGTGACCGGGGGCATGGCGTCCAAGGTCGGCGCGATGCTCGACGCCGTGCAACGTCATCCCGGGCTCGTCGTCCACATCGTCTCGGGGTTGCGGCCCGGCGCCGTCGCCGCGGCGCTGGCCGGCGACCGCGCCGCCGGCGGGACGACGATCCGCGCATGACGCCGCCCGCTCGCGCGGCACGCGCGGAGTGACGCACGCACGGCACGACGCGCACGACTGGACCATCCTGCCCCACCGCGATACACTGAGCCCATGCGGGCCTGTGCCCCGCGCAGACGAGGCGCCCGGCGCCTGCACGCGACCGCATGCCGGCCCCGTGGTCGCGTGCCCGTCGCAACGCACCCCACGAAAGGAGCCCTCCCATGACGCTCTCGGTCGAGACCATCGTGATCTGGATCATCATCGGCGCCGTCGCCGGCTGGCTGGCCAACCTCGTCGTCGGGGGCATCCGCGGCGGGCTGCTCGCCACGGTGCTCACCGGCATCATCGGCTCGTTCGTCGGCGGCTGGCTGTTGCGCCAGCTGAACCTGGCGATCGCGCCCGCCGGCATGGTGGGCGACGTCGTCGTGGCGTTCATCGGCGCCGTCGTGCTGCTGCTCGTCGCCCGCCTCATCCGTTGACCGCGCCCGTCCCGCCCGTCACCAGCGCCGGTCTTGCCTCATGACCTCTGCCACCGCCGTTGCGTGTGCGAACATCGCCTTCGTGAAATACTGGGGCAACCTGTCCCCCGACCTGCGGCTGCCCTTCAACAGCAGCTTGTCGATGAACCTCAGCGCCGCCACCACCACCACGACGGTACGGTTCGACCCTGGCCTGGCGTCGGACCACGTGGTGATCGACGGCGAGGCGCGTGCTGGCGCGCCGCGCGATCGTGTGGCGCACCACCTCGACCTCGTCCGTGCGCGGGCCGGCATCGGCACCCACGCGGCGGTCGAGTCGTCCAACAGCTTCCCCATGGGCACGGGGATCGCCTCGTCGGCCTCGGCCTTCGCCGCGCTCTCGCTGGCGGCGACGGCAGCCGCCGGCCTGTCGCTGCCGGAACCGGAGCTCTCGGCGCTCGCGCGCCGAGGATCGGGATCGGCGGCGCGCTCGGTGCCGCCCGGCTTTGTCGAGTGGCACGCCGCCGGCGACCACGCGGCCTCGTTCGCCGCATCGTTCGCCCCGCCCGAACATTGGGATCTGCGCGACATCGTCGCCGTGGTCAGCCGAGACCACAAACGCACGGGCTCGACCGACGGCCACGGCGCCGCGCTGGCCAGCCCGTTCTTCGCGGCACGCATCGCCGGGCTGCAGGCCGAGGTGCCGCGGGTGCGCCAGGCCATCCTCGACCGCGACATGGCGGTGCTCGGCCCGGCCATCGAGGCCGAGGCACTGGCGCTGCACGCCATCGCGCTGACCGGCCGGCCGGCGCTGCTCTACTGGGCGCCCGCGACCGTGGCCCTGCTTCACCAGGTCCACGCGTGGCGCGACGCCGGCCTGCCGGTGTGGTTCACACTGGATGCCGGTCCCAACGTCCACCTGATCTGCGATGGGGCGGCGGCAGGCGACGTCGAGGGCTGCCTGCGCCAGCTCGATTATGTCGAATCATGGCTCCACAACCACGCCGGTGGCGCGGCACGTCTCGTGCCCGCGCCGGCCGTTTGAGGACACCCGCATGCACGTCGCGCTCGACCCCACCCGCCTGACGCCCGAACAGAGGCACAAGCTCACGATCGGCACCATCGTGCCCCGGCCCATCGCCTGGACCACGAGCGTGGACGCCGACGGGCGCGTGAACCTCGCGCCGTTCAGCTACTTCATGGGCTGCCACTCCTACGTGCCGGCGCTGGCGATCAGCATCGGCAGCCGGGGAGGGCAGCCCAAGGACACGCGTGCCAACATCGAGGCCACCGGCGAGCTCGTCGTCAACATGGTCACCGAGGACCTCGCCGAGCGCATGAACCTCACGGCGGCCGACTTCCCTCCCGGCATCGACGAGCTTGCGGTCGCGGGGCTCACACCGCTGCCGTCAGCCGTCGTCCGGCCGCCGCGCATCGCCGAATCGCCGATCCACATCGAGTGCCGTGTGATGCACACCCTGCACCTCGGCGAGCCGCCGCGCGTCAGCGCGCTGTTCGTGGCGCGCATCGTGATGTGGCACATCCGCGCCGACCTCGTCGATGCCGAGCTCAAAGTCGATCAGGCCGCGCTCGGCGCGATCGCGCGCATGGGCGGCCCGATGTACAGCCGCACGCGCGACCCGTTCACGATGAAGATCCCCGATTGGCGCTCGGTGGTCCCGCCGGGGCCGCCCACGTCGTAGGCCCGTCTCTGAGGGCCGCGCCGGCAGCCAGGGCACATCCACGGCTGGTTCGTGTTTAGCGATTGCGGCGCGTCGCGGTAGGATTGTAGCCATGACGGACGAACCGCGCGCGTTCCCCGAAGACCGGATCATGCTCCTGGTGTGCCTCGTCATGTCCGGCGTGGTGCTGTCGTCGGCCGCGGTGTTCCCGACCCGCACGATCGCGTTCCACGTGCTCGGCTCACCGCTGGGCATCGACGTCAGCGCTCGCTGGACGCTGGCCGGCCTCCTGATCCTGCTCGTCGCGTTCGGGATGGATGGGCTGGTCCGCCACATCTCCGGCCATCGGCGCATCGACCTGCGCTATTCCACCACGTTCTGGATCTTGCCCGGGCTGGTCACGCTTGCCGCGGCCACCGTCGTCCCCCGGCAGTTCGGCAGCCCCAGCGTCTGGCTGGGCGACATCGTCCTCCTCGGAGTCCTGTTGTCGCTGGTCGTCGTGGGCGAATGCGGGACGGTCCGCCTCGACACACCGTGGTACCGCACGGCGCGCCTCGGGCTCAACATCGCCACCTACGGCGCGGCCCTTGCCCTCTACGCGTTCATCTACAGCCTTCAGGCACGCAGCCTGATCTCGTCGACGGCGGTGATCGTCGTCACGTTTCCGCTCGCGCTCGAGCTCCTGCGCAGCACCGAGGAGAACCTCGAGACCACGTGGCTGTACGCGTTCGTCATCGCCATCGTCGCCGGCCAGGTCAGCTGGCCGTTGAACGCGCTTGGCCTGAGCGCGCTCTACGGCGGGGCGTTGATCCTGCTCGCGTTCTACACGCTCACGGGCCTGACGCAGCAGCACCTCGCCGGACGCCTGAACCGATCGGTGGCCGCGGAGTTCGGCTCCGTCGCCCTGGTGGCTCTGGCCATGATCGTCGCCGGCATCGCCGCCACCCCGGAGCCGACATCGGTGCTGGACACGGCCGGAGACTTCGCACCCGAAGCCTACTCCACCGAGCTCGAGTTCGGGCTGGTGGACGCGATGGGTATCCCGCGCGTCCCGGTCATCCTCTATCCTCCCTCCCCGCTGCGCCCGTTCGACCCGTGGTCCGACCTGGCGGGGACGGACAGCACCACGGTGCCGGAACAGCCCGTGCCCCTCATCGGCCCCCCCCCATCGCCGCTGCGCCCGATCTTGCCGTGACGGACGACCGTACGGCACCCTCGGGGCGCCGTGCAGGTTGCCTGCCGCGCTTCGCCGTGGCTATGATTGTGGGCCGAACACAGACCGCTGCAGCGGTCCACCGATATCGCCAGACCATTGGACGGCCGCGCGACCGCGGCCGGGGGAGTGAACGGACATGGCCCGCAAGCGCCGTGCGACCAAGCGCACCCGCAACGAGAAGATCCTGATCGTCGTCGGCATCCTCGTCGCGATCAGCATGGTGATCAGCGGCTTCGCGGTGATGCTCAACTAGCGCGCCGCTCGGCATTGGGCACGCCGTCGCCGGCCACCCACCGGCCCCCGACCATCACCCGCACGACCGGGTTGCCGCCGAAGCGGTAGGCAAGGTCACGGTAGTCGTCGCCGTCGATCACGATCACGTCGGCGGCGAACCCCGGCTCCAGCCGTCCGGCCATCTCGCCGCGGCCCGACGCGTAGGCCGCGTTGCGCGTGGCGGCGACGATGGCTTCGGCGGTGGACAGGCGGAGGTAGCGCGTGGCGAGCGCCAGCATGAGCGGCATGCTCTCGCTGGGGCACGTGCCGGGGTTGAGGTCGGTGCCGAGCGCCACCGGCACACCGGACGCCACCATGGCGCGCGCCGGAGCAAAGCGTGTCGAGCCGAGCCCGAACGTCGTCCCCGGCAGGAGGACCGCCACGCTGCCGCGAGCAGCGAGGACGGCAACGTCTTCCGCCGTGGTCGCCACCAGGTGATCGACGCTCGTGGCCCCGAGCCCGGCCGCCAGCGCCGTGCAGCCGAGGTTGGCGAACTCGTCGGCATGCGCTTTCAGCCCCAGCCCGAGCGCCGCCGCACGCCGGAGGATGCGCTCGGCTTGGGCGAGCGTGAACGCGCCGTCGTCGCAGAACACGTCACAGAACACGCCGGGCCACGCCGTCGCCACGGCCGGCAGCATCTCGTCGACGACCAGGTCCACGTAGGCATCCGGACGGCCGCGGAACCCGTCGGGCACGGCATGGGCGCCGAGAAAGGTCGGAACGATGCGCACCGGATGCCGGCGATCGGCCTCGGCCAGCAGCGCCAAGTGGCGCAGCTCCTCCTCGGTCGACAAACCGTAGCCGGTCTTGGCCTCGACCGTGGTCACCCCGAAGGCGAGCAGGCGGTCCAGACGGCCGAGAAGGTCTGCCAGCAGCCGGGTCTCCGACGCGGCGCGCGTGGCGCGCACGGTGCTGCCGATGCCGCCGCCGCCGGCCATGATCTCGACGTACGTGGCGCCGGCGATCCGCTGCTCGAGCTCCTCCGCACGGCTGCCCGCCCACACCGGATGGGTGTGCGCGTCGACGAAGCCCGGCAACACCACGCGCCCTCCGGCGTCGAACACCGCGGCAGGCACCCCCGACAGCGCGCGCAGCACCGCCGCACGCGGCCCAACCGCCGCGATGCGCCCATCCGCCACGGCCACGGCGCCGTCGGGGACGACGCCGAGGTCCGCCTGGCGCGCTCCCCGCAGTGGCCCGGTGCCCCCCGCCACCGTGACGAGCGTGGCGTGCTCGATGACGAGGTCGGCGATCATGCCGAGCCGGCGTTCGGCCGCCACCGACATGCCCGGCCGGCCCGGATGGTCGACGGTTGGCGATCGGGCGGGCGCACCTAGAAGAACACGCTGCCTTCGACGCTGCGTGCCACCCGGCCGCCGACAAGGATCGACATGGGCTGCGCCGCGGCATCGACCTCGATCTCGACGACGCTCGGGCGACCGATCTCGCTTCCCTGCTCGCACCGCAACCGGGCCCGCGGGGCCGTCTTGACGCCGTGCCGCCACAGGTAGGCCGCAAGCGCACCATTCGCGCTGCCCGTGGCAGGGTCCTCGTCGACACCGAGCGGCGGCGCGAACACCCGAACGTGAACGTCGTTGCGCGCCGCCAGGGTCTCGGTGGTGAACACCAGCGCACACACCGCGCCGACGTCCTGCAGCACCGCGTCGAGGGCCTGGCGCATCGGCATGACGGCCCGCACCGTGCGCAACGACCGCATCGGCACGATGAGGCACGACAGGCCCGTCTGCACCACCTGGATCGGCAACCCCGTGTGGAGGATCTCCAGGGGATCGGTGGACAACGCGGCGGCGGTCGTGCTGAAGTCGTCGACGACCCGGACGAACTGCGCGGGCTGGTCGAGGGCGGCCACCCGCAGGATGCGTCCGTCCGGTCCGTGCCCGATCGTCACGGGCACGACATCGTCCGCGATCTGGACCATCACCTGAGATCGGCCGTCGGCAAGCGGCAACGGGCCGCGCCCGGCCATCACGAACGTCGCGCCGAGGAGCTGGTGGCCGGAGTACGCCACCTCGGTGGTCGGCGTGAAGCAGCGCAGCGCGAACGCGGCATCCGGTCGGCTCGGGGGCACGACGAACGCGGTCTCGGCGAAGCTCATGCCGCGGACCAACGCCTGCATCTCGTCCGCCGTCATGCCCCGGGCGTCCGGCACCACCACCACGGGGTTGCCGCCGAACGGGCTGTCGCTGAACACATCCGCCTGGATGAAGTGCACTTTGCGCACACACGGTCTCCTACGCTGGGCGGCGGCACCGGGCCGATCGCGCACGGCACGCCGGCACGCCGAGAATCGGCCGCCGGCTGCGCAGTATAAACACGCGTGTCGGGGCTGTCAACAGCCCGCGGAGAGGGCCGGAGCCCGCGCCCCGGATGCCGGCGGGTGCGCTTACTTGTGGCGCCCGAGCTCGTAGAGCGCGACGCCGGCCGCGTACCCTGGGCCTTCGGTGAAGAAGCGGGCGTTGAGCGCCGTGTCGGCCGCGTACTGAGCGGGCACGTCCATCTCCGGGAAGATCGCCTCGGGTGGGCACACCGGCACACACGCGCCGCAGTCGATGCAGATGTCCGGGTCGATGTAGAAGAGCGGCCATTCGGCCTCGGGGTGGCCGGGCACGATGCAGTTCACGGGGCACACATCGACACAGTCGGCTTCGCGGGTGCAGAGTTGGGTGATGACGTGGGTCATGGCTCGTGTTCCTCGTTCGGATCGGCGGTGGCAGGCGTGGGGCGCCACGCTCAGAGATACCGGTGCACCTCGGCGCGGCGGCGGCTCGCCCACATCGATTCCATTCTAGCCGGCCGGGCGGCCGGCCGCCATGACGGCGGTCATGTCCGCGGCGGCCTCCAGCGCGGCGCGGTCGGCGATGACCAGGCAGCCGCCGGCCGTGACGACCATCCCTTCCCGGCGCCAGCGGCTCAGCACGCGGATGGCTGTCTCGACGGTCGTGCCCGCCATGTCGGCCACGTCCTGGCGGGTGAGTGGCATCCCGATGGCGGTGCCGCCCGGCACCGGCCGCCCGGCCTGCGCCGCCAGGCGAAGCAGGTGGCGGGCGATCCGGCGGTCGACCCGCTCGACGGCAAGGCTCTTGAGGTCTTCGTGGGCGTCGATGAGGCGCGCGCTCAGGTCGTCGACGGTACGCCGCGCCACGCTGGGGTGCCGCTCCATGATCTGCGCGAACGCTGCGCCGGCCACCGCGAGCACCGCGCTCGGCGTCATGGCCCGCGCCGTAAACGGATGGGGGCGCCGGCCGAAGGCGGCCACCCCGCCGACGAGGTCGCCTGCCATGGCGATGTGCAGGATGACATCGCGGCCGTCGTCGGCGTGCTTGACCTGCTTGAAGAACCCGTCGAGGACGACGTACAGCCGGTGCGGCGGCTCGCCTTCGAAGAAGAGCACGTCGTGCGCGGCGCATGCACGGTACGCGAAGCACGGCGCGATGGCGGCGAGCTCGGTCGCCGAGAGCGCCGCGAAGAACGGGACCGCCGCGAGGCGCCCGGCGACGCCGCCAGCATCGGTGTCGGGAGGGAAGGGTGGAAAGGCGGCCATGGGCTCAGCGGCTACCGGCGGCCGCGCCATGCGGCGCCGCCACGCAGCAGGCTCCCCGACAACCGGGGAGCCTGTCCCTGCGAAGTAGCATGCCTCACGCTCGGCAAAGGGCCGGCTGCGACATCAGAAGCGACCTGCCGAGAGCAGCCGGTACATCCCCGTTACGGGGGCGGCGTGATCGTCGGCACCGTAACGGTCGGTGTGATCGGGTTGGTCGGCGCCGGCAGCGGCGTGACGGTCGGGAACCACGGCGTGGCCATGTTGCGGTACTTGAGGCCCGGACCCTCGCGTGCCAGCTCCTTCGACTTGTCGATTTCCATGCCCTCGCGTGTCCCGTTCCAGCGCGGGCACTGCACGTAGCCCACGGCACGATTCTGGAACTTCAGCGTCGGCGTGATCTGTGTCGTAAACGGGATGAACGGCATCCACGGCAGCGGCATCTCGAGCTCGGCGTACACCCGGAAACGGATGTTGTTCCAGTGGCGGAACTCGCCGGGCTCCTCGGCCTTGTAGATCCGCGGCTTGTCGCAGATGTCGTCGATCTGGCCGATCTCGATCCGGTCGGGGTCGGGCGTGGCACCGGGAACCTCGGCCAGGATCGGCTCGGTGACGTTGACCACGAGCGTATCGGTGACGAAGTTGTAGATCTGGTCATCGTTGAAGACATCGCGCAACCGGCTGATGACGATGCGCCTGGCTTCGATGTCGTAGTAGTCGGCCGGCAGGAGTGTGTTGGAGACGCCCGCCGTGCCCCCGACCGTCTGGTTCAGCTCCCAGTAACGTCCGTCCTCGCTGAGGTACTGTGCCGCCTCCTGGACGCCGCGGTTCATCACCCACTTGACCGCCAGCACCCGGAACAGGCCGAAGATGCCGAGCAGGATGACGAGGAACAACGGCAGGGTGACCACGGTGGTGATCATCGAGGTGCCGCGCTCGTCGTCGTGCCAGTCGGCCGTCCAGTGCCGCCCGGCGGCCTTGCATCGCTGCCACATGTTCATCATGCCTCCTTCGCCGCTACGGCCGCGCCGTCGCGCAGACCGGGCACTGCGTCGGGTCGCCCCGGCGCGGCGTCGGCGTGTTGGTCTCGCCCCGGTTGGGCGGGCACTGCACCGATACCCGCGGGCAGCCCGCCTGGCCACGGCCGGTGTCGGTCGGCCCGACCGGCGGCCCCTCGTAGAACCCGCCGACCTTGCACGTCAGGTTGATCTTCTCGAGCCCGGGGTCCACCCCCAGCATGACGCCCATCGGGTTGGTGATGGCCTTGGACACTTGGATCTCGAAACGTCCGTTGTCGACCTCGGCCGGGCTGACCGCCAGCGAGTCTTTCGGCGACGTCCGGATGATGTCGGGCGTGATGTCGACCTTGTCGACGGGGTACAGCAGGGTGTATGTGCGCGACGCGAGCTGCTGGTCGACGATCTGCCGGGCGATGCTCTCCCAACCATCGGGGTAGTTGTAGGCCGGATCATTGTCGGGGAAGAACGGGCCCTCGACCTGCAGGTAGCGCGAGGCCTCCCACGCCGCCTGACACAGCATGTCACGTGACGACATGACCGTGAACACGCCGTACATGCCGATGACGACCATGATGAAGACCGGGAGGACGACGATGAACTGGACGAGCGTCGCGCCACTCCGGTCGCCATGCCAGCGCCGCGTTTCGGCCCGCGCCATCGCCCAGCGCGACGCCACCGCGCCGGCCACCCTGGACCGCAAGCGCTCGAGATAGGCGTTCATTTGCACAGGACCTCACCCTTCCGAAGGTCGACGAGCGTGATGTCGGACAGCCCGGGCAGGCCGTTCTGGCCGGGATCGCCGCCCATGACGTTCATCGTGTACTTGGCTTCGACCGTAAAGTCGTTGGTGCACTCGTAGCCGCCGTCGGTCAGCACGACCGTCACCCCGATCGTCGGGCTGCCCGGGATGAGGCGCATCTTGTCCACCCACGGGTTGGCCTCGAGCTCGGCGAGGATGAACTTGTAAGCGATGTCCTCCCAGAACACCGGATCCGACGTCTCCGGCGTGTACAGCGACATGTAGCGCGTGGCGAGGTACGTGCCGGTGTGCAGCGAGTCGCGGACCTGGATCACCTGCCACACGCGGATCAGGCCGAACATGGCCACCGCGATGACCGGCAGGAACATGATCGCCTGCACGGCGGTGCCACCCTGGCGATCGCCGCCGAATCGCGCGGCCGACCCCCAGGCTCGGCGGCACACCGCCCGAACCCCGTCACGGTATCTTGAAAACCGTGTCATCGGATGCCTCATCTCCACACCACCTGTTCGCTCAACGGACACCGATGCGGACACGACCCCGCCCACGGTCCGTCACCAGTACACCCACGTGTACACGATCCCCGGCACGGCATAGGTCCACGCGTAGCGCTTGCCGTGCGTTTGGAGCTCTTCTTCCGTCGGCAGCACCTCGCCGGTTTGCAGCCGGGCCCAAACCCCGCGCAGCAAAGCGCCCGGCGAGCGGCCCCGCATCGTCCACACCAGCAACGGCACCGTCAGCACCAGCAGGACCAGGGCCAACACCGCCACGTACTCCATGCTCGGGAACAGCGCGAGCTGCGCCATCAGGAACTTGCCGTCGCCGCCCCCGATGAAGTGCAGCATCCACAGCCCGTAGACGACGGCCCATGCCGCCAGCAACCACAGGCGGACATGTTCGCCCTGCCACAACCCCTCCCAGAGGATCCGATACGCCCCCACACCCAGAAAGACCGGCCCCGTCAGGCGGTTGGGGATGCGTCCGTCGCGATGGTCCAGCACGGACACCGCGACCATCCACAGCGTGATGACGATCTTGACGATCCACAGGGTGGCCTCGGGATTCAGCCATTGCGGCATGGGGCGCGCCTGTCGTGGCCGTGACGAAGGGCGGCCAGGGTCACGGGTTCGGGGTCGGCGGCGGCGCCACCGAGCCAGTCGTCCACGCGTCCGCCGGGTCCTCCTGCAGGGCGGCGAAGATCGACTTGAGCGCGTCGACGATCATCTCGCGCAGCCCGATGATCACGCTGGACGTGGCGATGAGCAGGATGAGCGTCACCAGCGCCCACTCGACCATCTCGGCGCCGCGGTCGTCGTCCCAGAACCGCCTGAAAGCGAATGATGCACGCATGATTAGGTCACCTCCCATCGGTGGTGCGCCGGCCGGCGCCGGCACCCGCAAGATCGATATAGCAAGAATGATGCCACGGTGGTCGCGGGCCGCTCCGGACCGCCGAAGCGCCGCCTCTCGCCGCAGACCGGTGTCCCCGCAGCCGGCAGGCTCAAGCGACCCGCGGAGGGTGCTCCGTCCGCCAGATACAGACCGGGCAGGGCCGTGATGCCAGCCCTGCCCGGTTTGCTGCTGTGTGTCGACGCCTGGCGGTCTCGCGAGCGAAACCCGCCGTGGGCGCGTTGTCCGGCGCCGTGAAGCGCCGCATTCAGACTAGAAGTTGCAGCTGCCGTCGTCGTTGCGCTCGGCCTTGTCGCACGTGCCCATGCCCGTGCCGGCAGCGGCCTTGTGGCCCTCGGACGACGCGGCCTTGCTCAGCCAGCACTGAATGCCGCAGATCACGTTGCCGAGAAGCTTGCCCACCGCGATGTAGAGCACGATCGCCGCCACCAACAGGATGATGGTCACGACCGCCCACTCCACCAGCTCCGGACCGCTCTCGTCGTTCCAGAAGCGCTTCAGGGAATTAACCATTGGGAAGGTACCTCCTCGAGTGAAAACGGATGAACTAGCCACCATTCTATCACGAAGCGGCAAGCTTGGCAAGTGCCAGGCGCCGTTGTCAGGCTTGTCGCGGGCAATTGTCAGCAAGACGTCAGCTAGCGCGGCCGGTCGCCGGACGCGACACGCCACGGATCACGGTGACCGCCGGCAGACCTGTGAGATCCCCTGCCCTTGGCGCACGACCGAGCCGGCCTCGGCAACAGAAAACCCGGCCGGGCGCTGGCCCGGCCGGGTTCCTTCCGGTGGGTTTCGGTTGACTCGCGCCGCTCGGCCGATCGTCCACGCCCCGGCGTCCGCCGTCCGCGCCGGCGCTCGAGCCGCTCGGGCTCAGCGCCCGCCTTGAGCGGCGCCCGCGGCGTCGAACATCAGGATGATCAGGGGGTAGCCCAGGAGCGCCAGCGCCGCGAAGAACACGCCCATGATCATCGGGATGGTCAACATGACCGGTGCCCGCTCGATCTCCTTCTCGACCCCGATGCGGATCTCCTCCTCGATGTCGTCGAGGGTGGTGTTGACCGCCTCGCTGTACGACAGGCCGCCCTCGTGCGCCAGGTC
Source organism: bacterium (assembly GCA_003576755.1). Lineage (GTDB taxonomy): Bacteria > Chloroflexota > Anaerolineae > Epilineales > Epilineaceae > UCB3. Next base: position 21,312 of record QEVT01000001.1, on the reverse strand, counting down.
CAGGCGATCCGCCAGCTCGTGCATGTGCGGCGAGCTGAAGTCCTCGGCCAGGGCACGGATGACGGCTTCGGGCTCGACCTGCAACTGGCTGCGGACGCGCACCGTCAGGCGCTCGCCGAAGGTGCCGCGCTCGCCGAACTGCCGCGAGGCCTGCACGAGCGCGCCGGCCAGTGTCTCGGCCAGCGAAAGCGAGAGCTGCAGCGTCAGCACGAAGTCGCGGATGGTCGTCAGGTCGACCTCGTACACCGGTTTCTTGCGCAACCGGCGCCACATGTTGCGCGGGCGGTAGCGCTCGAGCCGCGCCATGCGGCGCTTGCGCTGAAAGCGCCACACCCGGGTCCAGATCTCGCCCCCGAAGAGGATCAAGAGGAGGAGGAACCCTCCCATCAAGGCCAGCAGGAGCAGCAGCTGTTGCAGCATGTCAGAGAACCTTCTCTTTGAGCTTCTGGGCCTGGCTGTCGATGTACCAGCTCGTGACGACGCCGATGGTCGCGAAGAACACGAAGACGAGCTGGCCCGGCACCGACTCGTAGGCCACCCGCAGGCGTTCGAAGATGCCGACCACCAGCACCATCGTGATGGCGATGCCCTGGATGACCCGCGTCTGCCCCGACACGACCGTCATGTTGACCTCGGACTGGTCGCGCAGCTCACGGGCGCGCCGGAGACGGATCAGCAAGCCGTCGAGCGCCGTCATGATGTCCTCGTGCTTGGCGTCCTCGCCGCGCTCCAGGATGTAGATGAACTGGTCCATGTACGCGTTCTGGATGCGCGCCTGCAGCTCCTCGAGCGCCCGGCGGGGCAGCGCCGTCACGTAGAACGTGGTCACGGCGTGCGCCACCGCGGTGCCGGTGGGAGGGTCGATCTTCTTGTTGGACTCCTCGAGGGCGCTGAACACCGTCGGGCGAATCCGGAACACGCTGCGGAACGCGGCCACGAGCTCGGCCACCTGCTCGTTGATCAGGCGGCGCTCGGACACCGCCTCCTTGCCGGCTTGGCGGTAGGCCCAGATCAGGCCGATCAGCAGGATGTAGCCTGCCACCAACAGGCAGCGCCCGATGATGATGTCCGGCGGAAGGCCGCGCGCCACCGGGATCTCGCGTTCGATCGGCCTGGCGAAGAGATAGGTGAGCAGCACGGTGAACCCGACCATGAAGTAGACCCGCCAGTCGTAGCTCACCCGCTTGGCCACGCCCTTTTCCTTGGACTCACGGCGCAAACGTGACCGCATGCGGTACTGCAGCCAGTCATAGATCAAGTAGGCCAGCAGCCCTCCGCCGCCGATCAGGATCATCATGCCACCGCTCACACCGCCACCTCGACTTTCGGAATGCGCGGGCTCATCAGTCCAACCAGTTCTTCGGTTCGCGCAGCGGCGTCCATGTCTTGCGGCGCGGGTCGAACTCCTTGATCACCTCGTAGTCATACTCCACGCCACCCTCCGCCGAGCGCTTGACCCCGTGCACCGCGATCATCTCGCGCATGTAGCGGCGATACGTCTGGGAGTCGGGGTCGTAGCCCTTGTGGATGTGCACCGCCAGCCCCAATCCCGAGCCGATGATCTCGCGGCGCTCGTCCAGCGGGATTCCGGACCCGCGGGACAGCGTCTCGATGCGCGTCATCGCGAGGCGCGCCGAGTGCGCGTGGGTGGTCGTGAACGCGGTGATGCCGAGGTTGAGGCCCATGATGAACTCGATCGCCTCTTCCGACACCGTCTCGCCGATGATCATGACGTCCGGGCGCATCCGGAGGAACACCACGTTGACGACGCGGCCGACCTCGCCCAGGCCCTCGTCCACCACCAGGTGGTTGTAGTGCCCGAGCTGCGGCTGCACCTCCTGGAACGTCTCGACCAGCGAAAGCTGGCAGTGCGGCGGCAGGTACTGCGTGAATGCGTTGAGGATCGTGGTCTTGCCGGCACCCGGGCGGCCGCTGAAGATCACGCTCTTGGCCATCGCCCGCGACACGTCCTTGAGAAACTCGGCCGCCTCTTCGTCGATCGCACCGTACGAGATGAGATCCTCGAACGTCAGCTTCTTGCGGCTGAAGCGGCGGATGTTGATCGCCGTGCCCTCGCGCGACAGCGGCGGGATGGCCGCCGTGAAGCGGCTTCCGTCCGGGAGACCGAGCTTGATCTGCGGGTCCTCGGCGCCGATCTCCTTGCCTTCGAGGTCGGCGATGCGCCGCGTCAGGCGGTAGAAGTAGACGTCCGGCGCCAGGTCGCCCACGTCGTGGATCTGGCCGTTTCGCTCGACCTGGACGAACCCCTTGCGGACGATGATCTCCTCGATGCCCTCTTGCTCGAGATAGGGCTGCAGCACGCCTAGGCCCGTGATACGGTTGGCCACCTCGCGCGCCACGGCCTGGCGATCCTCCTCGGCGATCTGGAAGCCGAGGTCCTTCATGGCCCGCAGGACGTTGGCGTGAAACGCCAGCTCCTCTTCCTGGTTGACGTTGCGCCGCCAGCGCGGAACCGGGATCTCGCGCTGGACGCAGTAGTCCTGCACCCGTCTGACGAGCTCGTTGTAGTCGTACCGGGCGACAGCGCTCATCGCACGCCCCCGTAGCCGGTCCGCGGTGCGCTGGCCGGGCGCGTGGCGTTGACCAGGTTCCACAAGGCGGTCGCGGTGAGCGAGAGCTCCGCCGAGAGGCCGGCCGTCGGCGGCGGCGCCGCGGTGGCCACCGGGGTGGCCAGCGCCGCGTCGGCGGTCTGGTTGGCGGCCAGCGTCACCCAAGCCTGCAGGCCGTCGGCGCCGAGCGTGTTGACGATGTTGTAGGCTTGCTGAGGCTGGACCGCCACCGTGATGAGCGTGGCCTGGCCCTCGCGATCGCCGCCCTCGACCTGGTACTCACCGGTCTCGGGGTCCGGACGCGGCGTCGCGTTCGAGATCGCCGAGCTGCCGGCGGCCACCTTGACGACCCACAGCCGCGGCTCGATGATCCTGGTGAACGGCTCGTTGGTCTCGCGGTCGCGGCCGAAGCCGTAGAGGTTGACGATGTGGCCGGGCCTGAGCTGGCCGCCCACCGCCCGGTCGACGCCGGTGGTGAACGAGATCACTTCCAGGCCGAGGTCCTCGACGAAGCGAACCTCCTCGACCGGCTTGGCGTTGACGCCGGTCAGCGTCGCGCCCGGCAGCAGCTGGTCCGTCGACATCAGGCCGACCACGCTGTCGAACGGGTACATGCCCTTCTCCACGAACTCGTCGGCCGGGACGGGATTGCCGGCCCGCACCATATCCTGCGTGATCACGGTATAGGGCTTGACTTGCATCGCGGCCACGGCCGGCACCAGGGTGCGGCTCGGCGGGGCCTCGGCGAACAAGCCGGAGATCAGCGAGATCACGCCGACCCCGAACAAGAGCACGGCCAGCAACAGGACGAGCGATCGTGGATTCATGTCCTCTCCCAGTCACATGTATGATTAGACGAGCGCTTCACGCAGGAAGGGGCGAGCCGGAGAGGCTCAGTCCTTGGACCGCGAGAACCGCTTGCGAAGGTCGGCGAACATCTTCTTCGGCTCGTATTGGCCCCACGTGCCCTGGCCGTAGGTGTGCAGCAAGATGCGCTTGCCGAGCTCGCCGTTCCAGCGGTCGGCCTCGCGCACGGTAGGCAGCTCGACCGCCCGCTCGACCCCCGACAGCGCCAGCGAGTCCACCATGCCGCCCTTCTGGTTGAGCACGATGGCGGCCTTGGGCCCCAGCTCGGCGGCGAGCTTCTCGGCGTTCTCGACCGCGTCCGGCCGCGGCGTGGCCACGACGTACCATCGGTCGATCTCGTCGCGCACCGCGCCGATCAAGGCATGCGGCCAGTGGGCGTCGATGACGGTGAGCACGTGCTCGCGCATGACGTCCTTGAGGTACTTGCCGAGGAGCTGAATCGAAAGGTCTCGGCTGTTGTCGTAGTCCATCGGCACCAGCGTGACACCGTTCCAGACGACGGGATCGACGTCGGGCTGGGTGGCGAGCTCGAAGAGGGCCGGGATCTGTGCTCCGACCAGCGCGCCGACGGCAGACTCGCCGTATGTGAACTCCAGAAGCGCCACCGGCAGCTTGGCGCGCCGGGCAAAGTGCACCGCGGTGTCCATCGCGAGCACCGTCTTGCCCACGCCGCCCGAGTACGACACGAACGCGACGGTCCGCTTGGTCGGCAGCTCCGTGGTGTCGCCGCCCAGCCGGCGAGCCTCGTTGAGCCACGCCTCGGGCTCGGCGAGAAACTCCTCGCTCGACACGAACGGCACGTCGCTGTCCGACAGGATGCCGCGCAGCATGTTGACGCTGTACGGATGCTCGACGAGATCGTCGAAGTCGACGATCACCAACCGCGCGCCTGGCAGGCTCTCGTAGATCTGGCCGGTGAACAAGGCCTCGGAGTACTCGAGGCCCGTCAGCCCCTGAAGCGCGTCAAATACGGCCAGATCCTTGGTTGCGACAAGAACTTTCACGGGGCGGCACCTCTTCCTCTTGAGATTCCTCTTGAGATGATGACGACTTCAGACATCGCCGCGGCGACGCGCGGGACCATGGCTCGGACCTCCGCCGACGACGCAGCGTCGGCCGATCCGACCACGGCATACCAACCCTCACCCGACACGGCGGCGTTCAACACCGGGAGACGCTCGGGCGGATCGCCGATCGGGCCGTCGAGCGCCGCCGCCCTGACATGGCGGCTGGGAGATTCGGGAGTCTCCGTCCCCGAATTATCAGCTATGGTAGCATCGCGCGCCAGCGCAACGCTTGACTGCCCCCTGACCGCCGCCTTACCAATCCCTGACAGAACGCTGACTACAGAGAGCGTGCCGGCGTGCCGAACGGCGATTGCTTCCGGCACTCGGCTAGGTTATATTACATCCCACGATCGTGCAAGCCCGCCTGAAGCGGGGTGCCCGAATGTCCGTCTTGTCAGGTTTGTTTTGTTTGGGACCACGCGGACACCCTGCCCGGCGGCAATCCCGCGGGCCGGCTGGCACAGGAGCAACGCCGATGGCCACGCAGCTCACATCCAATGTCTCGCGGCGGCTCGGTCGACCGGGCAGCCGTTGGTGGCAGGTCGCCACCCACTGGAGCGCGTACGTCAACTACCTGGAAACCATCGATCGGCAGCTCGGCGCCATGCACCTGCCGGCCCTCGGCGAGCTGCGGCTCGACGACTCGTACGTGCCGATCGAGCTCCAGCGCTGGAGCGAGGAGAGCGCGCCGGGCGCCGACGACGGCGCCACGGGGGTCCGGCCGCTCACGCTGGCCGAAGCCCTGGCGGAGAACGCGCACGTCCTCCTGATCGGCCCGGCTGGCACCGGCAAGAGCGCGCTCTTGCGCTGGCACGCGATCCAGTCCGCGCGCGCCGTCGTCGAAGCCGGCCGGCGCGTGCTCCTGGCCGAGGGCGGCCCGCCGCCGCTCCCGGTCTACGTCCCGTTGACCGCGATCCCGGCACACCAGTCCATCGAGGCCTATGCCGAGGCGATCCTCGGCCGCGCCGGCTTCGAGGGGGCCGGCGCCTTCCTCGACACGCACCTGTCCAGTGGCCGCACCGTGCTCCTGTTCGACGACCTCGACACGCTCCCGCCGACGGAGCGGCAGGCGGCTGCCGAGCGGATCGCCGACCTGGTGGCGCGCTACCCCGCCAACCGCGTGGTGGTGGCCACGCGCGACTTCGCCGACCGCGTCTGGCTCTCGGACTTCGTGGTCGTCGAGGTGGCCGGCGTCGACCCCAGCCGGGTGGAGACCCTTGCCGGCCGCTGGGGATACGGACAGGTCGCCAACACCAGCGGCTTCATGCAGGTGATGGAGCGCTCGTCGCTGGTGCGTTCGCTCGTGGCGCGCCCGGGCTGGCTCGCCACGGCCCTGGCCGGCGTCGCCCGCCAGTCCGAGCCCATCCGGACCCACGACATCGTCGACGGCTTCGTCCGGCAGCTCGACGGCGAGCCCGACGCGATCTGGCCGCCGATCGCGCGCGCGCTGCACGAGGGCAAGACCCGGGTCGGCGCGGCCAGCCTGGTGCCGCCCGAGCGACAGTCCTCGGGGCTCCTGCAGTGGCTCTCGAGCGACACGTTCCGCTTCGTCCACCCGGCCGTGCAGGTGCTCTTCGCGGCCCGCGCCATGTCCGACGACATCCCCACGCTGGTCGGCCATGCCGGGGACCCATGGTGGGACCCGGTCATCGTGTTCTCGGCCGGGCAGAGCCGCGATCCGCGCGCGCTCATCGCGTCGCTGCTCGCCGCCGGGCACCCTGTCCTGGCCACGCTGGCGCTGGCCGAGGTCCGCCCGGTGCCGACCGATCTGCGCGAGCAGGCGCTCCTGGCGCTTCTCGACTACCTCGGCCGCAAGGACCGCGACACCGATCGAAAGGTCGCCATCCCCTTGGCGGGCCTCCTGGGCAGCGAGACCGTCAAGCGCACCGGCATCGTGGCGCCGGTGCTCGCCGCGCTGGCCGAGCCGCAGCCGGCCGTCCAGCGCGCCGCCGCCGAGGCCCTGGCCCGGCTTGGAGACCCCAGCGCGATCGCGTCGCTGTTGACCGCGCTCGGCGACGCCGACGAGGGCGTGCGCATCGCGGCCGCCGACGCGTTGGCGACGTTCGGCGACCGCACGCTCCAGCCGCTGGTGCGGCAGCTCAACGTGCCGAACGAGGCCGTGCGCCGCGCCGCGATGCACGCGCTGGCGCGGCAGGGGCCCAAGGCGGTCGCACCGCTGGTGGCGCTCCTCGACGCCAGCGCGAACGTGGTCCGCCACGAGGCGGCCGAAGCGCTGGCCCTGATCGGGCCCGAGGCCGTGCCGATGCTGATCGAGGTGCTCGGCGGCGCACCGCCCCAGGGTGACCGCACGCCCGAACAGGTCGACGGGGCCGCCGACGCGTTGGCGCGCATCGGCCGGACGTCGGTGACGGCGCTGATCGCGCTGCATGCCACGGCCGGCCCGGTCACCGCGCGCCAGGTGGTCGCGATCCTCAAGTCGATCGGACCGGATGCCATCGCCGCGCTGGGCGCCGCCCTCGACACGCCGGACTACCCGCTGGCCACCACGGCCGCCGCGCTGCTCGGCGAGTTCGACGACGCCGGCGAGCAGGCCGCCCCGTTCCTCGTCCGAGCGCTGGCCGACGCGCGCTTCGAAGTGCGATGGGAGACCCGCCGCAGCCTCCGGCGTCTGGGCGGAGCGGCGACGGCGGCGCTCCTCGATGCCCTCGACCACAGCCCCGACCCGAACCTGCGGTGGGAGCTCGCCCAGGTGGTGATGGCGCTGCCGTCGCCGCCGATGGCGCCGCTCCTGGCCGTGTTCCGCGACATGCTCGGCGTGCAAGACGTCGCCGTGCGGCGGCGCGCCGTCGGCGCCCTCGGCGAGCTGACCGGCCCCGACGTCCGCGCCCTGCTCGAGCAGGCCAGCGGCGACGCCGACCCGATGGTGCGACGCAACGCCGTGGCGCGGCTCGGCGGGATGGACGACCCTACGGCGGCCAACGCGTTGATCCGCCAGTGGGCGGTCGAGACCGATCACGACACGGCGCTGGCGATCCTCAACGCCCTCGCCGAAATCGCGCCGTCGGACGCCATCCCGACGTTGATCGACGCGCTGGCGTCCGACAACCGCGACATCCGACACGAGGCCGCCGCGCTCCTGGGGGGCATCGGCGAGCCGGCTGTGGTGCCGCTGGTGGTGGGACTGAACGCCCGGCCGGCCGAGATCGACCTCGAGGGCGCGCTGCGCGTGCTCGAACAGGCCGGCGCGGCGGCGCGCGCCGACGGCCGCGCGCCGGCCAACCTCGCACGCGCCTACCACCGGCTGCTGGTCGAGCCGCTCGACGTCGACGAGCTGGTGTATCTGACGACGACCATCGAATGGTGGCCGCCGGCCGTCGAGCTGCACCGCACCTTCGTCACGGCCCGGCAGTTCCTGCAGTACACCACGTTGGGCGGGATCGGAGCCGCCGAGGCGGGGCTGGAATGGGTCGACGAGGTCGAGGAGTGGCTGCGCCCCGCCGCCCGCCGGGTGTTCCGCCAGCTGCGGATGATCTCGCAGGCCGTGCAGTACTACAACCGCGGCGCCACCCGGCGCTCCAAGGAGAAGGGGCTTCTGGCGGCCGCCGACCGGCTCAACACGCTCCGCACGCTGATCGGCGAGATGGGCGAGCCGCACACACGGGTGTTCCACGCGGTGGCCGAGCACTGGAACGGGCTCATCAACCACGCCATCCGCGAGCTCCAGGGGCGGGCGGACCTCGACCTCGACATCCGCACCGAGCACGTCAGGATCCGCGACGTCGACGCCGCCGCGGTGCTGGTGTTCGAGCTCCTCAACCGACGCGAAGGCCTGGCCTCCAACGTGCGCCTGACCCTCAACGTCGAGCCCGACGCGCTGCAGCTCGAGTCGCCCCCCACGCACTACCTCCCACCGCTCGGTCAGGGCGACCGCATCTCGACCGAGTACACCGTCCGCCGCCAGGGCGCCGGCGTGGTGCCGGTCACGGTGGAGGTGCGCTACGACGACCCGCAGAAGGAGAACCAGTCCAAGGTCTTCAACCGCGAGGTGCGCTTCTTCGTCGAGCAGGCCGAGTACCGCGACATCGGCCCGAGCCCCTACATCGCCGGCCCGCCGGTCAAGACCCCGCAGATGTTCTACGGCCGCCAGTCGGTCTTCAACTGGATCCAGGAGAACGTGTCGGGCACCTACCAGGACAACGTGCTCGTGCTGTACGGCGAGCGGCGCACCGGCAAGACCAGCGTCCTCTACCAGCTCCAGTACCACCTCCCGGAGCTCTACGCGTTCGTGCTGATCGACCTGCAGTCGATCGCGTACGCACTGGAGTCGACGTCCGACCTCCTGTACGCGATGGCGCGCAAGGCCGTGAACGGGCTGCGCCGGGCAGGGTTCGACTTGCCGCGTCCGGAGCGCGAGGAGTACACCGAACGCCCCATCGAACAGTTCCAGATCCTCGGCGAGACGATCGGCGACATGGCGATCCAGCTCGGACGACGGGCCGTGCTGATCGCCGACGAGTTCGACCTCCTGATCGAGGCGGTCGACAAGGGGAACGTCAACGCCTACGTGTTCGACTGCATCCGCGGGCTGATGCAGCATCAGGACGGGCTGTCGTTCATCTTCGCCGGGGCGCACGCCGTGACCGCGATGCTCAAGGACCCGCGGTCGATCCTGTTCAACACGGCGCTGCGGCGCAAGGTGAGCTTCCTCGAGCGCGACGAGGCCGAGCGGCTGATCCGCGAGCCCGTGGCGGACGTGCTGTGGTACGATGATCTCGCGGTGGAGAAGATCCTGCGCGTGACGGCCGGGCAGCCGTACTTCATCCAGTACATCTGCCATGAGATCGTCAACCTGGCCCGCCGCGACCAGAAGAACTTCGTCACGCTGCGCGACGTCGACCGGGCGCTCCAGACCACGGTCCAGGAGACCACGGGCATCATCCGCCACGGGTACATGTCGCTCTCGCGCGACGAGCAGCTCGCGCTGGCGGCGATGGCGCGGATCACCGACGACGGCCGCCCGTTCGTCAGCCTCGAGGACGTGTCGGAGACGTTGGGGCAGGACGACATGACGCTGACGCTTCTGGACCTTCAGGAGCTCATGCCCGGGCTGAAGGCCCGCGACTTCATCCTGGAGCGCGGGGGCGACAGCGCGGGCCGGCAGTACGGGTTCGCCATGGACCTGGTGCGCATCTGGCTGGAACAGAACGACGAGTACTCGCGCCTGCTGATGCAGGCACCAAGCTGACCCACACGCCACCCGAGGAGCCAGGCGGATGACCGCTCGCCGCAACCCGTTCGTGCTCGGCAAACCGATCAAGGATCCCGCGGACTTCCACGGCCGGGGAGACGCCCTGCGCGAGCTGTTCGAGTCCATCGCCAACATGCAGCCGGTTGCCCTGGTCGGTGAGCACCGCTGCGGCAACACCAGCCTGCTCTACCAGCTCATGCACCCCGACGTGCGGGCGCGGCACCTGCCGGCCGCCGAGGACGCGCGCCTGGTCTTCGCCTTCGTCAACGCCCAATTGGCCGCCGAGGGACCGGACGCCTTCTTCCGCCGCGTGGCCCGCGCCATCAAACGCGCGGACCCCGAGGCCGAGATCGACATCGAGGACGACGTCGACCAGTTCGGCATCGAGGACTACCTCGAGGACCTCGGCGGGCGTGGCCTGCGGCTGGTGATGCTGATGGACGAGTTCGAGGTGCTGGCGGACTTCAAGGCGAGCTTCTGGGAGTGGTACCGCGGCCTGATCATCGAGTACGACCTGTCGATCGTGGTCGCCACCCGAGTGGAGCTCGGAGAGTTCCGCGAAGAGTGGGGCACGGGATCACCGTTCTTCAACATGTTCCGCAACATCTATATCGGCTCGTTCACCGCCGCAGAGGTCAACGCCTTCCTGGCGCGGACCGGCGAGATCGCCGGTGTGGACTTCACGCCGGTCCGCGCCGCCATCGACGACCTCGCCGGGCGGTTCCCGTTCTACCTCCAGGTCGCCGCCGCCATCTTCCACGAGATCGCACAGCGCGAGCCGCTGACCGGCAGCGCGGACCAGGTGGAAGAAGCCGGCCGCGCCTTCGCGGTCCGCAACGCGCCGCACTTCGAGGACACGTGGCACAAGCTGCCGGTGGCCGAGCGCGACGCGCTGGCCTGGCTGGCGGTGGGCGCCGCGCCGGAAGGGCGCGACGCCCTGGCGTTCAACCAGGCGCGGCCCGTGCTCGAGCGGCGCGGCTACCTCGTCGCCGGGCGCGTCTTCTCGAGCGCGTTCGCGGACTACGTACGCCGCCAGATCCCGCGCATCGAGCTCAACCCCGACACCGGCGCCGTGCGCATCGAGCGCCAGGCCGTCGAGCTGCCTCCGAAGGAGTTCGCGCTCCTGCGCTTCCTGCTCACGAAGTCGGGCGAGGTCGTCAGCAAGGACGACATCGCCGCTGCCGTCTGGCCGGAGTACGCGCTCGACACCCTCGGGGTGACCGACGCCATGATCCAGAAGACGATCAGCCGGCTGCGCAAGGAGGTCGATGCGCCGAGCTCGTCGTTCCAGCACATCGAGAGCCTGCGCGGGCAGGGCTATCGTTTCCAGAACGCCAGCGTCTACGAGGTCTACCACCATGTGGCGGCCGAGGGCGGGGAGCCCGACTGATCGGGGTCCTCACGCCCGCCCGTGCCGCCAGGCCTTGTGGATCTCGGCGGCCCACAGCACCACCGAGCCGACCGCGAGCGTCGCGACGAGCTGCCCCGGCGACAGCGGGCGCGTGCCGAACCACCCGTGCAGGAAAGGCGCGTAGACCACGGCCATCTGGAGGACCACGATGACGAGCACCGCGGCCAAGAGCGCCGGGTTGGAACGCAAGCCGATCCGCCACAAGGGCTCGCTCGCCGAGCGGAAGGCAAGCGCCTGGAACGCCTGGGCGAAGATCACCGTCGTGAGCCCCATCGTCTGCCATTCCGGCATCTCGGCGCGCCACGCCGCGAGCATCACGCCCAGCCCGAGGGCGCCGATGAGCGCGCCGACCCACCCGATGTTGACGGCGAGCCCGCGGGCGAACACGCTCTCGTCGGGGCGATGGGGCGGCCGCCGCATCGCTCCTGCCTCGGCGGGCTCGACGCTCATGCCGAGGCCGAGCACGCCGTCGGTGACGAGGTTCATCCACAGGATCTGGAAGGGCGTGAACGGCAGCGGCAGCCCGGCGAGCGGCCCGAGCACCACGACGAGGATCTTGCCGAGGTTGCCGGCCAGCGAGTACTGGATGAACTTGCGCACGTTGTCGTAGATCGCGCGGCCTTCCTCGACGGCGGCGACGATGGTGGTGAAGTTGTCGTCGAGGAGGACCATCTCGGACGCCTCCTTGGCCACGTCGGTGCCGGTGATGCCCATGGCCACGCCGATGTCGGCCCGCTTCAGCGCCGGCGCGTCGTTGACGCCGTCGCCGGTCATCGCCACCACGTGGCCGCGCCGCTGCAGGGCCGCCACGATGTCGAGCTTGTGCTCGGGCGACACCCGGGCGAACACCGACGCCGTGTCGGCCACAGCCTCGAGGTCGGCGGCGCTCATGGCGGCCAGCTCGGACCCGGTCACCACCCGGTCGCCACCGATGCCGAGCGAGCGCGCGATCTCGCGCGCGGTCAGCGGGTGGTCGCCGGTGATCATCACCGTGCGGATCCCGGCGGCCGTGCACGTGGCGATGGCGTCCTTGACCTCGGGCCGCGGCGGGTCGATCATCCCGACCAGGCCGACAAAGGTCAGGTCGGCCTCGACCGCGTCGGGGTCGCTTGTCGCCGGCGGCGCGTCCAGCGGGCGAAACGCGACGCCAAGGACGCGCATGCCCTTGGCGGCCAGGTCGGCGTTGGCCGCGAGGATGCGGGCACGCCACGCCGCGTCGAGCGGCGACCGGTGTCCTTGCGTCCACACGTGCCGCGCCACGTCCAGCAGCCCATCCACCGCCCCCTTGGTGAAGGCCATGTACGGCGCCTCCCTCGGCAGGCGCGCCACCATGCCGGCGGTATCGGTCCGACTGTCGCCGACGTCGCCTGCGCTGCCCGAGACAGCGTGCACGGTCGTCATGCGCTTGCGCTCGCTGTCGAACGGCGCCTCGGCCACCCGGGGCAGCCGGCGGTCGAGGTCGGGCTTCCAGACGCCGAAGCGTGCCGCGGCGACGGCCAGCGCGCCCTCGGTGGGGTCGCCGACGGCGTGGTAGGTGCCGTCCACCGTGCCGCTGGGCCGCAGCGCGGCGTCGTTGCACAGCGCGCCGCCCGCCAGGAGCAGCACCAGGTCGGGGCGGTCGTCGAGCGGCGCCGCGCTGGCGGCACCGGGCAGGAACACGGGCTCGCCGTGCTTGAACGCTTCGGTCACGTCGAGGCGCTGGTCGGCCAGGTCGAGGACCGTGACCGTCATCCGGTTCTCGGTCAGCGTGCCGGTCTTGTCGGAGCAGATCACCGTGACCGACCCGAGGGTTTCGACGGCGGGCAGCGTGCGGATGAGCGCTCGGCGCCGCAGCATGCGCTGGGCGCCGAGCGCCAACGTGATCGTCACCACCGCCGGCAGCCCCTCGGGGACGACGGCCACGGCCATGCTGATCGCCGTCATCAGCATCAAGCCCGCGTCCTCGCCGACGGCGACGCCGGCGCCAAAGACGAGCACGACCAATGCCAGCGCCACGGCCGCCAGCCACCGGCCGAGCGCCGCGAGCCGGCGCTGCAGCGGCGTGGCGAGCTCGCCCACGGCTTGGAGCAGGTCGGCCACGCGTCCGAGCTCGGTGTGCATGCCGGTGGCGGTGACCACCATCTCGCCGCGGCCATGGCTGATCACCGTTCCCATGAACGCCATGTTGAGCCGATCGCCGAGCGGCAGGTCGGGCGCGCCGAGAGCCGTCGTCTGCTTTTGCACCGGCTCGGACTCGCCGGTCAGGATCGCCTCCTGCACGCGCAAGTTGGCCGCGACGACCAGGCGGCCGTCGGCCGGCACGGCGCTGCCGGCGTCCAGCACGACGAGGTCGCCCGGCACCACGTCGACGGCCGCGACGGTCGCGATCTCGCCGTCGCGGCGAACCCGGACCATCGGGGCGGCAAGCTGCTTCAGCGCCGCCATGGCCCGCTCGGCCCGGTGCTCCTGCACGAAGCCGAGCACGGCGTTGAGGACGACGATCGCGAGGATCGCCACGGCGTCCTTGGCGTCGCCGATGGCCGCCGAGACGCCGGCGGCGGCGACGAGGATCAGCACCAGCGTGCCGGTGAGCTGCTCCCACACGATGCGGAGCGGGTGCTTGGTGCCGCGCTGGGTGATCTGGTTGGCGCCATGGGCGCGGCGGCGCGCGGCGGCCTCGGCGGCCGTGAGCCCGGTGCCGCCGTCGACGCCGAGGCGTTCGAGCGCGGCGTCGGCGGGCAGGCTGTGCCACGGCGGGGTCGGCGGCGTCGCGGGTGCGGGGGTGGCGTGCCGCGGGGTCTCAGGTGCCGCGGGCGGCTTGGGCGCCGCCGGCTCGGACAGGGTCATCTGGGTGTGCCTCGCGTCATGGGGCGTGGCGGGCCGCCTGGCGCAGCCCGTGGCGGATCGGGATCGACCGGCCGCATGGCTCCGGCGCTCGACAACAAAAGACGAGACGCCGTACGGAAGCCTTGCTCCGTGGCAGTCTCGTCACGCATGCGTCGCAGGCGACGCGTTGCCGATCGACCGGAGGCCCAGGCCCCGGATTGACGGCCGATCGATCCGCTCGGTGCGGCTGACTACTCCCTGACCGCGCCCAAAGGTACCCATCTGTCCATGTATTGTCAAATTCTGACGCGGCGCGCAGGGTCTACCCGCTTCAGTCCGCTTCCAGCAGCCCCGCGAGCTGGTGCCGGGCCCGCGCCAGGCGGCTCTTGACGGTGCCCACCGGCAGCCCGGTGATCTCGCAGATCTCGGCGTACGACAGCTCCTGCATGTGCCGCAGGACGATGACCGTTCGGTAGTCCTCGGGCAGCGCCGTCACGGCTTGCCAGACGGTTCGGCGCAGGTCGCGTGCCTCGACCAGGGCGTGCGGCGGCGCGGCGGGGTCTTCGACCCGCTGCGCGGGGTCGTCGTCGGCGTCCCCACCGTCGTCGAACCCGACCTCGCGGCGGTGGTCGCGCCGTTCGTTGAGAAACAGGTGGTAGGCGATCCGGAACAACCACGTCGAGAACGGGTACTCGGGCTTGTAGCTGCCCAAGGCGAAGTACGCGCGCACGAACGCGCCCTGAGTCAGCTCCTCGGCCTCCTCGGCGTCGCCGCACATGCGCCAAAGCGCGTGGTAGATCCGTCGTTGATGGCGCTGCACCAGCACGGCGAAAACGTCGCGATCCCCCGCCATCACCGCCGACACCACCGCCTGGTCGGTTGGGTCCTCGCCCTTCATCGCGCAGAGTGTCCCACAATGTGGGCCCGACGGCAAGCCGGCCGGGGCCGCCGTCGGCAGGGTCGGCCGCCGTCGCGGCGGCTCGCCGCGCCCTGCGCGGCTATCCCCGGCGGTGGGCCCAGTACGCCGCCCCGGCGACGAGGGCGAGCACGACGGCCGCGGCGGCGGCCGGGCCAAGCGCGCCGTCGCCCGCCGCCGTGCCAGACACCGGTCCCGCCCCCGGGGTCCGCGTCGCGACCCAGATGGCGATGGCCGCCGCCGTGCCGGCCAAGGCCAGCGCCACGCCCCTGGGCCTGGCAAGCCATGCCCGCACCCGATCCGCAAACGACGCACCGGCTTCGGTGGGCGCCGGAGCGGCCCACGGCACTCCCCAGATCCAGCCGAAGGGCGTGCGGCGCAACCGGCGGACGGCCTCGTCGGCCGCGATGGCGCGCTGCGCGGCCGCCGGGAGCGGGAGGGTGACCTCCGCGGGCCCGGGCAGCCCGGCCTCGGTCGCGCCGACGACACGGATCGCGACGCCGGGGGGCAGGGCCACGCCTTCGGCGGCCAGCGTGGCCCGCGGATCGCGGCGCAACACCTCGCGGAACGCCGGGTCGGCCCAGGCACGGACCACCACCGCCGCCATGTCGCGATACAAGGCCAGGGGGCCGTCCGGCAGGCGCGCCATGACGGTGGTCTCGACGTCGACGTCGTCGGCAGGCGGCTCCAGCCGCAGCATCTGCACCCGTGCCAAGGCCCGTCGGCCGGCTTCCGTGCCGGCCAGCCGCGCCTCGATCTCGGCCCGGCGCGACGCCGGCGTGGTGTCGCTCATGAGCTGTTCAAGCCATGTGAGGGCGTTGTCTTCGTTCGCGCTCATGTGTGCCGTCCCTGGGCGAATGACGTGCGGGCCGCTTCGAGATGGGCGAATCACGGGCTGCGCGGTGTTGGCGCACCGGACCACGATCGGCTCCGGTGCGGCGCCCGCCGGCGATCGCGTGCGTAGGAGATACCCCTTGCCGGCGGCGAAAGTTCCCGCCGCTCACGCGTCTCGGTCGGCCTCGCCGTGGGCCCGCCGACGCATTCTGCGGGCATTGACCTGCAAGTCCTGGAAGAACTCGGTCTCGGTGATCTCGCTCAGCTGACGCTGGTACTTCTGGCCGTCGATCTCGATGCGCAGCTCGTGCAGCTCGCGCTTCAGCTCGGCTTCGCGCGCCCGGACCGCGCTGACCATCTCGGTGAACGTCTCGATGAACCGCGCCAGGTTCGGGTCGTCCGCCGCCGCGCCGGCGGCCTGGATGCCGGTCTCCGCGGCGCGGTACTCGCCGCGCGCCACCTGGCGGGACCAACGGGTGACGAGCGCCAGGTACTCGGCGGAGCGGCGCATCCGGGCGCTGAGCAGGTCGATCGTCAGCTCCGCCAGCTCGGGCGACCGCCGCAGCGTGGCCAGGAAGTCGTCCCGGCGCAGCACCTTGAGGCAGCTCGGCGCCACCGCGACGAGGCTCGCCGACCGCACGCCGCCGTCGAGCAGCGCCAGCTCGCCGACGGTCTGCCCGGGGCCGATCCGCTCGAGGACGACGCGCCGGCCGTTGGCGTCGGCGGTATACACCTCGAGCGTGCCGGAGACGACGGCGTACAGGGCGTCGCCCGGGTCGCCCCGGTGGAACACGTGCGCGTCGGCGGGCAGGTCGATGGTCTGCCAGCAGCCGTCGAGCGCCGGCAGGGCGAGGACTTGGTCGTGCATCCGCTGGCGATCGGTGTCCATGGCGACCTCAGCCTCCCTCGGGCGCGGCGGGCGGATCGGGCGGCGCCGGGTCGGCGGACGTCTTCTCCTGGAGCGCCTCCCAGATGTTGAACGGCACCTCGCGTCCCCGGCGGCGGGCCAGCACGGCCTTGTACCACGTCGTGCCGGCGACGTCGACGGCCGCGACGAAGCCCTTCTCGATCAGCGCGTCGAGGAGCGGGCCGAGCTCGGCGGCGGGCATGTCGATCTCCGCCGCCAGGACGTCGGTGGTCGACGCGCCCTTGCGGGTCAGCGTCTGGATCAGCTTGCGCAGCTCGGGGGACAGCGTCAGCAGATCGGCCGGCGAGTAGCCGGCGGATCGCTCGCGCTGGTCGATCTCGGTCTGCAATCGGTCGAACAGGCCGGGCATGGTCAACTCCTCGCTGGCGCGCCGTCACGCCATCTCGGGCATGGGCAGCGGCTCGGGCTGCGGCCGGCAGGCGCCGCACCACAGCGCGTCGGCGACCACGACCGCCTTGGGGATCTGGTCCTTGCCGACGAAGATCGTGAGGATGAAGGGCAGGGGCCCGTGGCAGCGCTCGCACACGGCCCGGCCACAGAACTGGCAGATGCCGATCGGCTCGCCCCGGCATTTGTGACAGCGCATGCATCGCCTCCCAATCAGCGTGCGAACGAACGGTGCGGCGAACCGTCGCGGGCGCGCCCCGCCGCGCCCGCCGGCCGGGCGCCGCCGGCGGCTCAGTCGCGAAGGGCGACCACGGCGTCGGCCATCGTGGCCAACGAGCGGGTCAGCGGGTGATCCGGGTAGGCCAACACGAAGACCCCGGCGCTGGCCAGCTGCATCATCTCGTCGCATTGCGGCAGCACGGCGATCACCTCGGCCTGGTAGGTCTGCCCGACCTCCCGGCGGACCGCGTCGAAGTCGAAGGACGGCAACACCTTGTTGACGACGACGTAGAGGTGCGGCACGTCGAGCTTGCGCGCCACCTCGACGGTCACGCCGGTGCCCTGGTAGTCCTGCCGGTCCGGCCGCATGACGATGAACAGGACGTCGCTGATGGCGATCGAGAGCAGCGTCTCCTCGTTGAGGCCGGGATGCGTGTCGATGAACAGGTAGTCCAGCGCGAGGCGGTCGATGAGGTCGCGGAACCCGTCGTTGAGCAGCGTGACGTCGTACCCCTCCCGCAGGACGCGCGCGATCTCGCCGGTCTTGAGGCTCGACGGGATGAGGTACAGCTTGCCCGCCACCGCCTCGAGGTCGACGGGGTAGGCGGCCTGCTCGATCGCGCACCGCCCCCACAGGTAGTCGTTGAGGGCGTGGGTGATGCGCTGCTCCTCCATGCCGAAGAGGACGTGGATGCCCGGCGACTGGATGTCGGTGTCGACGATCCCGACCCGGTGGCCGCGCCTGGCCACGTCGGTGGCCAGGCTGGCGGTGATGTTGGACTTGCCGGTCCCCCCGCGGAACGAGTGGACCGAGACGATGCGCGCCATGGCGGTGTGCTCCTCGCTGTTTCGGTGTGCGCCCGTGGTCAGGCTTCGGGCCGCGGGTCGGGCAGGGTTGGCCCCGATCCGGCGTCGGTCGCGCCGGAGCCGGTCCGGTCCGCCAGGGACTGCCACAGGTTCATGCTCGGCTCGGCGGTGCCCGCCTGGGCCAGCGCGGTGTTGAGGCGATCCCACAGCGGCTCGCCCTCGTCCGGCAGGATCGATCGGACGTACGACATGCAGTATAGCCCGACGGCGCGGCGCAGGGCGTCGGTTTGCGCCTGCAGGTCGGCGACCTGGGCCTCGAGCGCGGCCCGCAGCTTGGGGTCGGCGGCCAGCGCCGCCCCCTTGGTCTTCAGGCCGAGCTGGGCCTGGAGCTGCAGGAAGCGCTGCACCTGCTTGCGCCGCTCGGCGCCGAAGTGCTGTTCGATCGGGGCCAGCAGCGTGTCGATGTCGGCCATGCGGTGGACGACGTTGGCCTCGCCGGCCGACACGCCGACGCCGAGCCCCAGCGTCTCGCGCAGCCACGCGCGCTCCTCGCGCAGGCCCCAGAAGATGCAGGCGGCGGTCAAGACCACCCCGCCGATCCCGATGGCGATGGCCCCCGCGAGGTGGGCCGGCGTCAGCGGCCCGCTGTTGACCAGCCGGTTGAACGCCATGTGCAGCGCCATCGCCGACGCCCAGCCGACGAGGAGGGCCGCGAAACGCTGCCGCCCGTGCCCGAACCGCAGCCGGCCGAGCGCGACGCCGACCAGGGCGCTCGCCGTGCCGTGCATCAGCGACGTGCTGAAGGCCCGGTTGACGGCCATGCCGAGGGGATCGCGCGCGTTGCCGAGGTAGAAGAGGTTCTCGATGATGGCGAAGGCCGTCCCGGCGGCAAAGCCGAAGATGGCGCCGTCGACGAAGTACGTGAAGTCGGGTCGCCGGACCGCGTAGACCAGCCCGAGCGACTTGGCGACCTCCTCGACGAGCGGCGCCACGCTGGTCTTGACCGCGAGGAGGGCGACGGCCGTGCTGAGGCCCCAGCCCAGCGTCATGAGCCGCAGGGCGCCGGTGTTGGCGGCGAACGACAGCGGAAAGGCCAGGAGCCCGGCGACGAAGCACCCGACGACGAGCGCGAACCCGCCGGACGCGTAAAGGTCCAGCCGTCGGACGAAGTACAGGAACGCCGCCGGGACGCCGACGCTGACGGCCACGGGCACCAGGAACGACGCCGTCAGCCAGGTCATGCCGCGCCGAACCTTCGCGCCGGCGCACGACGAACAGGCACCCCCGCAGGGATGCCTGTCGCCGCCCGCGGCGCGCGGGACCCGCGACGACCGGCGCGTCGGCACTCGATGGCACGCATCGGCGATCTTGTCGGCAAGTGGACTCCAGACGACGACATCGGCGTCAACGCTTGAGAATACACGCGCGGCGCAGAAAAGTTCCCGCGCCGCGCCCGCGGCGTGACTTTGCACTCGCGTGACCGGTGGCGATACTTGGACCGGCCGCGGCGCGCCGCGCACACGCAGGCCCACACCCAGCGCATCCATTCGAGGCGATCCATGAGCACCCACGCCCGTCCCCGTGTCTTCAGCGGCATCCAGCCGACCGGGGGCATCCACATCGGCAACTACCTCGGCGCGATCAAGGGCTGGGTGGCCCGGCAAGACGAGAAGGAGAACTACTTCTGCATCGTCGACCTGCACGCGCTGACGGTGCCGCAGGATCCCGCCGCGCTGCGCGAGCAGGTCTGGATGATGACGGCGCTGCTGCTCGCCGCGGGCCTCGACCCCGCGCGCTGCACGCTGTTCGTCCAGAGCCACGTCCGTGCCCATGCCGAGGCATGCTGGCTGCTCAACTGCATCACGCCGCTCGGGTGGCTGCAGCGCATGACCCAGTACAAGGACAAGTCCGCCAGGCACGAGACCGTGCTGACGGGGCTGCTCGACTATCCCGTGTTGATGGCAGGCGACATCCTGCTCTACGACACCGACGAGGTGCCGGTGGGCGAGGACCAGAAGCAGCACGTCGAGCTGGCGCGCGACATCGCGGGGCGGTTCAACCACCACCACGGCGACTTCTTCACCCTTCCACGGGCGGTCATCCCCGAGATCGGCGCGCGCATCATGGGCCTCGACGACCCGACGGCGAAGATGTCGAAGAGCCTGGCGCACGTCGAGGGCCATGCCATCCGGCTGCTCGACCCCCCCAAGGCCATCGAGCGGGCGCTCAAGCGCGCCGTGACCGACTCGGGGCGAGAGATCCGGTTCAGCGACGCGCCCGAGAAGGCGGGCGTCAACAACCTGCTGGCGATCTACAAGGCGATCACCGGCCGCAGCGCCGCGGAGGTCGAGGACGACTTCGCGACGGCGCGCGGCTATGGCGACCTCAAGCAGCGCGTGGCGGACGTCGTCGTCGCCGAGCTCGCGCCGCTGCAGGCCCGCTACGCGCAGTACCGGGCGGACCCGGCCGAGCTCGAGCGCTGCCTGGCGCGCGGCGCGGCTCAGGCGGCCGCCGTCGCCGAGCCCAAGCTGGCGGCGCTCA
The DNA here is from genome assembly GCA_003576755.1 of bacterium. Taxonomy (GTDB): domain Bacteria; phylum Chloroflexota; class Anaerolineae; order Epilineales; family Epilineaceae; genus UCB3. The sequence continues at coordinate 751 of QEVT01000001.1, read as the reverse complement.
AGGCGCGGATGGGCCTGGTGGTGCCGGTCGGGGGGTGAGCCGGGCCGTGGCGATGCCGTCGGCCGGCTCCGGAGCACGCCTCGCGTGAACGGCGGTCGGCGTGCGCGCCGCGTTCGCCGTCCGCCGCCGCGCCTTCACCGTCGCGGCCGCACGACCCCCTGGCCGGCGATCGGCAGCCACGCGTCGAAGCGCACCGGGCGACGCGGCGCGGCCAGCCGCGCCGGCGTGACCGGGCGGCCGTCCGCCCACACGCCCAGACCGGTCTGCTCCGGGGTTCCGCCGAAGGCGTAGCGGCAGTCGGCGTTGCGGTAGCCGCAGGCGGTCAGCGCGTCGAGCCACTTCCACGGCCCGTACCAGTCGAGCGCGTCGACGGCGCCGTGCGGCCCGGCGGTGAAGGGGAGCCGCCAGTCGGCGACGAGCGGCGGCACGCCATGGGCGTCGGTCTCCACGACCAGGCGGTTGCGCCAGGCGGCCGGCAAGTGCGCCGTGCCGTCCCACAGCGCGATGTCGGCCGCGTCGTCCACCGCCGGGCCGGCGTCGGCGGCCACCAGCAGGAACCGGGTGTCGCGCGGCAGCCGCGCCAGCATGCCGGGTTGGACCGCCCCGGCCCCCCCGCGCGGCATCAGCGCCACGAGGCCGCGCGGCGCCGGCAGCCGGCGGTCGAACCACGTGGCGGCGAGCGCCGCCGCGACCGCCGCGCCCTCGGCATGCCCGGCGTAGACCGCGTGCGACCCGTCCACCGCCACGCCGT
>QEVT01000059.1 GCA_003576755.1 bacterium | reverse complement strand
CGGGCGGAGGTGGCGGCAGGTCGGCGGGCGTCGCGGCAGCGGTCTCGGGGGCCGCGCCGAGGTCGGCCGGCGCGGCCTCCGAGACCGCTGCCGCGCGGTCGGGCGACGCCGAGGCCGGGAATCGGCCGGGCGCGCCGCCATGGGATATCGACAGGGTGGCCAGGAGGCCGATGGACACGGCCGGCAAGAAGCCGAGGGCGATGGCCGCCAGCCGGCCGAGCCGGCGGGCGATGGATGGATAGGTGGACATTGTCGAGCACTCCTTGGGACTGGGGCGAATGACGCCGGTGGCGCGCGGCCGCCGGGTCGACCCGGCGGCGCGGCGGCCGAATCGGACACGCGGCGGTGCGAACCGTCACCTCGGAGCACTGGCACGGCAAGGGGCCATGGGGGTAACGCCGACAGGGCGTTGAGACTTGAGACGCCGGCGGCGCGGTGCGGATATGGGCCCCGACGGGCGCGCGGGGCAAGCGCGGGACGGCGGTCGGGCTGCCGTCGGGCGGGCGTCGACTCAGGCCCGCTCGGCCGCCCGCAGGCCCGCCACGCGCTCGTACACCCGCGCCACGCGCAGCACGGTCGGCTCGCCCCACGGCCGGCCCATGATCTGCAAGCCCACGGGCAGGCCGCCGGCCAGGCCGCACGGGACCGAGAGGCCGGGGTAGCCGGCGAGGTTGAGCGCGATCGTGTAGATGTCGCTGAGGTACATCGCCAGCGGGTCGCCGGTCCGTTCACCCAGCCGAAACGCGGTCGTCGGCGACGTCGGCCCGACGATGACGTCGCACCGCGCCAGCGCGGCGTCGAAGTCGGCGCGGATCCGCCGGCGCACGCGCGTCGCGCGGCCGTAGTACGCGTCGTGGTACCCGGCGGACAGCGCGAAGGTGCCGAGCACGATGCGGCGCTTGACCTCGAGGCCGAACCCCTCGCCGCGGGTGCGGGCGTAGCGCGCCCAGAGGTCGTCGTCGGGGACGGCGCGGCCATAGCGCAGGCCGTCGTAGCGGGCGAGGTTGGCGCTGGCCTCGGCGGTGGCGACGAGGTAGTACACGGCGACCGCGTACACCGAGTGCGGGAGCGAGATCGCGACGCGCCGCGCGCCCGCCGCCTCGAGGTCCATGACGGCGGCCTCGACGGCCGCGCGCACGGCGGGGTCGAGGCCGTCGGCGAAGTACTCGGCCGGCACGCCGATCCGCAGCCCGCCGAGGTCGGCGCCGGCGGCCGCGACGGCGGCGGCGTGGTCGGGCACGGGCCGGTCGGCGCTCGTGGCGTCGGCGGGATCGTGGCCGGCGATGGCGTCGAGCACGAGGGCGGCGTCGCGCACGTCCTTGGCCAGCGGCCCGGCCTGGTCGAGGCTGCTGGCGAACGCGACCATCCCGCGGCGCGACACCCGCCCGTAGGTCGGCTTGAGCCCGACGACGCCGCACAGCGCGGCGGGCTGACGGATCGACCCGCCGGTGTCGGTGCCGAGCGCGAAGGCGCACAGGTCGGCGGCGACGGCCGCCGCGGCGCCGCCGCTCGAACCGCCGGGGGAGCGGCCGGGGTCCCAGGGGTTGCGGGCGGGCCCGAAGGCGGAGCTCTCGTTGCTCGATCCCATGGCGAACTCGTCCATGTTCAGCTTGCCGAGGAGCACGGCGCCGGCGGCGCGCAGGCGGCGGTACGGCTCGGCGTCGTCGGGGGGCACGTACCCCTCGAGCATCCGCGAGCCGGCGGTGGTGCGGATGCCGGCCGTGGTGAACAGGTCCTTGAGGGCGAACGGCACGCCGAGGAGCGGTCCGTCCTCGCCGGCCGCGCGGCGCCGGTCGGCCTCGGCGGCCTGGGCGCGCGCGTCGTCGGCGGTGACGGTGAGGTAGGCGTTGAGGTGCGGGTCGTGCGCGGCGATGCGGGCGAGGTAGGCATCGGTCAGGGCAGCCGACGTCAGCGTGCCGTCGCGCATGGCGCGCGCGGCGCCAGCGGCGGTGAGGGCGGCGGGGTCGCCCGGGGGGGCGTGGGGACCGCCGGTCACGGGGCCTCGCCGCCCAGGACCTGCGGCACGCGCAGGTAGCCGTCGACGGCGTCGGGAGCGTTGGCCAGGGCCACGTCGCGCGGCAGCGACGGGCCCGGGACGTCGGGACGGAGCGTCAGACGGCCGGGGCCGGGGCCGTCGGGGTCGGGCACGGCGTCGCGGTCGCCGGCGGGGAGGCCGTCGCCTTCCGCGTCGCCTTCGCCCCCGGGGTCGGCCGCCGCGAGCTGGTCGACGTAGTCGAGGATGGCGGCGAGCTGGCCGGCCAGGAGCCGGCGCTCGTCGTCGGTGAGCTGCAGGCGTGCCAGCGCGGCGATGCGGTCGACGGCGTCGGGGGTGAGCATGGCGCTGCCGTCCGGGGATCAGGCGGCGGCGGGGTCGTTCTGCATCATACCGAGGATGTTCCGGTCGGGATCCAGGATGTAGGCCAGCCACCCGACGCCGGGGACGGCCATCTTGGGGAGCGCCACGACGGCGCCGAGGCCGACGGCCTTGGCGACGTCGGCGTCGACGTCGTCGACGTCGACGACGCACGGGAAGGCGTTGACGGGCTGGCCGGCGGCGGGCGGGTCGCCCTGGCGGAGCACCATGCCGCCGTCGATGCCGGGAGAGGCGGGGTCGCCGGTGGTGATGACCCAGTACGGCATCGGGCCCTCCCACTTGGCGATGGTCCACCCGAACAGCGCACGGTAGAAGTCGGCGAGGCGCTCGGGGTCGGAGGCGTGGATCTCGAAGTGGACGAGGCGTCCCATTGCGGTTCCTTTCGGGATCGGGCGGGCGCGACGGCGCCGGAGGCAGGGCGGGCGACTGCGGTTGCGGATTGTAGGTCCCCGGGTGGGCGGGCGCAAGGGGGCGGGCGCCGGCGGGTGCGCGGGGGGGCTCGTTGGATGGGCCCCCGACAGGGCCGCGGCTATGGAGTCGTCAAGAAACAACCCACCCTGGGAGCGCCGCCTTCCAGGCGGCATCGGACGACACAGGCCGGCAAGATGCCGGCGTTCCCAGCAGTGGCCTTGTTGTTTGACGAGTCCTATGGCTCAGGGAGGTCGCGCGGATCGAGGAACAGCCGGATTCCGTCGAGGATCTGGCGTACGCGTTTGGCCGAGAGCATCCCGATGCGCTCGATGAGCTCGGACTTGTCCACCGTGATGACGTGTGACACGTTCACCACGCCGAGGCGCGGGAGATCGCCCTCACCTGACTCCAACAGGACGTTGCCGGGATGCCGCGCACGGTCAACCCTGCTTGTCACCGCGCAAACGATGACCGTGCGGAGCCGACTGCCGTTGGCGACGTCGTTTTGGACGACGACGCAGGGTCTGCGGCGTCCGGGTTCGGATCCGGACGGCATGTCGAGGTCGACCCAGAAGACATCACCTTGCCGGATCACCACTCATCGTCCTCGAGCAGATCGCGCAGGCCACGCTTTCCCTTGTCCAGGAACGCTCGGTCGCCGGCATCGAGATCGTCTCCGTGTGCCGCGTTGAGCTGCTCCAACAGCTTGGCGTTCTCGCGCTTGCGCAGGAAGTCCTCGAGCGCGAGCACGATCAGGTGGCTTCGGCTGACGTTCATGTCCCGGGCGGCTTCGCTCGCTTCTTCGAAGATGGTCTCAGACATCGAGATGGCGGTCTTGATCATGGCCATGGTGCGTATACCTCCGGTATTACCGATAGTATACTGACGCTCTGGCCTGCGTGCAACGGGTGGCGGCTATCTTCCCGCCAATCCCGCCACGTCCCACACCCGCACCGTGCCGTCGTGGCTGCTGGACACGACGCGTGTCCCGTCGGGCGTGAACACGGCCTCGACCACCGCTCGGGTGTGGCCGACGATCCGGGCGGCCTCCGTGAGCGTGTCGGTGCGCCAGACCCGCACGGTCCGGTCGCCGGCGGCCGTCACGACGTGCCGGCCGTCGGGGCTGAACGCGATGCTCTCGACCGCCTCGCCTGCGTGCCCCGTCACGCGCCGGACCTCCAGCCCGGCGGCGAGGTCCCACAGGGCGAGCGAGCCCTTCTCGCCGCACGAGGCGAGCAGCCGGCCGTTCGGGCTCACGGCCACGCCCAAGGCGGCGGGCCCGTGGTCGAAACGGCGGCGCTCGGCGCCGGAAGAAAGGTCCCATTCGACGAGCTTCCCGTCGCTGCCGGCCGACCACGCGGTGCGGCTGTCGGGGGCAAAGGCCGCTTCCTGGACGTCGCCGGCATGGGCGGTCAGCCGATGCAGCGGCTCGCCGCTGGCCACGTCCCACAGGATCACGGCATCGTCGCCGGATGCGGTCAGCACCTGCCGTCCGTCGGCGCTGAACGCGGCGTCGATCAGTTGGTTGTCGTGCCCGGAAAGGCGCCCGCGCACGTGGCCGGTGCGAGCGTCCCACAGGATCGCCAGGGCGTCGAATGATGCGGACAGCACGGTCGCGCCGTCCGGGCTGAACGCCACGGCACGGATCGTGTCGAGGTGCCCCGCGAGCCCTTCGCTCAGCACACGGCGCTCAACCCCGGTGGCCAGGTCCCACAGGGTCACGCGGAAGGGCTGACCTTCGGCGAACGGGGGAATGCCCTCGCCGACCGCGACCGTCGCCCCATCGGGCGAGAGCGCGAGGCCCCAGAACCTGCGGGCGCGGGCAGGCGTGGGGCTGCCCGTGGCCACGGATCGGGCAGGCGCATCGAAAGCGCCCAGACGGCGGACCTCGCGGCCGGCCAGCGTGGACGTGACGACGAGCTGATACGCGCCACGCATGCGTGGGTCGAAGGCGAACACGTCCAGCCGATGGGCTTCGCCTGCTCCGAGCGCGACGTTGTCGAGGCGGGCGTTCCGGGTATCGCTGCCGGGTTCGTCGTCGTTCTCGCCAACCACGGTCCCGTCGGCGCGCAACACGCGCAGCACCGGGTCCAGGCGGCCGGCCTGGACCCAGTCGTCCACCGCCAGCGTGCCGGTCGCCGGTTGCGCGGCGCGGACCGCGATGTCGACGATGCGATCTTCGAGGCCCGGAGCGAGCGTCCAGGCATCTGCGGTCCCGGCGTCCAACCGTCCGGGCTGGGCCCCGGCGACGGCGGTGCCTGCGGCGCGCGCGCCGCGCGGCCCGATGGCGTCCGGCTGACCGGTTGCTGGACCCGGGTCCGGCAGCGCCGGCAGGTTGCCGGCGCCGGCGAGATCCCACAGACGCACGACCCCGTCGTCGCCGGCGGACGCCGCCAGGCGGCCGTCGGCGCTGACATCCAGGCCGCGGTAGCGGGTCACGTCGCCCTGCCACGCCAAGCGGCGGAGCTCGCTTCCTGAAGCGACATCCCAGAGCCGTAGGGTCCGATCCTCGCCCACGCTGACGAACCGATCGCCCGCCGACAGCGGGACGACGCGCCAGACGATGCCCCGGTGGCCGTGGTACTCGCCGAGCACGTCGCCGGTGTCGGCGTCCCAACGGACGATGCGGCCGTCGCGGCCGCCGGTCACGATGCCGCGGCCGTCCGGAAGCGCGGCAATGTCGGTCACGAATCCGGCATGCCCTGTCTGGTCGAACGGAAACGCGCGGGCCTCCGTGCCGGTCGCCGCGTCCCACACGTGGATGGCGCGGTCGTATGCCGTGGTGTAGATCTGTCGGCCGTCACGGCCGAGCGCCGCCGCCGTTACCGCCGACGTGTGGATGAGGTCGCGGGCGTGCCGACCAGACGCGACGTCGAGCACGGGCAAGGACATCGGAGCTGCGGGGAAAGCGAGCAGCTCGTCGCCCAGCGGCAGGAACCCGGCGCCCGAGAACGGGCTGCCGAATGCCGTGCGCCACACCGCCTTGCCGATCCGCCGGTCCCAGAGCACGGCATCGCCGTTCTCGTACCCGGCCACGAGGAAGTTCCCATCGGTGCTCGTGTCCACCGTGGTCCCGAGCTTGCGGCCGAGGCGCAGCCGGCCGTCGACCTCGTTGGTACGATACGCCCAGCGCCGGACGGCTCCGTCGGTCGACGTCGCGAACACGGCCTCGCCGACAGGGTCGAATGCCAGGCCGAGGATCTGGTCCGCCGGCCACGCCACCTGCGCAAGCGGGCGCTCGGGCGGCAGGTTGGTGGCCGGCGGCGCCACTGGAAACGGCGATCCGAGCGCGCTCGTCGGGCGTGCCGGCGTGGCATCCGGGACGTCGGCCGTGCCTTGCGGGCCACCGTCCGCACCGGCCTGCGCCGAAGTCGAGGCCGGTTCGAGCGCCTCGGTCGGGGGCGGGGTGCCTCCGGCGTCGCATTGAGCGGGCGTATGGTGGGTCATGCGTTCGGCGCACGTCAGTGCGCGGGCGAGGCGCTTGCCCGGAGACCAGGCGCGCAGCTCCGCGAGGGTCGGGTGGATCGACCAAAGGCGTACCGTCCCGTCGAGCGAGCCGGTCGCCAGGCGACGGCCGTCGGGACTGAACGCCACGCGCTTCACCGGAGCGGTGTGGCCAGGATAACGGCGCACCACCGACCGCCGCGCGACATCCCACAGGAATGCCGAGCCGTCGTCGCCGCCAATGGCCAGCGTTCGCCCGTCCGGGCTGAACGCGACGGTGTTGAGGGCGGCGCTGAACTCCGCGCGATGCGCCTCCGTCCCCGATGCGACGTCCCACAGCCGCAGCGACCGATCCCGCGACACCGTCGCCACCACCCGTCCGTCGTGGCTGAAGGCCGTGCCGACGACGTCGCCGGAATGGCCCTCGAGGCGGTGAACGACACGATCCGCGACGAGGTCCCAGACGTACGCGGCATAGAGCTCCCCACCGCTGTTGCCGGTACGACCACCCGGGAGCCATCGGGGCTGAAGGCGCCTCGGTGGCTCACCGCACCGATCGCGAGACGAAGGACCTCTCGGCCGGACGCGACATCGATCACGCGCGCATCGGTGCTCCAGCCGGTTCGAAGCACGTGCCGGCCGTCGGGACTGAAGACGAGGCCGGTCCCGGCGGCCGGTCCTCCGGCAGTGTTGTTCGTGCCAGAGTCGAAGCGCATCCCGTCCAGCATCCGCACGGCGCCCCCCGAGCGAAGATCCCGTACGACCGGACCGGCAAGCCGGTCGATGGCGACCGTCAGCCCGTCCGGATGGACGGCCACGTCTGGAACCTCGACGCGGTGCGCGTCCATCTCGCGCACCAGCTCACGGGCATCGACGTCCCACCACTGCACACGCGGCGAGCGGCCGCCGACAAGCAGGCCGCGGCCGTCCGGCCCGAATGCGATGGCATTCACGGGCATCCCACACTCGAGTCGCGCTTCGAGGGCGGGGCTCTCGACGTGCCAGACCCGCACCGTCCCATCGCCAGACGCCGAGGCGAACGCCCGGCCGTCGGGCGAGAGCGCGACCTGATAGACATCGTCGGTGTGGCCGGTGTAGCGCGCGATCTCCAGACCGGTGGCGAGGTCCGACCGCACGATGTCGCCGTTTTGCAGGCCCAGCAGGGCCGTGGCGCCCGACGCGTCGAGGGCAAGGCTCCGGATGCCCTCGGGCTGCTTGAACGCGCTAAGCGACGCCCCGGTCTCGAAGTCCCAGACCCGGAGGGTGGCTTCTGGCTGGACCGATACCGAGACGACGCGCTTGCCGTCGGGCGTCACCGCCACGGCATACACCCCGTTGGTATGCCCGATCAGACGCTTCAACTCAGCGCCGGATTCGAGGTCCCACACCACGACGGCCTTGTCGCCGGCCGCCGAAACGGCATACCGACCATCCGGGCTGAAGGCCACGCCGTAGACCCAGGCTGAATGGCCGTTCAGCACCTGTAGCTGCGCGCCTGTCGCGACGTCCCACACGCGCACAGACCGGTCGGCGGCGCCCGAGATCGCGCGCCGGCCGTCCCGGCTGAACGCCACGACCTGCACGATCTCGGTGTGCCCCTGGAGCGACCGGATCGCCTCTCCGGTCTCGGCATCGCGCAGCACCAGGAGCGTTTCCCGGCGGCCGACGTAGTTGTCCCACGAGCCGGTGAGCAGGTGGCGGCCGTCGGGGCTGTAGGCGACAGCCTCGATGCTTTCGACATGCGCCTCGACGTTGCGGATCGCCTCGCCCGTCGCCAGGTCCCACAGCCGCAGCGTGTGGTCCCATGACACGGACGCCGCACGGCGGCCGTCGGGGCTGATGGCAACGTCTGTCACGGCCGCCGCGTGCCCCGCCAGGCGCAGCCGCGTTCCTGGCGCATAAGCCGCGTCCGCCAGCGCCAGCTCCGCCTCGGGCGGCACTTCGTCGCCGCGCGTCGCCTCCATCGCCAACGCCAGCGCGGGGTCCAGCAGGTCGTTGGCCAGCAGGGTCTGCGCCCCCGCCGCCAGCGCCAGGCGCTGTGACGCGCGCCGCGTGCGGGCCTCTGTGCCCGCGAAGCCCAGCGATACCACCAGCCCGACCATCGCCACCGCCGCCACTCCGGCCGCCAGGTTGCGCACCCGCCGCTGCAGACGGTGCTCGCGCTCGCGCTGCACCTCGCGCTCGGCGTCATGTCGTGCCCGCAACGCCGCACCGGCGGCGACGAATGCCGCCTCGTCCGCGGTGATCTCGCCGCCCCGCTCGGCCGCCCACTGCTCAGCCTCGGCCAGCGGCACCCCGCGCAGAAGCGCACCGTCGTCCCGCCCCGCCAGCTCCCACTGCCGGACGTTGAACCGCAACCGCTCCTGCCACATCCGGAACCGCCGATCCGTGGTCATCCACTCCCGCAGCCGGCCCCACGACCGGATCAGCGCCTCGTGCACCACCTCCGCGGTCTCACGCCCCAGCCCATCGCGGTCGGTCACCACCAACCGCGCACTCGCCAACCGCTGCGCGAGCCCCCAGCCTCCGTCGCCAAGCTCGTCCTTCGTCGCGACCCGCCGCGTGTCTTCTGTCCCCTCCCCCGGTCGCACGAGCTGCACGAACACCCGCCGCGCCATCGAGCGGTCGCTGTCGGCGAGGCTCTCGTAGGTCGCTTCCGCATGCCGCGCCACCGCCCCTTCGACCCTACCGATCGCCTCGTACGCCTCGTGCGTCAGCCACCCGTGCTCTTGGGACTCCCACAGCTTCGTCAGCGCAAACTCGAGGAGCGGCAACGTCCCCGGTTTCTCCCCCACGTCGTCGACGATCCGCTCCACCAGCCCCGGCTCGAACGACCGTCCCTGAATCTCCGCCGGAAGCCTTACCGCCCGCGCGAGCTCGCCGCGCGTCATCGGCCCGAGCTTCACGTCGTGGCGCTGGATGGCATCCGCAAACGGCCGGTACGCCAGTGCATGCCCCATGAAGTCGGCCCGCAGCGTCAACCCGAGCGTCAACGGCACCCCGCCGGCGCGTTCGAATGCGGCGCTGAACAACAGGTCTTGGAATGCCCGCTGCTCGCCGTCGTCCGAGCACAGCGTGTAGAGCTCCTCGAACTGGTCCACCACCAGCAGCAGACGGTCGAGACCGGCATGCTTGTCGCCGATCCGCTGCAGCACGTCCCGTGCAGCGATCGTCCCGCCGCGCAGGTGCCCTGCGAGCTTGCCGGTCTCGGCCAGCCGGTCGGTCTCGGTCAGGTCGGTTCGCTCGTACCACGGCACGAGCGTCCCGGCCAGCGCGTGGAACGGCCGTGCGCCTGGCCGCAGCTCAAGCACCGTCCAACCGGCCCCGCCCTCCGCTGCCCTCAGCCTCGGCACCAGCCCTGCGAACACCACCGACGACTTTCCCGACCCCGATGGGCCGACGACGCCAGCCATCGGACCGTGCGCGACCGCGTCGAGGAGCAGCTCGGTGAACGCCTCTCGCCCAAAGAAGAATGGGGCGTCGACTTCGCGGAACGCGGCAAGGCCGCGGTAGGGGCACGCGGTCGGCAGCCCCGCTGGCTCGACATCGCCATGGGCGTGCGTATCGAGCTGCTCGGCCGTGTCCGGCGGCATCGAGACATCGGGGAACCCGTCCGCCAGCGCCTGGAAAATGTGCTCGCTGTGCCGCAGATCCTTCAACCGATGCCGCCCGCGGTCACGCAGCTCGCACCCCTCGGGCAGCGCGTCGCGCACCAACTGCTGGCTGGCCAGCGACAGCAGCACCTGCCCCCCGTGCGCGGCCGACATCAGCCGCGACACCCGGTTCACCGGCGGGCCGACGTAATCGCCGTCCTGCAGCTCCGCCGGGCCGGTGTGCAACGCCATCCGCACCCGGAGCGGCGGGAAGTCTGCGCCGAAGACCGACCAGTCCTCGGCGGCGATGGCGCGTGCAGCATCGAGCGCGGCTTCCAGCGCGGCGGCCGGATCCGCGAAAGCCACGCAGAACGCGTCGCCCATGGTCTTGAAGACGTACCCGCCATGCACCGCCATGGCCGTCCGCAGACGCGCGTTGTGGGCGTCGAGGGCGCGCGCCATGCCCGCGCGGTGATGCTCCCACCGCTGCGTCGAGCCCTCGATGTCGGTGAACAGAAATGTCACCGTCCCGCTGGGTAGCCCAGCCATGGCGGATACACCTCCCCGTCGAACTGCGTCACGGAGCGCGGACACCGAGGAATTGCCCGCGGGCGTCGGTCGTGATCCAATCGTGAGAAGCGTGGAGAGGACGTCATGAGGCGATCGGATCGCGGTGGTCGAGCAGGGGGCGATGATACACACCGATGACACCGGCCGTCCAGCGCGCGGATCGGAGCTCATGCGGCGGCTGTCCATCGCGGCCTCGCACCTGCCCCGCGGGCGCGACGGGCGCCGCCGCCGCTCGTGCGCATGGGCTGACGTTGGCGACGCACAGCGTACGTGAGCTCCGGCGGGTCGCGGGGCTGCGGATCGAGGATTGGGAGCGATGGGCGTCTGAATCGGCCCGGCATCGGCGTGGCGCTGGCGACTGGGGCCTGGAGCACGTCTTCCGCCCGATCCGCCCGGATGACCCAAAGCCGGACGACCGTCACCGCAGCCAACCTTCACGGTGATCCGCCATCGACATCACCGTGATCGCCGTCCACGATCACCGTGATCGCCGTCCACGATCACCGTGATTGCCCGGTGCGATCACCGTGATCGCGCGCACCGATCACCGTTCACGCCGCCGGCATCGCGGGCGCACGGTCGTCGGACCGTCCGCTCCGCCGCCACGCACACGGCGGGGCGGCCCCGAAGGGCCGCCCCGCTTGCACCGCCTGTTCGCGTGTCTCCCGACGCCCCGGCAGGCGCCGGCCCCGCCGCTCACGTCGGCAGCACCACCGGATCGTCCGGGAACTCCGCGTCCCAGAGCGCCTTGTAGCCCGCCGGGTCCACGCCGATGTTCTCGCGGTTGGCGATCTCGCCCGCAAACGCACCCGTCGCGTTGATCTCCCGCCGCAGCTCCGGCGCCATGTTGTAGCGGATTCGCATCCGCCCCGAGTTGCGGACGGTGGGCCGAAACGTGCCGACCCCCGCCAGCCGCAGCGTCATCCCCGCCCGGTTGAAGAACGAGATCGCCGCGCTCAGCTCGTAGAGCACCGCCGCCACCTGGGCCCGCGTCAGCCCCGTGCGCCCGGCCAGCCACTCCGCGAGCTCGTGGTCGCGCAGCGCACGGGGCCGCACGACCTTCGGACCGTACCGTACGACCGCCTGAACCAGCTTCGCCATGAGGTTGCTCCTTTCGGTGGGTGCCGGCGCCGCCCGGGGAAGTCCCCCATGGCGGGGCGGCGGCGGCGTTCGGTTATCTGTATAGATAACGTCCCACGCGGCGGTTTATTAAAGGCGCCTGGGGGGCGATCGGGCGCCGGATGGCCGTCGATCCGCCGCCGCGGCCGATCTTCCGGCCGTCGCTCCAGCCCCAGCGCCACCCCGGCGCCCAGCCGCGTTCGCCGCGGTCCCCCGACCGCCGGGGCGCTCCGAGAGGGCGACTCATGGCCCACTTGGTCCAGTGGCATGCTTGAGACGCGCAAAATCCCGCCGACCGCTGGGCGGCACCGGCATGCCGCGCCGAATCGGGGCGGTCGGCGAGGCAGTCTCGACCCCCGCATCCTCACCGCCGAGGTCGTCCACGGGGGCCTGCGCTCCCCACCCGATCCGGACCAAGGCACCCCCCGCGCCCGTTGCGAAACCCTAACCTCCGCCGCGCCCGTCACAATCCGATCGCAACCGGTGTTGGTTATCCTGGTCGGCGCGCGGCCGGGTCGGCCGCACGCCGACCGGCCCGGTTACCATGGAGTTAATGAAACCTCCCCGCGTCCACCCGCGTAGATAGGCGCGGTCGAGACCTTCCACGCCCGCTCCGGGGCATGGTCACGGCCGCGGCCCGGCCGACGTTGAACCCGATGCTGAAACGCTACCGTTGAACGAGCCCTGAAACCAATCCCCGCCCCGCCCCATCTCACCAACGGATGAACCCGTCACTGCCAGGAGGTAGTCCCATGCGATCCGCGCCCGTCCCCACGCGCCGGCGCGCCTTGCTCGGCGCCCTTGTTGCCGCTGCCGTCGGCCTCGTCGGCGTCGCCCCGGCGCAGGCCCAGCGCGAGACCCAGTACGTGCTGGTCGACCAGTGGCCGCCCAGCGAGACCCCCCTCAACCAGATGGGCAGCCCCGGCGGCCTGGCCGTGCGCGCCGACGGCACCGTGTACCTCGCCGACTTCCTCGCCAACCGCGTCGCCATGATGGCGCCCGACGGCAACTGGAACCAGGTGTTCGGCAACCAGGGCGTCGGCCCCGACCGCGTCAACAACCCCAACGACATCGAGGTCGACAACGCCGCCGGCCAGGTCTACGTCGCCGACTACGACAGCTACCGCCTCGTCGTCTACGACCTCGAGGGCAACTTCATCCGCTATGTGTCCGACATCTTCGTGTCCGGCATGGAGCGCGGCCCCGACGGCAACCTGTGGCTGGCCGACCGCCTGTCCAACAAGGTGCGCGTGTTCGACCCCGCCGGCGCCGAGGTGTTCAGCTTCGGGCGGCGCGGGAGCGCCCAGGGCAGCTTCCGGCAGCTCACCGACGTCGCCGTCGCCGAGGGCGGCGACATCTTCGTCGGCGACCGCGGCGGCTCGCGAATCCAGGTGTTCCGGCGCGAGGGCGACGGCGTGCGCCTCGTGCGCACCATCAACCTGCGCGACGCCCGCTACCGCAAGGCCGGCGCCCCCCCGCCCGGGTGGCCCCGCGGCGCCCCGTACTTCCAGCAGTGCTCGGCGTGGGACCTCGTGTCGATCGACGACGAGACCCTCTTCGCCTTCCCGTGCATGATCACCGACGACACCGTCGAGTTCCTCAACTCCTCGCAGCCCGGGTCCAAGATCTTCGGGTTCTTCTTCCCGTACGTCAACGCCGAGGCCGGCCTGTACTACGCCATGGCCATCTACGACGAAGACGACCAGAACCCGCGCAACCCCATCGCCCCGGCCATCGTGCGCTACCGCGACCGCCAGTTCAGGCAGGTCGAGCAGGTGTTCCCGATGGCCTCCATCAACGAGACGCCCTTCCGGGCGCCCACCGACATCGAGGTGCGGCCGAGCGGCGCCGTCTACGTCCAGGACTTCCAGGGCGTGTCGCTGTTCTCGTCCGAGGGCGTCAAGCAGCGCCTCCTGCCCGTCGAGACCTTCCCGACCGAGCCGATCTCGATCACCCTCCAGATGGCCACCGGCGACGGCACGCCCGACGGCGTCATCGGCTACGGGTCGTGCCTCAACGCCGGGTCGCCCCGCCCGCTGAGCACGCCGTGCCTCGGCCAGTTCGTCGTGCGCACCCGCAACCACCGCGGCGAGCCCTTGGACTACCTCGAGCCCGTGTGGACGTCGTCGGCGCCCCCGCCCGAGGAGATCACGGCGTTCACCTTCGACGCCTACAACGACCTCCTGCTCCTGGTCAACAACGAGGAGCAGGAGCTCCTGGCCTACCCCCGCCTGTCGCGCGGCCGCAAGCTCACGTGGCCCCTCGGCGGGTCCGACCGCACCGCCATCTTCGCCGGCGTGACCGCCGGGCCCGACGGCCAGATCTACGTGCTCGACGTCCTGCGCGACGAGATCCAGGTGCGCACCGCCACCGGCAACCTCGTGCGCACCATCAAGTCGCCGACCGACACCTGGCGCATCGCCGGCGGCCCCGACGGCACGGTGTTCGCGTTGACCGCCTTCGGCGAGGTCGTCCGGCTCGACCAGACCAGCGCCGAGCTCGTGCGCTTCGACGGCAAGCCCAACGAGCACTCCCAGGCGCGCAACCTCTCCGACATCGCCGTCGACACCGGCGGCCGCGTCTTCGTCGCCAACCGGCTGATGAGCGAGATCAACGTCTACGCCCCCCGCGACGGCCGGCCCGACGTGCTGAAGGGCCAGGTGTGCCGCGTGTACGGCGACAAGACCGCCTCGCCCGGACAGGTCATGCTCGGCGACCCCGTCGACCTCACGCTGACGCTCAGCGGGTCGTGCGGCGCCATCGAGGAGCCGGCCCACATCCTGCTCGTCGTCAACACCAAGCGCACCGATGCGCTCGACGCCGCGCGGCGGATCGTGGCGCTCGCCGACTTCAGCCGCCACAACCTCGGCCTCCTCGGCTACTACGTCAGCACCGCCTTCAAGGTGCGCTGGACCCAGGACGCCGCCAAGATCGTCACCGGCCTCGAGCAGCTCAACGCCGGCGGCGGCAGCGAGTCCAGCGAGGCCAACGCGCTGTCCGAGGCCCAGAAGCAGTTCCGGCTGCTCGGCAACGTGCCCGGCCGCAAGGTCGTCGTCCTCGTGGGGCCGGAGTACTGCGTCAAGACCGAGCGGCCCGACTGCACCGAGCAGCAGGACGCCGAGGGCGTGGCGCAGGAGCTCGCCGCCGAGGGCGTGACCGTGGTCGTCGTCAACGGCAGCGGCGACAGCAGCCTGCTCGCGTCCAGCGACCTCGACGTCCTCAGCATCTGGGACAACGACCTCACCTCGACCGTGCCGGTGTACCAGCGCGTGGCCAGGCGGCTGCGCCCGCGCATGCTCGTCAAGGCCGCCACCGTCGCCGACGTCATCCCGCCGGAGCTCGACCTCGACCCGGCGACGATCCAGCCGGCCGGCGCCTGGGACCCCGCCACACGGACCATCACGTGGCAGCTCGCCGACGCCCCGGCCGGCACGCGTCTGACGTACACCCTGCGCCCGAACGTCGCCGGCCGGCTGGCGACCAACGTGCGCGCCGACGCCGCGTTCACCGACGGCTGGGACGGGACCGGCAGCGTGACGTTCCCGGTGCCCGAGATCGACGTCGCGGCGCCGCCCACGCCGACGCCGAGCCCGACGCCGGTGCCGACCCAGACCCCGCAGCCCACGCCGACGGCGACGCCGGCCCCGACCGAGACCCCCGTGCCGACGGCGACCAGCACGCCGGTGCCGCGCGACCTGTTCCTGCCGATCGCCTACCGCCACCACAGCGACTGCGTGGCGGCCGTGCGGCCGGTGGACGTCGTCGTCGTCGTCGACGTGTCGAGCAGCATGAACGCGCCGACCGCGCCCGGCGGCATCCGCAAGATCGACGCCGCCCGCGCCGCCGCCGCCGCCTTCGCCGGCACGTTGGGGCCGCGCGACCGCGTCGCCGTCGTGGCGTTCGACGCCGCGGCGCGCGTCGCCCTGCCGCTGACCGACGACCATGCGGCGGCGGCGCAGGTGCTGGCCGGGCTGCCGTCGGGCAACGGCTCGCGCGTCGAGACCGGCATCGCCGCCGCCGCCGAGGTGCTGTCGGGGCGGCGGCGGGACGCCACCGCCGCGATGATCGTCCTCACCGACGCCGAGCGCGTCGACCCCGCCGCCGTGCTCGCGGCGGCCGAGGCGGCGCGGGGCGCCGGCGTCGTCGTGTACGCCATCGGGCTCGGGACGCTGGTCGACGACGGCCTCCTCGCCCGCGTGGCCGGCGACCCGGCGCGCTACTTCAAGGCCCCGGGTGCCGAGGACCTGGCGCGCATCTACGCCGGCCTGGAGATCGAGACCACTTGCCCGTGACCGGTGCGGCGGACTCGCCGCCGCCCGCGAAGCGTTGAACGCGCGTTGAACCGACAGCGATGAAGCGTCGTCCGGGGCGGGCCAGTGGCCCGCCCCGGCGCGCGTCGATCGGCCGCCGTTCCTGGGAGCGCGGGCTTCCAGCCCGCAGGCCCGGCGCGCGTCGATCGGCGGTGGGTCGCGCGGGCGACAGGCGCCGACGCCCCCCCACACCCGTCACCGGCGCGAGCCGGACCGGCGCCCGACCGCCCCGGCCGGCTACGGCTTGTGCGCCACCGGCAGGTACACCCCCGGGCCGCCCGTCGCCCGCGTCGCCGTCGGGCCCGGCGTTCGGGATGGCGCTGGCGTCGGGACGTCCGGCGTCGGGATCTGTCCCGCGGCCCATGCGGCCTCGGTGAACCAGCGCC
>QEVT01000436.1 GCA_003576755.1 bacterium | reverse complement strand
GCCCGCGGCGCGCGGCCGCGCGCCGCAGGTCGCCCAGCCCGGCCGGCGCCAAGCCGCGCGCCGCCGTCATCGCGCCACCACCTGGACGCGGCGGTTGTAGAGGTTCATCACCAGCGACGTGGCCAGGCTGAGGCCGAGGTATACGGCCATGATCATGGCGGTGACCACCACGAACTGCCCGGTGTTGTTGCCGATGGTCAGGCTGACGTTGAACAGGTCGGGGAACCCGACGTAGATCGCCAGGGACGAGTTCTTGACGAGGTTGAGGTACTGGCTGGTCAGCGGCGGCACGATGACCGGCAGGGCCTGGGGCAGGACGACGCGCCGCATCACCTGCGGGTCGTGGAGGCCGAGCGCCCGGGCGGCCTCGCGCTGGCCGTGCGGCACGGCCAGGATGCCGCCGCGGATCACCTCGGCCACGAAGGCCGCGGTGTAGGCCACGAGGCCGATTAGGAGCGCGGCGAGCTCGGGCGACAGCACGGTGCCGCCGGTGTAGCTGAACCGCGACAGGGCCGGCAGCACGAGGCCGTCGGCCGTCAGGGCCGGCAGCGCCAGCCCGCGCTGGCTGAGGAACACCCACGCCGTGGGCGCCGCGGCGCCGCCGGCCAGCGCCTGCACGCCGCCCGCGGCGCCGGCGGTGCCGCCGAGGGCGAGGCTGTCGGCGATCGGCGGCAGCCGCAGCACCACGCCCTGGTACCAGAAGATGAGCTGCACGACGAGCGGGGTGTTGCGGAACGCGTCGACGTACACCAGGCACAGCCGCTCGACGAGCGGGTTGCCCGACAGGCGGCCGAGGGCGACGGCGAGCCCGAGCACGGTCGAGAGCACGACCCCGGCCAGCGCCACGCGCGCCGTGTTGACCAGGCCGACCCCGAACGCGCGGGCGTAGGTGTCGGTGGCGCCGTCGAACGCCGGGCCCTCGCCGATGCGGAAGCCGGCCGTGTTGCCGAGGAACGCCAGCCCGGGCGCGAGGCCCCGGGCGCGCATGTCGGCCAGGATGGACTGCGCGCCGTAGCCGACGACGGCGAGCACGGCCGCGGCGACGACGAGCTGCGCCAGCCACGCCAGCACGCGCTCGTCGCGCCACGGCGGCGTCGGGCGCCCGGTCATGCGCGGGCGCCCCGCGTCATGCGACCCCGCCGCTCAGCGGAACGGCGGGCTGTACAGCAGGCCACCGGCCTCCCACGACTGGTTCAGCCCGCGCTCGAGGTTGATGGTGGTCTCGACGCCGAGGTTCCGGTCGTAGATCTGGCCGTAGTTGCCGACGGCGCGGAGCACGGTCACGAGGTAGTCGTTGGCCAGGCCGAGCCCTTCGCCGAGCTTGTCCTCGACGCCGAGCATGCGGCGGATCTCGGGGTTCTCGCTGGCGAGGAACTCGTCGACGTTCTTCGACGTGATGCCGAGCTCGTCGGCGGCGATGGTGCCGTAGACGACCCAGCGCACGACGTCGGCCCACTGGGCGTCGCCCTGGAGCACGGCCGGCCCGAGCGGCTCCTTGGAGAGGGTGGCCTCGAGGATCGCGTGCGCGGCGGGCTCGAGCAGCGTGGGCTGCCGCGCGACGAGGGCGGAGCGGTCGGCGGTCACGGCGTCGCAGCGGCCCTGGTCGTAGGTGTTCATCAGGTCGTCGGGGGTCTCGAGCACCACGGGCGTGTAGGCGACGCCGTCGGCGCGCATGGCGTCCTCGAGGTTCTTCTCGGTGGTGGTGCCGGAGGTGACGCAGATGGTCGCCCCGGCGAGGTCGGGCAGGGTCTTGGCGCCGGAATCCTTGCGGACCATGACGCCCTGGCCGTCGTAGAACGTGGTGGGCCCGAAGTCGAGGCCGTTCTGGGTGTCGCGCGAGAGGGTCCAGGTGGTGTTGCGGATCAGCACGTCGACCTCGCCGGTCTGGAGGGCGGTGAACCGCTGCTGGGCGGTGAGCGGGCGGAACTCGACGGCCTCGGCGTCGCCGAGGACGGCGGCGGCGACGGCGCGGCAGAAGTCGACGTCGAACCCGCTGTACGTGCCGTCGGGGCCGAGCGACCCGAAGCCGGGGAGCTGGTCGTTGACGCCGCACACGAGCTTGCCGCGTTCCTTGACGGCGGCGAGGCGGCCGCCGGGGGCGGCGGCGGGAGCGGCGCCTTCGGCCGGGGGCTCGGCGGTGGCGGCGGTCATCTGGGCGCCGCCGGCGGTGTCGCCCGCGGTCGTCCCGGCGGTCTCGCCGGCGGCGGGGGCGTCG
>QEVT01000058.1 GCA_003576755.1 bacterium | reverse complement strand
CGGCGGCGCCAGGCGCGCGGCCCACACCGCGCCCACGCCGTCGCGCTCGTCGTGCCACGCGGCCGTGACGGCCCCGGTGCGGTCGATGCCGAGCGCCGGGTCGGCCTGGCGGGCCGTGCCGGCGTCGGTGTTCAGCCGGACCGGCGCGCCCCAGTCGGCGGCGCCCGGCGCCAGCCGCGCGACGTAGATGTCGCCGGCGTCGTCGCGCTGGTCGGCCCAGGCCACGAACACCTCGCCCGAGGGGGCCGCGGCGATCGCCGGACGCTCTTGCACCCCTGCCGGGTCGCGGTTGACGCGCCGGCTCGGCTGCCACGCCCCGTCGGGGCCGCGGCGGGCGGCATAGATGTCCGACTGGCCGTCGCGGTAATCCGACCACACCACGTACACGCCGCCGGCGCCGTCGGCGGCGATGGCGGGCGACCACTGGATGGTCTGTGTGCCGTCGTCGTTGACGCGCCGCGGCGGGCTCCAGGCCGTTCCGCCGGCCGGCAGCGTGCTGATGTAGACGTCGGGGTCGACCTCGCGGTAGTCCGACCAGACCACGTGCGCGCCGCCACCCCGATCGACCGCGATGTCGGCGTCGTCGCGGCACACCGGGCCGACGAGGTCGCTCACCCGCTGGTTGGCGGTCCATCCCGCCGCCCCGGCGGCGCGCCGACTGTAGTACAGCCCGAACACGCCCGCCCCGTCGCGGAAGTCGAGCCATGCGGCGTGGAGCGCGCCGGACGCATCGACGGTGATGGCCGGGTCGAACTGCACCACCCCGCGCCCGTCGTCGTTGACCACGGCCGGCAGGCTCCAACCCAGCGCGGTCGGGTCCGGCCGGGACGGGAGCGCACAGGCCGTGGTGGCCAGGGCGAGCGTCGCGAAGGCGAAGGCGATCGTCGCGATGGGCGGCACGTGGCGGCAACGCCGGCAAGGGAGCATCCTCGCGCGTGACATGACGGTATTGTCGCCGCGCCGGCGGGGATTGCCAAGGGCGCCGTGCGTCGTGGCGTGCCTCGTCGCGCCCCACGCGCGGAATCGCTCCGGCCGCGGTCGACGGCCCGCCCATGGCCGGTTCGGGCCGCGGCGCGCTGCCGCTTGCCAATTCCCGCCCGGTCGCTAACATCCCGTCGGCGCGCGGGGTCGGACCGCTCCACGCCGCCCACGACGTCGACCGACGCGCCAGCCGGGCGCGCCAGCCTGTCGGGAGTCCCGAGATGCCCCATGCCGACGCTGCCGCCGACGCCGAGCTCGAGCGCCGCTTCGCGCCGTTCGCGGCCCGCATGCGGGCCGGCGGCGTGGCCGACGTCGTCGTCGCCAACTTCCGCCACCAGTACGCCCGGCTGCTCGCCGGCGAGACCGGATACGTCGACGGTTCGGTCGCCGGCCCGGTCGACGGGGTGCCGGACGCAGCGGCGCTCGCCGGGTACCGCGCGGCCGGGGCCGCCGCGCTCGATCGCGCCGTGGTCCTCAAGCTGAACGGCGGGCTCGGGACGTCGATGGGGCTGTCGGGGCCCAAGTCGTTGATCCCGGTCAAGGCGGGGCTGTCGTTCCTCGACATCATCGTCCAACAGGTGCTGGCCCTGCGTGCGGCCACGGGCGCCCGGGTGCCGCTGGTGTGGATGAACAGCTTCGCCACGCAGTCGCCGACCCGGGCCGCGCTGGCGCTCCACCCCGCCGTCGCGTCCGACGTCCCGGCGGACTTCGTGCAGAACCGGGTGCCGAAGGTCCGCGCGGCCGACCTGGCGCCCGCCGAATGGCCGGCCGACCCCGAAAAGACGTGGTGCCCGCCCGGGCACGGCGACCTCTACCCGGCCCTGGTGGCCAGCGGCATGCTCGACCGCCTGCTCGCCGCCGGCTACGAGATCGCGTTCGTCAGCAACGCCGACAACCTCGGCGCCACGCTCGACCTCGACCTGCTGGGCTACATGGCCGCCGAGGATCTCCCGTTCATGATGGAGGTCGCCGACCGCACCGAGGCCGACCGCAAGGGCGGCCACCTGGCGCGGCGGCCGGACGGCCGCCTGATCCTGCGCGAGGTCGCCCAGTGCCCGCCCGACGAGATCGACGCGTTCCAGGACATCGCGCGCTACCGCTACTTCAACACCAACAGCATCTGGATCCACCTGCCCGCGCTGCACGCCGTCATGGCCCGCGGCGGCGGGGTCATCGACCTCCCGCTGATCCGCAACCGCAAGCCGGTCGATCCCGCGCGGCTCGACAGCCCGACGGTGTACCAGCTCGAGACGGCGATGGGCGCCGCCATCGCGGTGTTCGACGGCGCCCGGGCCGTGCGCGTGTCGCGCGACCGCTTCCGGCCGGTCAAGACGACGAGCGACCTCCTCGGCCTGTGGTCGGACGCCTACGTCCTGCACGCCGACGGCCGCCTTGCGCTGCACCCCGACCGCGCGGGGGAGATCCCGATCGTCGCGCTCGACGACCGCCACTTCGGCCTGCTCCACGACCTCGAGGCCCGCTTTCCGGCGGGCGCACCGTCGCTCATCGGCTGTCGCCGCCTGCGGGTCACCGGCGATGTCCGGTTCGGCGGCGGCGTCGTGGTCGAGGGCGACGTCGACCTCGTCAACCCGGACCCCGAGCCCCGCTTCGTGCCCGACGGCGCGCGCCTGCGCGGCGGCGCCGCGGCGTGGGGTTGAGCCGGCAAGCCGCGTGAGCCGGATTCGGCACCGGCCGATTCGGCAGTCAACCAGAGACCTTCGTCAGGAAAACCCCATGTCCTCCGTCCCGCCGCTCGTCGAGTGCGTGCCGAACTTCAGCGAAGGGCGCGATCCCGTCGCCATCCGCCAGATCACCGACGCCATCGAGGCCGTCGACGGCGTGCGGCTGCTCGACGTCGATCCCGGCAAGGCCACCCATCGGACCGTCGTGACGTTCGTCGGGCCGCCCGACGCCGTCGCCGAGGCGGCGTTCCAGGCGATCCGGGTGGCGGCGGACGTCATCGACATGCGCCGGCACCACGGCGAGCACCCGCGGATGGGCGCCACCGACGTCTGCCCGCTCGTCCCGGTGGCCGGCATCGCCATGGACGCCGTGGTCGCCCTCGCGCGCGCGCTCGGGCGGCGGGTGGGCGACGAGCTCGCCATCCCGGTCTACCTGTACGAGCACGCCGCCAGCCGGCCGGAGCGCCGCAACCTCGCCACCATCCGCGCCGGCGAGTACGAGGGCCTGGCAGAGAAGCTGCGGGACCCCGCCTGGGCGCCGGACTTCGGCCCGGCCGCGTTCAACGCCCGGTCCGGCGCGACGGTCGTCGGCGCGCGCGACTTCCTCGTCGCGTACAACGTGAACCTCAACACGACCTCGACCCGCCGGGCGTCGGCGGTGGCCTTCGACGTGCGCGAGCAGGGCCGGCTCAAGCGCAGCGGCGACCCGCTGACCGGCCCGGTCGTCCGCGACGCGTCCGGCGAGCCGGTGTGGGAGCCGGGCCTCCTCAAGGCGGTCAAGGCGATCGGCTGGTACATCCCGGAGTACGGCGTGGCCCAGGTGTCGATGAACCTGACCGACCTCGAGGCCACGCCGCTGCACACGGCGTTCGAGGCGTGCTGCCAGCGCGCCGAGGCGCGCGGGATGCGCGTGACGGGCTCGGAGCTGGTGGGCATGGTGCCGCTGCGGGTGCTCCTCGACGCCGGCCGGCACTTCCTGCGCCGCCAGCAGCGCTCGGTGGGCGTGCCGGAGGCCGAGCTCGTGCGCATCGCGGTCCGCTCGCTGGGGCTGGACGACCTCGCGCCGTTCGACCCCGACCAGAAGGTGATCGAGCACCGCCTGCGGTCCGGGGCGCCCGCGGCCGACCCGCTCGTCCGGCTGTCGCTGGCGGACTTTGCCGACGCGACGGCATCGGAGTCGCCGGCGCCCGGCGGCGGCTCGGTCGCGGCCTACGTCGGCGCGCTCGGCGCGGCGCTCGGCACGATGGTGGCCAACGTCTCGGCGCACAAGCGCGGCTGGGACGCGCGCTGGGAGACGTTCTCGGACTGGGCCGAGATCGGCCAGCGGCACGTGGCGGCGCTCCGCGCGCTGGTCGACGAGGACACGCGGGCCTTCAACGCCGTGCTCGACGCGGGCCGCCTGCCGCACGGCACGCCCCGCGAGGCGGCCGTGCGCGATGCCGCCGTCGAGGCCGCCAACCGGCGCGCGATCGAGGTGCCCCTCGAGGTGATGCGCACCGCCGCCGCGTCGATGGACGTGATGGCCGCGATGGCGGAGCTCGGCGCGGCGGAGGCGGTGTCCGACGCGGGCGTGGGGGCGCTGTGCGCCCGCATGGCGGCCGCGGGGGCGCTGCTGAACGTGCGGATCAACGCGGTGAACCTCCGGGACCGTGACGCCGCGCGGGCGCTCGTGGCCGAGGGCGAGGCGGTCATGGCCGAGGTCGAGGCGCGCGAACGGGCGGTCCTGGAGCGGGTGGCGGCGCGCATGGCGGGGTGAGGGTCGCCGCGGGCGCCGCCTACCGCCAGGCCTTCGCCACCGGCTCCCACGCGGCCGAGTCGATCTCGGGCCGCTCGCCCTCGAACCGCAGCGTCACGCGCTGTGCCGCCCACGTCGGGCGGTCGCGCACGACGTCGACGAGGTAGGTGCCGTCGCGGCAGCCGTAGCGCAGCGGCTTGGCGCCGAACGTGATGGCATCGGCCAGACCCATGCCGAGGATGATCTCGCAGGTCGTGTCGGCAAGGCCGAGGATCCACGGCTCGTCGCGCGGCGCGACGGCGCGGTTGTCGGGCAGCGGGCTGACGAGCCGCAGGAGGAAGCCCGCCGATTCGAAGCCCGGCCGCGCGCCGCAGATCACCAGCCCGTCGTCGCCCGGCACGCTGTAGCACGGATCGTACGGCTGGTTGCTCTCGAGGCAGTGCCAGGCGTCGGCGCGCGGCGCCAGCGCCGACTCCTGCTCGCACACCCCGCCGCCGCGCGGCTCGCCTTCGGGCAGCGCCGGCTGGAACAGGAGCTCCTCGGTCTGCGGCGCGGACCCGAAGTCCGGCAACGGGCCGCCGAGGTCCAGCGTCGGGCCGGCGGGGACCACGGGCATCGCGCGCGGCGCGGGCGCCGCCCCTTGCGTGGCGAGCGCGGCGAGCGCGCCAAGGTCGGCCGGCACGGTGGCCGCCGGGCGGCCGGGAGCGCCGGCGGCGCCAGGTGTTCCAGGCACGCCGGCCGCCGGGGCGACTGCCTCGAGGGGGGCGCCGGGGACGGATCCACCCGCGCCCGGCCCGCGGCCGACCCGATAGCCGACGGCGATGGCGCCGGCCACGAGCGCGACGAACGCCAGCGCCCAGGCCAGCGTGGACACACGGATGACGACGGGCGCGCGGTTGGACACGGTGAAGGCTCCTGGTGTGGCGAGAGGACGACACGGATCGGGCGGGCGCCGACCGGCCCGGCAGCGCCGAACCACACGGCGGTTCGGGATCTCCGCCGCGGGGTCCGGCGACCGGCGCAGACGCGGGCGCAGGCCCCCGCATCGGACGTAACACCCGCGGCGGGCGGGCCGTTAATGCGCGACACCGCCGCCCGGCCCGGCCGGTCATTCTATAGCCGGGCGCCGCGCGGCGCCTAGCCCCGGCGCGATGCCACGTCCCCAGGAGCCCCCGATGTCCGACGCCCGGACGCCTGCCGGCCACGGCCGCGTGTTCCCCCCGATCCGCTGGTGGGTCGCGGCGCTGGCCGCGCTGGCGGCCGCCGCCGACGGACGGCCGGGGGCTGAGGTTGCCGCCGCGCCCGCGGGCCAGGCCGCGGACGGGCCGCGGATCTACTTCCCGATCGTCGTCAAGACCTCCGGCCTCCGGCCCGCGCGGCCGACCGCCGTCCCGACGGCGCGGGAGACGCTGGCGCCGACGGCGGTGCGCACGCCGACGGGCGCGGCGACGCTCGCGCCCACCCTCACGTTGACCCCGGAGTCCACCCCGACCGGCGTCGCCACCGCCGGCCCGTCGCCGACGCCCACGGTCACGCCCGACCCGCGCACGGCGCAGGCGTCGACCGCCACGTGGACCCCGACCCTGCCGGCCGGGACGGGGCTGCCGTCGGCCACGGCGGCCGTGGCGCCGTCCGACACGCCCACGCCGAGCACGACGCCGACGCCGTCGGACACCCCGACGCCGACCCTCACCCTCTCCCCCACGCCGGGCCCGTCGCCGACGCCGTCCGACACGCCCACGCCGTCCAGCACGCCGACGTCGTCGGACACGCCCACGGCGACGCCGACGGCCACGTGGACCGCCTCGCCGACGGCGACCACGACGCCAAGCGCGACCCTCACCCCGAGCACGACACCGACGCCGACGGTCACGCTGACCCCCACGCCCGGCCCGTCGCCGACGCCGTCGAACACCCCCACGCCGTCCAGCACCCCGACGGCGACGGCGACCCGCACGCCGACGGCCACGTGGACCGCCTCCGCCACGGCCACGCCGACCACGCCGCCGAGCGCCACATCGACGCCGACGCCCCCGCCGTCGGCCACGCGCACGGCGACGGCATCGTCGACCTCGACGCCGTCGCCCACCGCGACGCGCACCCCCACGCCGACCGCGACGGCCACGCCCAGCGGCACCCCCACGCCGAGCATCACCCCGACGCCCGTGCGCTGCGACCTCGTCGCGACGTTCGCCGACGGCCTCGCGCCGGATGTGGTGCTGCACGTGGCGACGGACGGCGACGACCTCAACGGGGACGGGTCGGCCGGCAACCCGTTCGCGTCCATCCAGCGCGCCGCGGCGGGCGCCGACCCCGGCACGGCCATCCGCGTCCACGCCGGGACGTATCAGGGCGATCAGTTCATCGAAGACCTGCCCGGCACCGCCGCCGATCCGATCTGGATCGGCGGGGCGCCGGGAGAGGCCGTCCCGGTGCTGTTCGGGGGCGGCGACGTCGGCCTGCGGATCGCGGGCGCGTCGTACGTGGTGCTGCACGACCTCGCGGTGCAGCACATGACCGACAACGGCGTCACCATCGACGACCGCGGCGAGCGCGACAACCCGTCGGCCGCGCACCACGTCGTCGTCCGCAACCTGCGCGTCCGCGACATCGGCGGCGACGGGAACCAGGACTGCCTCGCGCTTTCCGGCGTCAACGACTTCGTCGTGATGGACAGCCGGTTCGAGCTGTGCGGCGGCGACGGCGAGGGCAGCGGGGTGGACATCGTCGGCGGCCGGCGCGGGCTCGTCGTGCGCAGCCACTTCGAGGCGCTCTACGGCAGCGGCGTGCAGGCCCGCGGCGGGAGCCAGGACATCGAGATCCGCTGGAACCGCCTGCGCGACACCGGCGCGCGCGCCATCGGCATGGGCGGCCAGACGAGCTTCGACCTTTTCCGACCGCCGGTGTCGGACTCGACGCCCAACGCCGAGGCGCGCGACATCCGGGCGCTCGCCAACGTCGTCGAGGGCGCCGACACGCCGGTCGCCTTCGCCGGCTGCGTCGACTGCCTCGCGGCGCACAACACCATCGTCGACCCCGGCCAGTTCCTCCTCGCCATCCTCCAGGAGACCACGACCGCGCCGCCGTACACGTTCGAGGCCGCCCGCGACGGACGGTTCGTCGACAACCTGGTGCACTTCGCGCGGGGCGCGATCGTCGAGGACGTCAGCATCGGCGCCGGCACGCTGCCCGCGACGTTCGCCTTCAGCCACAACCTGTGGTACGCGCACGACGCCCCGGGTCAGTCCGCGCCCGACCTGCCGGTCACCGAGACCAACGCCGTCGTCGGCGAGGACCCGAGCTTCCTCGCCGGCGGGTACACGATCGACACCAACAGCCCGGCCGCGGGCGCTGGCGTCGCCCTCCCCGAGATCGACGGCGACATCGCCGGCGCGTGCTACGCCGCCCCGCCCAGCATCGGCGCCTACGAGGCGACCGCGGCGCGGTAAGGGCGGGCCGGGGCGGGCGCATGGACGGCCGTGTCCGCGACCGGTTCTCGGCCGCGGCCGCGGGCCTTGCGCGGACGACGGTCCGTCACCTTCGCAGGGCCTGTGCGCGGCCGGCCGCCATGCGCGGCCGGCCGCGGCTTGCGTCGCGGGCGATTCGGCCGATACTCATGCCGACGACCGATCGGCGGGCCACCGGCCGGGCGGCCGGGCCCGGCCCGCACTCCCCACGAGGACGTTTGCATGAGCCCACCCGCCATGATCACGCTCGACGCCAACGAGGCCGTGGCCTCGGTGGCCCATCGCCTCAACGACGTCATCGTCATCTACCCCATCACCCCGTCCTCCGCCATGGGCGAGTGGTGCGACGAGTGGTCGGCCCACGGCCGGACCAACCTGTGGGGCACGGTCCCCGACGTCGTCGAGATGCAGTCCGAAGCCGGCGCCATCGGCGCCGTGCACGGCGCGCTGCAGGCCGGCAGCCTGGCGACGACCTTCACCGCGTCGCAGGGCCTCTTGCTGATGATCCCCAACATGTACAAGATCGCCGGCGAGCTGACGAGCTTCGCGATGCACGTGGCCGCCCGCACGGTGGCGACCCACGCGCTGTCGATCTTCGGCGACCACTCCGACGTCATGGCCGTCCGCCAGACCGGGTTCGCCCTCCTGTGCGCCGGGTCGGTGCAGGAGGCGAACGACTTCGCGTGCATCGCCCAGGCGGCCACGCTGGCCGGGCGGGTGCCGTTCCTGCACTTCTTCGACGGCTTCCGGACCTCGCACGAGGTCGCGAAGATCGCGCCGCTCTCCGACGAGGACCTGCGGGCCATGGTCGACGAAGCCGGCATGGCCGCCCACCGCCGCCGCGCCCTCACCCCCGATCACCCGGCCATGCGCGGAACGGCCCAGAACCCCGACACCTACTTCCAGGCGCGCGAGGCCTGCAACCCGTACTACCTCGCCCTGCCCGAGGTCGTCCAGCGCACCTTCGACGCGTTTGCGGCCCGCACCGGGCGGGCATACCGGCTCTTCGACTACCACGGGCACCCCGAGGCCGAGCACGTGCTGGTGCTGATGGGCTCGGGCGCCGAGACGGCGCGCGAGACGGTGGACCACCTCAACGCGCGCGGCGCGCGGGCCGGGGTGGTCGCCGTGCGGCTGTATCGCCCGTTCTCGGTGGCGGACTTCGCCGCGGCGCTGCCGCCGACCACGCGCGCCATCGCGGTCCTGGACCGCACCAAGGAGCCCGGCGCGGTCGGCGAGCCGCTGTACGTCGACGTCGTCACCGCCCTGCACGAAGCGGCGGCGGGCGGGCAGCTCGCGACGGCCGGGCTGCCGCGGGTGATCGGCGGCCGGTACGGGCTGTCGTCCAAGGAGTTCACGCCGGCCATGGTCAAGGCCGTGCTCGACGAGCTCGGCGCCGCGGCGCCGCGCAACCACTTCACGGTGGGCATCGTCGACGACGTCACGCACACGTCGCTCGCCGTGGACCCCGACTTCGACGTCGAGCCCGACGACGTGGTCCGCGCGGTGTTCTTCGGGCTGGGCGCCGACGGCACGGTCGGCGCCAACAAGAACTCGATCAAGATCATCGGCGAGGAGACCCCCAACCACGCGCAGGGCTACTTCGTCTACGACTCCAAGAAGTCGGGGGCGATGACCATCAGCCACCTGCGCTTCGGCCCGCGGCCGATCCGCGCGCCGTACCTGGTGCGCGAGGCGCACTTCGTGGCGTGCCACCAGTTCTACTTCCTGCAGAAGCACGACGTGCTGGCCTTCGCCCGCGCGGGCGGCGTGTTCCTGCTCAACGCGCCGTACGGCCGAGACGCCGTGTGGGACCAGCTGCCGCGCGAGGTCCAGGCGGAGATCATCGCACGGCGGCTCCGGTTCTTCGTGATCGACGCCCAGCAGGTGGCGCGCGACACCGGGATGGGCACGCGCATCAACACCATCATGCAGACGTGCTTCTTCGCGGTGTCGGGCGTGCTGCCGCGCGACGAGGCCATCGGCCACATCAAGCACGCCATCGAGAAGACGTACGGCAAGAAGGGCGAGGAGCTGGTGCGGCGCAACTTCGCCGCCGTCGACCACACCTTGGCGCACCTCTACGAGGTGGCGGTGCCGGCGGAGGCGACGGCCACCCGGGCCCGACAGCCGATGGTCGCCGCCGGGGCGCCGGACTTCGTGCAGCGCGTCACGGCCGTCATGCTCGCCGGCCACGGCGACCGCTTGCCGGTCTCGGCCTTCCCGGTCGACGGCACGTGGCCGACCGGGACGTCGCGCTGGGAGAAGCGGACCATCGCCGATGCGGTGCCGCTGTGGGACCCCGGCGTGTGCATCCAGTGCAACAAGTGCGCCATGGTCTGCCCGCACTCGGCCATCCGCGCCAAGGTCTACGCGCCGGAGCACCTCGACGCCGCGCCCATCACCTTCCAGTCCACGCCGTACCGCGGCCCGGGCTTCGACGGCTGGCGCTACACCATCCAGGTGGCGCCGCAGGACTGCACGGGCTGCCACCTGTGCGTCGAGGTGTGCCCCGCCAAGGACAAGTCCAACCCGCGCCACAAGGCCATCAACATGGCGCCGCTGGCGCCGGTGCTCGACGCCGAGGCCGCGAACTTCGGCTTCTTCCTCGGGCTCCCCGACCCGCCGCGCGACCGGATCGCGCGGCTCGACGTCAAGAACAGCCAGCTGCTCGTGCCGCTCTTCGAGTACTCCGGCGCGTGCGCCGGGTGCGGCGAGACGCCCTACCTCAAGCTGCTGACGCAGATCGTCGGCGACCGGCTGATCATCGCCAACGCCACGGGCTGCTCGTCGATCTACGGCGGCAACCTGCCGACCACCCCGTACACCGTCGACGACGCCGGGCGCGGGCCGGCGTGGAGCAACTCGCTGTTCGAGGACAACGCGGAGTTCGGGCTCGGGATGCGCCTGGCCGTCGACAGCCTGCGCGCCCAGGCCGAAGGGCTCGTCCGCCGTCTGGCCGGCCCGCTGGGCGGCGTCCTGGCCGACGCGCTCCTGGCGGCCGACCAGTCGGCCGAGCCGGGGATCGAGGCCCAGCGCGCGCGCGTCGCGGCGCTGCGCCAGCGCCTGGCCGACATCGACGACCCGGACGCGCGCCGGCTCGAGCGCGTGGCCGACTACCTCGTCGACAAGGCGGTGTGGCTCGTCGGCGGCGATGGGTGGGCCTACGACATCGGCTTCGGCGGGCTCGACCACGTGCTGTCGCTGGGGCGGCGGATCCAGATCCTCGTGCTCGACACCGAGGTGTACTCCAACACCGGCGGGCAGGCGTCGAAGAGCACGCCGCTGGGCGCGGCGGCCAAGTTCGCCTCGTCGGGCAAGGCCGTGGGCAAGAAGGACCTCGGGCTCATGGCCATGAGCTACGGGCACGTGTACGTCGCGTCGGTGGCCTTCGGCGCGAAGGACCTGCACACCGTACAGGCCTTCCAGGAAGCCTCGAGCTACGACGGCCCGTCGCTGATCATCGCCTACAGCCACTGCATCGCCCACGGCTACGACCTCCGGTTCGGCGCCGAGCAGCAGAAGCTGGCCGTCAACTCCGGCATCTGGCCGCTCTACCGCTACGATCCGCGCCGGGTCGAGCGCGGCGAGCCGCCGCTGATCATCGACGCCCCGCCGGGCCGCGCGAGCGTGGCGGAGTACATGCGCAACGAGACGCGCTTCCGGATGGTGGAGCGGATCGACCCGGTGCGGTTCCGATGGCTGGCCCGCGCCGCCCAGGCGCACACGGCGCGCCGGATCGCGCTGTACGAGCAGATGTCGCACATCGTCCTGCCCCGGCCGAGCGCGGCCGCCGACCCGACCGCCGAAGCGACGCCGGCGGTCCCGGCGCCCGCCGCCGGCGGACCCGCCCGGGAGACCCCGTCATGAACCTGCGCACGACCTACCTCGGCTTCGACCTGCCGCACCCGCTCATCCCCGGCGCGTCGCCGCTGGTCGACGACCTCGACACGGTGCGTCGGCTGGAGGACGCCGGCGCGCCGATGATCGTCATGCACTCGCTGTTCGAGGAGCAGATCCTGGCGGAGCAGCTCAGCCTTGGGCGCGCGATGGAGCACGGCGACGAGTCCTACGCCGAGGCGCTGACGTACCTGCCGCGCCCGGCGGACTTCCGGCTCGGCCCGCACGAGTACCTCGACCACCTGCGGCGCGTCAAGGCGGCGGTCGGGGTGCCGGTCGTCGGCTCGCTCAACGGCACCACCGAGGGCGGCTGGCTGGAGTACGCGCGCCACATCCAGGCGGCCGGCGCCGACGCGCTCGAGCTCAACATCTACGACGTGGCCACCGACCTCGACGAGCCGGGCGGCGCCATCGAGGCACGCGCGCTGCGCGTCGTCCGGTCGGTGCGGGAGGCGGTGTCCATCCCGCTGGCGGTCAAGCTCTCGCCGTTCTACACCTCGGTGCCGCACTTCGTCCGTGCGCTCGACGATCTCGGGGCCGACGGCGTGGTGCTCTTCAACCGGTTCTACCAGCCCGACATCGACGTCGAGCAGCTCGAGGTCATCCGCGTCAACCTGTCGAGCCCGGCGGAGCTGCCGCTGCGGCTGCGCTGGCTCGCCGTGCTGTGGGGACGGGTGCGCGCGTCGCTGGCGGTCACGGGCGGCGTGCACTCGGCGGTCGACGCCATCAAGGCGGTGATGGCGGGGGCCAGCGGCGTGCAGATGGTGTCGGCCCTGCTCCACCACGGCCCCGAGCACCTGGCGCGGGTGCGCGCCGACATGGCGGAGTGGCTCGAAGCGCACGACTACGACTCGCTCCTGCAGGCGCAGGGCAGCATGAGCCTCGAGCGCTGCGACGACCCGCACGCCTACGAACGCGCGAACTACATGCGGATCCTGCAGAGCTGGCGCGGATGAGCCGAGCGACGGCCAGGGCGGCCGCGACGCTGGCGGTGTTGACCGCCGCCTGGCTCGGCGCCCATGGCCCGGCGCCGTCGCCGGCGGCCGTGAGCGGCGCCGCGCCGCCAACGCGCCGCCCTGAGCCCCGCGGGCTGCCCGTCGCCTTCGCCGCCAACCGCGGCCAGTGGGCACCGGAGGTCCGCTTCGGGGCCGCGATCGGCGGCGGGGCGCTGTTCGTCACCGACGACGGCCTGACGCTGGTGCACGCGGAGGGCGCTCCCGCCGTGGCCGTCCCGGGCGCCGATGTCGCCCCGGCCGCGGGCGCCTCGATCACGCGCCTGCGGTTCGACAGCGCCGCGCCCGCGGTCACCGTCTTGCCGGGCCGGCGGCTGCCGGGGGTCGCCCACTTCCTGCGCGGCGGCGACGCGCGCCGCTGGGTCACCCACGTGCCGACGTTCGCCGGCGTCACGCTGCGCGGGGTGTCGCCGGGCGTCGACCTGCACGTCGACGGCCGAGGCGGCAGCGTGGCGCTCGCGCTGGCGGTGGCGCCCCGAGGCGATCCGGCGGCGATCCGGTGGCGCGTGGTCGACGGCGAGGGGCGGCCCGTGGCCGGAGCCGGGATCCACTTCGGCCTCGGGACATCGGACGGCCATCGGGTCGGCCCGGCCGGCGCCGGGCCGGTGATCGCCGCGGATGCGATGGCCGGGGGCCGGTCTTGGGTGGCCCTCGGCGGACCGGCGATGCCCGGCCGTCGCGTCGGCGGCATCGGCGGCGCGGGCAACCTCGACACGGGCGCCCCGGCGGAGGCGCGCCGCGCCCCCGACCACACCGGTGCGGCATCCCCCCGCCTCGTGTACAGCACCTACCTCGGCGGCCGCTTCAGCGACCTGATCCGCGGCCTCGCGGTCGACGCCGAGGGCTTCGCCTATGTCGCGGGCACGACGACGTCGCTCGACTACCCCACCGCCGGCGCGCTCCAGCCCGCGCTCGGCAACAGCGGCAGCCTGCAGGACGCGTTCGTCGCCAAGCTCGACCCCACCGGCACGCGGCTCGTGTACAGCACGTTCTTGGGCGGCAACCGTCAGGACGAGGCGTTCGGGCTCGCGGTCGACCGCGTCGGGCGGGCACACGTGACCGGCTACACGCTGTCGCCGGACTTCCCGACGCACAACCCGCTGCAGCCCGCGATCCACCTGGCCGACGGCATCTTCTCGGGCGACACGTTCATCGCCAAGCTGACCCCCGACGGCGGCGGGCTGGAGTTCGGCACGTTTTTCGGCGGAACGGCCCGCGACGTCGGCAAGGGAATCGCCGTCGACGCGGCGGGCTTCGTCTACACCACCGGCTGGACCGGGTCCAACTTCCCGGCGTTCAACGCCATCTACCCGCTCAACCGCGGGGTGCGCGACGCGTTCATCGTCAAGCTCGCGCCGGCCGGCGACCGGGTGGTCTACAGCACGCACCTCGGCGGGTCGTACGCCGACGACGCCAAGCGCATCGCGGTCGACGGAGCCGGCAACGCCTACGTGGTCGGGACGACGGCGTCGCTCAATCTGCGGGTGGTCGCGCCATTCCAGCGGGTGATCGCGGGCGAGAGCGACGCGTTCGTCGCCAAGGTGCTGCCGGATGGGTCCGCGTTCGGGTACGCCACGTACTTCGGCGGCCGCGGCGACGAGCGCGGCATCGACATCGCCGTGAACCCCGCCGGCGAGGCGTACGTGCTCGGCCAGACCGACTCGCCGAACCTCCCGCGCCAGCGCCCGCTGCAGGCCACGCGGGGCGGCGACACCGACCTGTTCGTCGCGCGCTTCACCGCCGCGGGCGACGCCCTCGTGTTTGGCACGTACTTGGGCGGCAGCGGCGGGGAGGGCGACTGCGTGCAGCCCGAGAACTTCCGCGACCTGGCGACCGCGACGCCCGACGCCCGCGGCACCCGCTACCTCGAGGGCAGCAAGTTCACCGACGGCCCGGTCGGCGGCATCGCGCTCGACGCGGCGGGCCGTGTGCACGTCGCGAGCTGCACCAGCTCGGGCAACCTCCCGTTGGTGAACCCGCTCCAGACCCGTCGGATCGGCGGCTTCGACCTCGTGCTCGGCGTCCTGGCGCCCGAGGGGGATCGGCTCGTGTTCGGCACCTACCTCGGGGGGCGGCCGATGAACGCGGCCCGCGCGCTGGCCGTGGGCGGCGACGGCGGGATCTTCGTCGCCGGACAGACCGACGCCACCGACTTCCCGCTGGCGCCCGCCGCCGGCCCGCTCCAGGGCGCCCGGTCGGGCACCGACGATGCCTTCGTGCTCAAGATCGGCGATGCCCTCGAAGAGGCGCCGACCACGACCCCGCCAGGGCCGACGGACACAGCCGAGCCGACGGAGACGCCGGTGCCGGGCGACACGGCCACGGCCACCGGCACGGCGACGGCGAGCGGGACGGCCACGGCCCCGGCTGCCGGTACGGCCACGGCGACCGGGACGGCCACCGACGCGGTCGAGCCCACGTCGACGGCGCGGGCGACGGCGAGCGCGACGGCGGTCGCGGGATCCCCGACGGCGGCCGCGACCGCCGCGGCGACGGCGACCCCCACGCCGATGTCGCGCGCCGGGACGGTGTTCCTGCCGTGGGCGGTCCGGGAGTAGGGTAGGGTGCCCGGCGCAGGGCACGCCGGCCGCGCTCGACGGGTGAGGCCCGCTGTCTGACGGGGAGGGACGCCCAGACCCCCTTCCCGCCTCACCGCACGCGGTTGGGATCGACCACGTAAGCCCACCAGTTGTTGAGCACGCCGTCGGTCTCGCCCGCGACGTGGGGCAGGTGGCCGAGCCACCACAGGTGGTGGGCGCGCATGTCGCCGCCGCCCCACTCGCGGCAGTCGACCCTCCGCGCCCGGCCGGCCAGATCGGGGAAGTGCAGCCAGTCGTCGCAATGGCTGACCACCGGCCGCCGGTTGCCCCAGTCGTAGTCGCGCTCGCTGTTGGGGGCGAAATGGACGTTGCCGCAGTGCGCGCGGCCCGGCGCCGTCCGCTCGTGCTGGATGAACCGCGCCCACAGGTTGCGTTCCGGCGGGTGGTTCCGCCACACCCGGGTCAGGATCGACTCGACGCGGTGGCCGAAGTTCTCGAGCATGCAGCCGACGTCGCGCTCGTAGTTGAACGCCATCAGCACGAACCGTCCGGCGCACCGCCCTGTGCCGGCCACCGGGGGCGAGTTGCACCAGAACGCCCCTCGGCCGACCATCGTCGACTCGTAGTCGCCGGAGTAGGGGAACGACACGAACCAGGCTTCGTCGATCTCGTCGCGCTCGTAGCGCCCGACGAGGTCGAACGCCGCGATCTGCGCACCGTAGTCGATGGCATCCGGCTGGTGCATCCGCCGCGCGTGCCAACCCGCCAGATAGCTCGCGCCGGTGTAGCGGAAGCCGTCGCGCTTGACCGGGAAGTCGTTCGAGACGATGCGCTCGACGACGTCGTAGCGCAGGTAGCCGTGGCTGGCCGCCGCCAGGTCCGCGACGTACTGGCGCACGAGCGCGTCCGGGTCGTGCCAGCCGAAGATCTCGGTCAGCCGCCGGTGGCCTTGCGACGCCACGGCGGGGTCGTGGACCACGACGAGCACGCGCGGCCGGACGGGGTCGACGCCGGGGGGGGATGCCGGCGCGTCGTCGATCGCGAATGCCCGGGCCGCCTCGGAGGCGCGGGCTTCCCCGATCGGCGGCGCATGGGCCGCGGCGCCCGGCGCCGCGGCAACCGCGTCGTCGGGCGT
>QEVT01000057.1 GCA_003576755.1 bacterium | reverse complement strand
TCCTCGCGGCCCGCGGCGGTGCCGCGCCGCACCGGGCCGCAGGGCTCGCGCTGGCCGTCGCCCGGGGCGTGCTCCACCACCAGCCACGCGCCGCGCGCCGCCAGCTGGGGATCCGCGAGCACCGCGTCGACGCCGACGACGACCTCGGCCGGCAGGTCGTGAACACGGAAGAAGTCGGCCCACGCCGCGCGCGTGCGGCCGGCAAAGAGCGCCGCGAGCTCATGGCCAAGCCGCTCGCGGTCGGCGCCCTCGGCAAACTGCAGCCGCGCCCAGTCGGGCCGCCCCACCGCCAGACAAAACGCCCGCCAGAAGACCGGCTCGATGATGCCGAGCGCGATGTACCCCCCGTCCGCGGCCGGATACACGTCGTAGAACGGGTAGCGCCCGGCCAGCGGCAGCCGGCCGCGCTCGGCCGCGAACCCCACCTGATGCGCCGCCAGGATCGGGCGCATCCAGCCCAGCAGGCTCTCGAGCATGCTGATGTCGAGCACCTGCCCCTCGCCCGTCCGATCGCGCGCCACCAGCGCCGCGCAGATGCCGAAGGCCGCGTGCGTGGCCGCGGCCAGGTCGGCCACCGGCAGGGCGGGGATCGTCGGTGGGCCGTCTGCCGTGCCGCTGATGTCGAGGAGGCCGCCGCGCGCCGTGTAGGTCAGGTCGTGGCCCGCGCGGCGCGCGTCCGGCCCGGTCTGGCCGAAGCCCGAGATCGAGCAGTACACCAGCCGCGGATTCACCGCGCGCATGTCGTCGGGGCCGATGCCCATCTGCGCGGCGCGGCCCGGCCGGAAGCTCTCGACGACGACGTCCGACCGGCGCGCGAGGTCGAGGAAGAGCGCGCGGCCCCGCGCCTGGCGCAGGTTGACGCCCAGGCTGCGCTTGTTGCGGTTGAGGCTGAGGAAGAACGGGCTCCGGTGGCCGGCGAGCGGTGGCACCTGCCGGGCGAGATCGCCGATGCGCGGCTCGACCTTGATCACCTCGGCGCCGAGGTCGGCCAACAGGAGCGTGGCGTAAGGTCCCGGCAAGAGCGGCGAGAGGTCGAGGACGCGGATGCCCGCGAGGAGCGGCGGGCTCACGCCGGCGCCGCCAGTGCCGGGTTGGGCAACCCGGTCTCGGCCTCGAGGTCGGCCAAGAGCGCCAGCGTTCGCCGACGGGCCGTCTCCGCCAGCGCCTCCAGCCGCTCGCGCGTCGGGCGCTCCTCGCCCTCGAAGCGCATCGGTGCGCCGAAGCGGATCCAGATGTCGCCGCGGCGCGGCAGCCGCGCACCCTTGGGCATCAGGGCGTGCGTCCCGTGGATCGCGGCCGGCACCACCACGGCGCCGGTGCGGATGGCCAGCCAGATGAAGCCGGGGTCGTACGGCCGCAGCGTGCCGTCGGGGCTGCGTGTCCCTTCCGGCGCCAGGCCGATCAGGTGGCCGGCGGCGAGCGCGGCCATCATCTGCTTCAGCGCCGCCGTGTCGCGCTTGTCGCGGTTGGCCGGGATGGCGCCGACCGAGAGCAGCACCCGCCCGAAAAGCGGGAGGCGCGTCGCCTCGACCTTGCTGAGGAAGTAGCCGGGCTGCGCGACGGCGTGGCCCATGGCGAACACATCGAGGTTGCTGACGTGGTTGCTCGCGACGATCGTCGGAGTGCCCGGCGCGGGCAGATGCTCGCGCCCCGAGACGTGTGTGTGGAAGTATCCGTCGAACACGCGCCGCAGGACGGCCATGACGCAAGCGTAGGCGCGTGGATCGATGGGCCGCACGCCGGCGCGTTCGGCTTGAGTCATGCGGCTTCTCCCCTTGAACCGAGTGGCGCCGGTGGCCCGTGCCCGTCGCAGTCGCCGGGCCCGCCCGTGCTTACGCCCCGGCCGCCGCCCGTCGTCGCAGCCACCCCGCAAGACCCGCCAGGCCCAGGGCCTCGACCGCGGTCAGGCCCGCCAGCGCGATCGCCGAATCATACCAGAACACCCCCGGAAAGAGGGTGATGAGGCCGCTGTCGTCGGCGAACTGCCACGTCCCCGGCGGGAAGAGCACCTCGTGAAACGCGGTGAAGAGCCACGGCCAGACGGTGCCCACGCCGATGCCGATCGCCGCAACCAGCGCGACGGTCGACCACGCGCCACGGGCGACGGCGGCGGCCGCGGCCGCCGCCGTCCGCGTGCGGCCCAACGCCGCCAGCGCGAGCGCCACGCCTACGACCAGGGCGCCGACGATGCCGGCGGCCACGAGGATCCGGACGCGGCGCTGGACGTCCACGAGGTGCGCGATCTCGGGCTCGGTGTACAAGGGCGCGCCGCCGTGCCGCAGCGCGGCCAGGTCCTCCGGCGGGGCATCGTCCAGGATGAACAACGTCGAGGGCACCGCGACCGCCAGCCGCTCGCCGTCGGTGAAGCCGGGGGCTGCCGGGAAGTGGGCGCGGCCGTACTCCCAACGCAGGTAGGCCGCGCTCGCCAGGAGCCGTACGTTGGCGGCGAGGAGGGCGACCGGCACGGCCGCGGCGATGAAGAGCAGGGCCAGCCGGCGGATCACGGTCGCGCCGCCCGGCTCAAGCGACCGCCGCCGCGGCCGGCGCCGAAGCGGCCGGCGGCTCGCACGGGGCCGGGCCGCCCCCCGTCGTGAGCGGATCCGGCCAGCGCGCGACGAGCGCGGCCAGGTGCGCGACGACCGACTCGACGTCGCAGCGATCCGTGTCGACCACCACCGCGTCGGGCGCGACGGCCAGCGGGGCGATCGAGCGTCCGGCGTCGCGTGCGTCGCGCTCGAGCGTGGCGCGCAGCACGTCGCCGTACACCGCGGGCTCGCCGAGGGCCAGCCGTTCGCGATAGCGCCGGCGCGCACGCGCCGGGGGCGACGCGTCGAGGTAGACCTTGAGGTCGGCGTCGGGGAGGACGACCGTCCCGATGTCGCGCCCGAGCATGATCACCGCGGTGTGCTCGGCCACCCGTCGCTGGGCGCCGAGGAGGGCCGCCCGCACCGCGGCGTGGCCGCTGACGGCCGACACGGCGGCGTCGACCGCCGGGCCATGCAGCGCGTCGGTCACGTCGTCGCCGCGCGACGTCACCCGGCACCCCAGCCGGTGGCCGGGGTCGGGCACGACATCGATGGCCGCCGTGTCGGCCAGCGCCGCCAACGCCGCCGCGTCGTCCGCAGACACGCCGGCGCGCAGCGCCAGCACCGTCAGCGCACGGTAAAGCAGGCCCGTGTCGAAGCACAGCATGCCCAGCCGGCCGGCCAGGCGGGCGCCCACCGTGGACTTTCCGGACGCCGCCGGGCCGTCGAGCGCGATGGTCCGCGGTCGTGCCCGCGCCACCGCCCCGTCAGGCATCCGGGGCGCGGCCGTTGCGGCGCCGACCGGCCAGGCCGTTGGCACGGCCCTTCGAGGGCACGTCGGCTGCAGGGTCCAGGACGGCGGCCACGGCGCCGCTTGTCCGCGCCGCACCGGTCCAGGGGGCAAGCTCGATCGCCGCGGCCATGCCGTCGTCGTCGGTCGCGCCGGCCTCGGCGAGGGCGTCGGCCCCCGGGGCGACGCCAATCGGGGTCGCGAGACCGAACCCCGTCCCATCGTCGGCGTCGCGGTCCGGCTCGCCGTCGGCGGCCGCCGAATCCATCGCGTCGCCCCCCTGGGCGGCCGTGGACGCCTCGGCCGCGCCGTCGTCGGCATCGGCGTCCGCGTCGACGAGCACCCCGAGCGGCGGGAGGTCGGCCAAGCTGCCGAGCCCGAAGTACTCCAGGAACTGGAACGTCGTGCCGTACTCGACGGGATGGCCGACGGTCTCGCGGCGGCCCAGCGGCGCGACCAGGCCGCGCGCCAGGAGCGTCCGCAAGACGCCGTCGGAGTTGACGCCGCGCAGCGCGTCGATCTCGGGGCGGGTGAGGGGCTGGCGGTAGGCGATGATCGACAGGCATTCCAGCGCCGCCCGCGACAGCCGCGCCGACGCCTCGAGCCCGAGGAAGCGCTGGATGGCGTCGGCCGCCTCGGGCGCGCTCACCATCTGGACGTGCCCGCCGCTGCGCTGCAGGCGGACGCCGCGGGCGCGGCACGCGTCGTCGAGGTCGGACAGCACGCGTTCGACCGCGTCGCGCGTGGCCTCGAGCGCCTGGGCGAGCTCGGCGACGGTCACCGGGCGGTCCGCGACGAAGAGGATGCCCTCGAGCCGCATGCGCAGCGCGACGTCGTCGGCCGCGGCCGGCGCATCGCCGGCGCGCTGGGCGATGGGGACGCCCGGGACCACCGCATCGAGGCGGGCCGCCGGCCGCACCCTCCGCACGTCCGGCTCCATCACGGCTGCATCGCTTGGCATCATGTCCCTGCCCGTGTCCATCCAGATTTCGGTTGGCGGCTGGACGCCACCACAACATCTTGTGGTGTGTGGGGCGAACGAAACCAATTATAGGCGCCCGGTCGCCGACGCGTCAATCGAGGAGCATGCCGGGCCATGGAACGCAACGGGCGGGGCGCCTCGCAGGGGGCGCCCCGCCCGCAGGGTCCGAAAGAGACCCCGCACGCGTCTGAGACCGCGCGGCTAGCGCGCCGGGGTCGGCATCGGCTCGGGCTGTGCCAGATCCCATTCCTTGAGCAAGAGCGGCAGGTAAGCCCGCGCCGGCGTCGGGGTGGGCGTCGCCTCCGGCGTATCGGTCGGGGTGTTGGTCGGCGTGGGCGTGTTCGACGGCGTCGGCGTGTTGGTCGGCGTGAGCGTGTCGGTGGGGGTGGGCGTGTCGGTCGGGATCGGTGTGTCGGTCGGGGTCGGGGTGTTGGAGGGCGTGGGCGTGTTCGACGCCGTCGGCGTCGGCGTGGTGCCGGGCATGAACGTGATGATCAGCCGGGGCGCCAGACCGAGGACCCCCGGCGGGGTGCCCTCCTTGCTCTGGAACTGGAAGCGCCGCTCCGAGCGGTCGTCGGCCGCCTCGAGCGCCCAGCCGAAGTTGTCGAGCTGGCCCGCGTACCAGCGCTGCACGACGTCGATGAGCTTCTCGGTGACCTCGGCGTCGCCCTTGGTGGTCAGCCACTGGCTCTTGCACTCTTCGAGGCGCCAGTTGACGTTCGGGCCCCCGATGGGCGGGAAGTCGCGGTAGATGATCGAGGCTTCTTCCCATTTCTTATTGATGACGCTGAACTTGAGGGTGCCCTGCCTGGTGGTGTCGAACTCGCTGTCGATGCAGAAGAGCCGCAGCTCGACGTCGGTGATGACCGCGCCGGTGCCCATCTGGGCCGGGAAGTCGAACTGGATCAGCGTGGCCAGGTGGGCCTTGTTCCAGAACCCGGAGCGGATGGTGCGGTCGCCCAGCGGCGTGTCGATCCCCTGTGCGAGGTAGGTGTCCTGGGCCGGGAACACCGTGACGGACCGGGCGCTCTGCTGCACCCCGCGGGGTTCGGCGGCCGGTGCGGCGAGCGCGGGGCGCGTCGGGGGCCGGACGGCCCACGCGGCGGCCGTGGCCGCCGCGGTCACCAACAGCGCCAGCGAGATCCATTGTTTCACGCACATCCTCCTCAACGCGTCGAAGTTGACCACAGATGACGGCAGACCGGCCCGACCGCGCATCCTGACACAAGGATGGTCAATGTACCGCACTTCGCCGTGGGTGTCAAGCGGCCCGGGGTCAAGGAAGTCCAATTTCGAGCGGAAATGTCAGGTTGACGGGCGTCTGGCATGTGAAAGGGCGGCCGATCGGCCGCCCTCGTTCGGGTGGGCACCGCGGTGCCGGGTTCCGACGCCTTCAGTCCACCAGGTGGCACGCCACCCAGTGCTCGGCCCCGTCCTGGCCGACGTTGCGGAGCAACGGCTCCTGTTCGCTGCAGATCCCGATGGCGACCGGGCAGCGCGGGTGGAAGCGGCAGCCCGACGGCGGGTTGAGCGGGCTGGGCACGTCGCCGGGCAGGATGATGCGGTCGCGCTTGAGCGTGGGGTCCGGCATGGGGATGGCGCTGATCAACGCCTTGGTGTACGGGTGCAGCGGGTTGGCGTACAGCTCCTCGCGCCCGGCCACCTCGACCAGCTTGCCGAGGTACATCACGCCCACGCGGTTGGAGATGTGCTCGACGACGCTGAGGTTGTGGGCGATGAACAGGTACGTGAGCCCGTATTCCTTCTGGAGATCGTTGAGCAGGTTGAGCACCTGCGACTGGATCGACACGTCGAGCGCCGACACCGGCTCGTCGCACACGATGAGCTTGGGCCGCAGCGCGAGCGCCCGCGCGATGCCGATGCGCTGGCGCTGGCCGCCGGAGAACTCGTGGGGATAGCGCCGCGCGTGGTCGGGCCGCAGGCCGACCTCCCCGAGGACGCGGCGGACGATCTGGTCCGCCTCCGCGCCCTTCGTGCCGTGGACGTGGAGCCCCTCGGCGATGCTCGTGCCGATCGGCATGCGCGGGTCGAGGCTCGAGAAGGGGTCCTGGAAGATGATCTGCATGTCCTTGCGCATCCGCTTCAGGTCCTGCCCGCGGAGCGCGAAGACGTCCTGTCCCTTGAAGTAGACCCGACCGCCGGTGGGCTCGATCAGGCGCAGGATCGTCCGCCCGACGGTGGTCTTGCCGCAGCCGGACTCGCCGACCAGGCCGAAGGTCTCGCCGTCGCGGATCTCGAACGAGACGTCGTCGACGGCCTTGACCCAGGCCGCGATGCGCTGCAGCACGCCGGTGCGCACCGGGAAGTGCTTGACCAGGTTCTGGACGCGGAGCAGCGCGCCGGTGTCGCCGGCATCGGTCCGCGTACCCACCGGCGCGGTGGTGGTGGTGACGGTCACAAGGTCCCCCTCAATTGGCGCCCATGCCCCAGTGGCGGGCGGCTTCCTCGGCGGC
This sequence comes from bacterium, assembly GCA_003576755.1. Taxonomy (GTDB): domain Bacteria; phylum Chloroflexota; class Anaerolineae; order Epilineales; family Epilineaceae; genus UCB3. The sequence continues at coordinate 9,750 of QEVT01000057.1, read as the reverse complement.
GCGGCTGGTGGCCAGCGGGGCCTTGAAGCCCGTCGGCGGGTGGTCGTGGTACAGCCAGCAGCGCGCCAGGTGCCCCTCCTCCACCGGCAGCAGCGCCGGGTCGGTCTGGCTGCAGATGGCGAGGTCGTGCTCGACACGCGCCACGCATCGGTTGGCGAAGCGGCAACCGGGCGGCAGGTCCACCAGGTTGGGCACGGTGCCCGGGATCACCGCCAGTCGGTCGCGCACGTCGCCGAGCACGGGGATCGAGGCCAGGAGCCCCTGGGTGTAGGGCATCCGCGGCTGCGCATAGACCGTGCGGACGTCGGAGTACTCGACGACCTGGCCGGCGTACATGACCGCGACGTTCTCGGCCATCTCGGCGACCACCCCGAGGTCGTGCGTGATGAAGATGATCGAGGTGTTCGACCGGCTGCGCAGCTCGCGCATCAGGTCCAGGATCTGCGCCTGGATCGTGACGTCGAGCGCGGTGGTCGGCTCGTCGGCGATGAGCAGCTCGGGCTCGTTGGCCAGGGCCATGGCGATCATCACCCGCTGCGCCTGGCCACCCGAGATCTCGTGCGGGAACCGCATCGCGCTGCGCTCGGCGTCGGGGATGCCGACCATCTGGAGCATGCGCACGGCTTGCCGGCGCGCCTCGTCCTTCGACACGCCGCGGTGGATCTCGAACACCTCGCCGATCTGATCGCCGATGCGGAACACCGGGTTGAGGCTCGACAGCGGCTGCTGGAAGATCATCGACATGCGGTTGCCGCGCAGGTCCTGCATGTCGCCCTCGGAGAGCTCGAGGATCGACTTGCCGTCGAAGCGCACCTCGCCCTCGACGATCCGCCCGGGCTGCCCGATGAGGCGCATGACCGAGAACATCGTGACGCTCTTGCCGCAGCCGGACTCGCCGACCAGGCCGAGGGTCTCGCCACGGCTGACGGTCAGGTCCACGCCGTCCACGGCCTTGACGACGCCGTCCTCGGTGAAGAAGTAGGTTTTCAGGCCGCGGATCTCCAGAATCGGCGCGCGGCCATCGTGCTTGGCCATCAAATCGCGATCCTCCTCATCGGCAGGCGGGTGGTGATCGGAATCATATTAGAGCTTCAGCCGCGGGTCCAGCGCGTCGCGCAGGGCATCGCCGATGAAGTTGAACGACAGGCTGGTGAGGAAGATCGCCATGCCGGGGAAGAACACCTCGTAGGGCTTGCTCATCATGTTCGCCTGGGCCGCCAGCACCATGTTGCCCCAGCTCGGGAAGGGCGGCTGCACGCCGAAGCCGAGGAACGACAGGCCCGCCTCGGCCACCACCACCCCGCCGACGGCCAGCGTGGCCGACACGAGCACCGGCGCGATGGCGTTGGGGATCATGTGGCGCGCGATGATGCGCGCGTCGGACGCCCCGACCGCCCGCGATGCGTCGGCGAACTCCTGGTTGCGCAGCGACAGCACCATGCCCCGGGAGAGCCGCGCGTCGCCGATCCAGCCGAACGCGATGAAGATGATCGCCAGGACGGTGATCGATCCGCCCGGGATCGAGTCCTGCGGGATGATCGTGTAGACGCTGAGGAAGATCGGCAGCGTCGGCAGCGTGAGCATGAAGTCGACCACGCGCATGATGAAGCTGTCGATCCATCCGCCGTAGTAGGCGCTGAAGCTGCCGACGACGATGCCGATGGCCGACGACAGGAGCGTCACGACCAGCGCGAGCGACAGCGACACGCGCCCCCCCTCCATCAGGCGGGTGAGGTAGTCGCGTCCGGTCTTGTCGGTGCCGAGCACGTGGAAGTGCGACTCGCCCTCGCTGTCGACCCAGCTCGACAGCGGGGACAGGTAGCGCGCCTTGGCGAAGTCGGCGCCCGTGGGGATCGTCGTCGAGTCGTACGGCGACACGCTGGGGCCGATGAACGCGAGCGTGAACAGCATGATGACGATGCCGAGCCCCGCGACGGCGAGCTTGTGGCGCCGAAAGCGGCCCCACACCACCTGCAGCTGCGATTGATCCTCGGGCCGAGCGAGGTCTTCCGCCCCAAACGTCAGCTCTGCGACTGCCATTTCAGGTATCCTTCTTCGCGAACCGCGTTCAACTGAACCGGATGCGGGGGTCGACGACGGTGTACAAGATGTCGGTGAGCAACGTTGCGGTCACCGTGAGGACCGCCGTGATCACCAGGAAGGCCTGGGCCACCGGGTAGTCGAAGCCCGTCAAGGCCTGTACGTACATCCGGCCCATGCCCGGCCAGGCGAACACCGTCTCGATCAGGATGGCGCCGCCGAACAGGATCGGCAGCTCGAAGGTGATGATCGTGACCAAAGGGATCAGGGCGTTGCGCAGGGCGTGCTTGACGATGACCACCCGTTCCGTCAGCCCCTTGGCCCGCGCCGTGCGCACGTAGTCCTGCCGCAGCACCTCGAGCATGCTCGAGCGGACGAAGCGCCCCCAGCCCGCCATCGAGCGCAGGCTGAGCACCATCGTGGGCAGGATCAGGTGCACGGCGCGGTCCAACCACGTGCCGGGCGCCGCGCCGACCATGTACAAGAAGCTGCCGGGCGCGGGCGGCCGCACGCTGGCGGTGCCCCCGGTCGGCAGGTACGGCAGGCCCCAGCCCTTGAACATCTGCCCGAAGATGATGATCACCATCAAGCCGAACCAGAACGACGGGATGGCGATGCCGAAGAACGTCCCCATGGTGAACGTGTAGTCCAGGCGCGAGTACTGCCGCACGGCCGAGTAGATGCCGATCGGCACGGCGACGACCAGCGACACGATGGCCGAGGCCGCCATCAGCAGCACGGTGTTGAGCAGGCGTTCGCGGATGATCTCGACGACCGGCCGGTTCTGCTTGAACGAGCGGCCGAAGTCGCCGCGCAGCACGCCCTTGCGCTCGCCGGCCCAGTCGGGGTTGACGACCCCCATCCAGTCGTCGCCGGTGAGCCACGCCACGTATTGCATCTGCACCGGCAGGTGGAGGCCGAGGAACTTCTCCATCTCCTTGATCTGCGCCTCGCTGACCCGCTCCTTGGCCCCGGCCAGCTGGCGCAACCCCGAGAACGGGCCACCCGGCGCCATCGCCAGGAGGGCGTAGATGGCCATCGAGGTGACCAAGAGCACGATCACCATCTGGATGACGCGGCGGATCAGATATGCGGTCATGGCTCGACTCCTGTGCCAGGTCACGCGGCCGGGATCCCGGACCTCGGCGTGCGGCCGAAGGGCCCTGGAAAGCCTCGGGGCCGAACCGACCGCACATCGGCCGGCCCGGCCCCTCGGCAGCAATCACATCGGTGCGCGGGCAGGACGCCCGCCACGGGTCACGGCGCGGTCGCGGCGCCCTCGGCGAAGCCCCAGGCCTCGACGTTCCACGTCTCGCTGTTGATCGTCGGGTTGGGCTTGAAGTTGACGACCTCGGGCCGCGTGCCGAAGACCTTGACGCGCGCGAACAGCGGCAGCACCGGCACGCTCTCCGAGAAGATGCGCTGGGCCTCGTGGTACAGCGGCAGCGCCTCGTCGCGCTTGAGCGTCGTGTCGGCGCGCTTGGCCGTCTGGTCGTACTCGGGGTCGCACCAGCCGGTCTCGTTCTGGCCGGCCCAGGCGTTCTCCTCGCTCGGGATCTCGCTGCAGTAGTACAGGCCCACCGGCGGCTGCACGCCCGTCAGCCAGCCGAACTGCCCGAGGTCGAACCGGCGGCCGAACAGCGGGCCCTCGGGGCCGTCCTCGAAGTAGACGGCCGCGGCCAGGTACTCGAGGTTGACCTGGATGCCGATGTCCTTCATGTTCTGCTGGAAGAGCAGCGTGCTCTGCTCGCGCAGGGCGTTGCCCTCGGTGGTGTTCAACGTCAGCTCGAGGGCCGTGCCCGCCGGGATCGTCTGGTCCTTGGTGGTGCCGTTGACGTCGGTGGTGATGGTGCACGTGATGTCCTTGGACGCCTCGCGGATGCCATCGCCGTCGCCGTCGGTGAAGCCGAGCGTCTCGAGCATCGTCTTGGCCGCCTCGGGATCGTAGTCGTACACGGTGACCACGCCCTCCGGCGGGAAGGCCCAGTGATCCTCCGGGATGAACGTGTGCTGGACCTGGGTCTTGCCCTTCTGGATCGTGTCGACCATGTTCTGGCGGTCGGTGCCGTGGGCGATGGCCTTGCGGACCTCGGCGCACGCGGCGACCGGGACGCGGTCGTCGGTCGGGTTGAGGTTGAAGTCGATGTGCTCCCACGACGTGCCGACGATGGTGTAGGCCTTGACCTCGCCGGCGGCCTCGGCCTCGGTGAGCCCGTCGTACTGCTCGAGCGTCAGGCCGAGCGCGACGTCGATCTCGCCGGCCTTGAGCGACTGCAGCAGCGTGTTCGACTCGGGGATGAACCGATGCACGACCGAGTCGAGGAACGGCAGGCCCTCGCTCGCGCGCCAGTAGTGCTCGTTCTTCTCGAGCACGATCTTCTCGCCGGAGGTCCACTCGGTGATCTTGAACGGCCCGTACGACATCGGCTTGCGGGTGAAGGTCTCGTCCTTGAGGATGGCGTCGGCCGCCATCTCCGACATCGCCGTGCCGTCGGCGCCCTTCTGATGGCGCGGCAGCGGCGCGTAGAAGTTGGTGTAGTACGTCTGGTCGGTGAAGCCCGGCAGGCCCTTCCACTCGACCGTCTTGTCGTCGATCTTGGTGTAGCTCGCCGTGCGGTCGCACGTGAACTTGCTGGTCGGCGTCAGCGGGTTGCAGCTCAAGTCCTCGGCGAACACCGAGTCGTCGGCCGTCACCGGCGTGCCGTCGTCCCACGTCAGCCCGTCGACCATCTTGAAGGTGACGGTCAGCTGGCCGAGGTCGGCCACCTGCTGGGTGGCGGTGACCACTTCCTGGGTCTCGGGGTCGACGTACTGCTGGCCGGCCTCGACGGTGACCATCTCGAGGGTGGCGCCGCCGTTCTCGAGCTTCGGAAGGTCCTCGAGGATGACCGCCTGGAAGTCGTAGTCCATGCCCTCGATCGGGCCGTCGTAGATCGAGTTCAGGATGTGGCTGGCCGCGAGCATCGAGCCGCCCAGGCGGTACAGCGTGTCGGGCTCCTGCTCCTGGCCGATGATCAGCGTGCCGCCCTTGCTGGCGGGGTCGAACGCCATCGGGTCGGCCGCGCCGTCGGTCATCGTCGCCTCGGTAGGTGCGGCCTCTTCGGCGGGGGTGGCCTCCTCGGCCGGGGCGCCCTCCTCGGTGGGCGCCGCTTCCTCGGGCCCGGTGCCCGAGGGCTGCTGGCATGCGGCCGCCGACAGCACCAGCGTGCTCGACAGGCCCACCAACATCAGCAATCGCTTCATGGTGTGGTTCTCCTCCATCAGGAACGAGCTGTGGCCGTGGGTGAACGGTGGAACGGGACCCGGGGGGGAACGCCACCACCGCCCGACGACCTTGCGTTCAAGGCCATCCGTCGTCAGCGTGCGCGGCGACGAATTCACGGCATTGTAACCCAAGGCCGAAACGGATGTCAACCGTTTGGGCCGGCCACGCGAAAGGCCCGACGGTCTTGGCCGCTATTAACGGCGCGGTTCGCGCCCGGGTTCAAAGCCGGGCTACGGCGTCGCCGCGGCCGGCCCGTCGAGCCACACGGCGGCCATCCGCGGGACGACGATGGGAGGCAGCGCGAAGCCGTGGACGTAGGGCGCCACCAGCCACGTCTCGACCCCGTGGTAGAGCGGGAGCCAGGCGGCATCGTCGAGGATCCGCCGTTCGGCCTGGCGGTACAGCGCGAAGCGCGCCGCCTCGTCGCGTTCGACGCGGGCCGCCTCGAGCCAGCCGTCGACTTCGGCGTCGGCATAGCCGGTGTGGTTGAGCGGGCTCTGGCTGTGGAAGAGGACGTCGAGGAAGTCCTGCGGGTCGGCGTAGTCGGCCGACCAGCCCAGCGTGAACAGCGGATAGGCTCCGCGGTCGACCTCGACCTGGAACGTCTCCCACGGGGTCTGCTCGACGGCGATGGCGATGCCGAGCGTCTCGCCGATCATGTCGGCCACGGCCTCGCTGATCGGGTCGCCCCCGCCCTCGCCGCTGGTCTGCAGCGTGATCGGGGGCAGCGCGCGCGGGCCGCCGTACCGCGACCGCGCCAGCTCGGCCCGCGCCCGCGCCGCGTCGAACGCCAGCGTGCCCAGCCCAGGCGTGTGCCCGGGCATCCCGGGGGGCAGGATGGTGTCGACGGGCTCGACCGCGCCGCGCAGCACCACCTCGGCCAACGTGCGCTTGTCGAGCGCCAGGTTGAACGCGCGGCGGACGTGGACGTCGTCGAACGGAGCGACGCGCGTGTTGAAGCCCAGATAGCTCAGCCCGAGGTCGCCCGGCCCCTCGACGACCTCGGCCGAGAGCGGGTTGAGCGGGTCGCGGACGCGGTCGAGGTCGCCCACGCCCACCGGGGCGGCGTCGATCTCGCCGTTCTCGTACATCGTGAGCGACGAGACCGGGCGCAGGTCGAACAGCACCCGCTCGAGGTGCGCCACGGCGCCGTGGTACGCGGCATGCCGCACCAGCTCCACCCGGCCCTCGGGCACGTAGGCCGCGAGTCGGAACGGGCCGGTGGCGTTGGGGCGCGTCTGCCACTCCGGATCGCTCGCCACCTGGTCGGGATCGACGACGAACGACGTCGGGTAGGTCAGCTTGCTGAGAAAGTAGGCCTTGGGGGCGTCGATGGTGATGCCGATCGTGCGCGCGTCGGGCGTGGCCAGCCCCGCCACTCGGGTCGCCGCGCCGGCGAGCTTGTCGCCGCAGCCCACGATGTCGCCGAGGTACGTCTCGGCCACGCGCGACCCGGTGGCGGGGTCGCACGCGCGCTCGATGGCGAACGCGACGTCCTCGGCCGCCAGGGGCCGGCCGTCGTGGAACACGATGCCGGCGCGCAGCGTGAACGTGTAGACCTTGCCGTCGGGGCTGATCGACCAGCGCTCGGCCAGATCGGGCACGACCTCGAGGTCGGGCGACAGCGTGACGAGCCCGCTGTAGATCTCGTAGATGTAGTTCGCGGAGACCACGTCGCCCACGAGCGCCGGGTCGAGCGTCGAGGGCTCGCCGCCGGGCAGCACGAAGATGCCGCCGTCGCGCGGACCCGGAGCGGACACGCCGCCGGGCGTCGTGGGCCCGGCGACGACCCCGGCGGCCGGGGCGGCCGGCGTGCCGATGGCCGCGGGGCTCTGGCGCGCCTGCCAGCGTGTGAGCACCCAGTCGCCCACCAGCGCGCCGAAGCACGTCAGCGCGACCATGGCGAGGCACCCGATGCCCACCAGGGCCACGATCCGGCGGCTCACGCAGCGGGCCCGCGGGAAGGGCGAGGCGCGCGGACGGGGCGCGCGGACGCGGTCAATGCAGCGCCACGGCGAGCGGGGGAACGGCCACGGTGCCGTTGGAGGGCAGCGGCGGGGGCACCAGCCACTCGTGCCGGTTGTAGGCCTCGCGGCCCCCCGACAGCCGCCGCCATCGGGCGACGCGGTCGACGAGCCGGATCTGCGGCACACGGAACAGCGAGTCGTGGGGCTTGGGCGGCATGACCGCATCGGCCTGCACGACCGGCTGGATGGCGAGCTCGGGCGGGGACATCTCGTCCCACACGCACAGGGCGGACGCGGCGTCGAGGCATCGCGGGCCGGCCTGCCGCGCGGCGAGCGTCGTCAGGTTGCCGAAGGCGACCAGGCCGAGCACGAGCCCGGCGCCGAGGATCGCCGTGTTGCCGCTGCCGAGCAAGCCGCACAACCGCCCCGCACCGGGCACGGGGTCGGCATCGGCCGGCCCCAGCCAGGCCAGCCAGCGCCGGCGGCGCGGCGGCCGCCGCGGCTCGATCCCGCTCGCAATCCGCCGCCAGACCTCCGGCGATGGCGCCGCACGGCGCGCCGGGGTGGCCAGGCCGGCGCGCACGCGGGTTCCCAGCCGGTCGTGGCGCCAGGCGTGCGGGTCAGCGGGCATGGGGCGTGGCATGCGCCACCTCCAAGCTCACCGGCAGACGCACGTCGGACTCGAGCCGCGCGCGCAAGCGCGCACGGCCGTAGTAGAGCCGGGACTTGACCGTCCCAGGCGGCAGGTTCAGGGTGTCGGCGATCTCGACGAGATCCATGTCCTGCAGATAGAACAAGATGACCACGACCCGCTGCTTGAAGGGCAGATCGGCGACGGCCTCGTCGACAACTTGCGCGAGGGCACGCTGCTCCACCTGCCGTTCGGGCGAAAGCGTCCGCGCGGCCAGCCGCTCCACCGGAGCGTCGGCCGGCTCGGCGCGCGCCCGCCGCCGCGCGGACCAGTCGTAGGCCAAGTTGATGATGATGCGGTGCAGCCACGGCTTGAGGCTGGCGCCGGGGTCGAGGCTCACCCGTGCGACGTGGCGATAAGCCTTCAGGAACGCTTCCTGAAGCAGCTCCTCCGCGATGGCGCGATCGCGGGTGATGGCCAGGGCGGTCCGGAACAACGGCAAGTGGTGGCGCTCGTAAAGCGTCTCGAACGCGTCCCGATCGCCGCCGACCACGCGCGCCACCAGGGTGGCGTCGTCGGCATCCGATCCGTCCGTCCGGCGGTGGAGGGTCATGGTGCGTGGCTCCGCATCGGTTCGGTGCATGAGTCTAGCCTCGGGGTCTGCCGGCGGCAAGCGCTGTCCCGCGCGCGATCGTCGTCTCCAACGGCGCGCCGGGCGCGAGGGTTCATTTTGCCGGGCGCACGCCGCATGCCGGGCTGAACCGGTCACGCCTGGGCACCGTAGTACGTTGAACATGGGCGATGACGACGATGGCATACCCCCACGAGTCGACCCACGGCCTGGGCCGCGTCGGCGCGGTCGGTGACGCCGCGGTCGAGACGCTCTTCCTGGGCCTCGTGCGCGACTACCACCGCCGGATCTACAACTACGTCTACCGGATCGTCGGCGACACCGGCCTGGCCGAGGACCTCACGCAAGAGGCCTACCTCCGGGCCTACCGCGGGTTGCCCAAGCTCGACGCCGGGGCCAACCACCGCGCATGGCTGTACCGCATCGCCACCAACGTCGCCACCGACGAGCTGCGGCGACGGCGCAGGCGCCCCCGGGTGGCGATGGGGCTCCCGGCCACGCTGGCGGCGCCGACCGCGAGCGAGGACGCCCGCCTCGGGCGGGTCGAGGTCGGCGGTGCGCTCCTCCGGGTGTCGTCGCACCACCGTGTGGTGCTGTTGCTGTTCGAGTTCTTCGACCTGTCGGCGCCCGAGGTCGGCGAGGTGCTCGGCATCTCGCCCGAGACGGCGCGCAAACGGCGCCAGCGGGCCCGCGAGGCCCTCGCCAAGGTGCTGGACGGCCGGCAGTGAACACCCACCTCCGCGTCAGCCGCTTGGTCGGCGTGTACGGCGAGCTCGACCGCGCCGAACGCCGGATGATCGACGAGCACCTCCGGGCGTGCGATGCGTGCCGGCAAGCCTGGTGCGACGAGCAACGGGTGCGCGCCTACCTCAAGGGCTTGCCGTGCGTCGAGCCGCCGGCGGGCCTCGAGGCCCGGCTGCTCGCCGTCCCGGCCTCCGCCGGGGCCGGCGGCCCGGCCGGCCGCGAAGCATGGACCGGGCGCCCGTGGTGGAGCCCCCTGGTGGCCACGGTCGTCGTCTTGGGCGCGGTGTCGACGGCGGCATGGGGCGTCGACGTGCTGGCGCCCCCGCCGGCCGGTGCCCCGGCAACCGTCACGGGTTCGGCTGCCGCGGCGGGATCCACGTCGGTCGCCCGCGCCGGGCGCCCCCCCGTGGTGGGGCGCGCGACGGCCGCGGCGGGCGACGCCGGCTTCGGCGCCACCACGGCACGGGCCATC
>QEVT01000056.1 GCA_003576755.1 bacterium | reverse complement strand
CGCGGCGGCGGCGCCGCGGCGGCCGCCGCCGGCGCCGCGGCGGCGACGGCGGGCCGGAAGCCTCTGGCGCCGACGGCGACGTCGTGTACCGATTCGGCGACGACGTCGACGACCGCGACGCCGACGAAGGCTGGGATGACGCCGGGGCGGCCCGGGGCTGGGAGCCGGCACCGCGCGCGGACGCCGCGACCGACGACGACCTCGACCGCCCCGGGGCCCTCGACGCCCTCGAGACGCCCGAGGGGTTCGCGTTCCTCGGCCTCGATGCGCGTCTCGGCAAGGCCATCGCCGCCCTGGGCTTCGAGAAGCCCACCCCGATCCAGGCCGAGGCCGTGCCCGCCGGGCTGGCCGGCCGCGACGTCATCGGCCTGGCGCAGACCGGCACCGGCAAGACCCTGGCGTTCGTCGTGCCCGGCCTCCAGCGCCTGCTGCAGTCGCCCGACCCGCGCCACCGGCCCCGCATGCTGGTGCTCGTGCCGACGCGCGAGCTGGCGGTGCAGGTGGCGCAGGAGACCGAGCGGCTGGCGCGCTTCAGCGACCTGCGCGTCGCCACGATCTACGGCGGCGTCGGCATGGGCCCGCAGATCCGGGCGCTGCAGCACGCCGCCGACGTGGTCGTGGCCACGCCGGGCCGCATGCTCGACCACATCCGGCGCGGCAACGCCGTGCTGGGCGGCGTCGAGGTGCTGGTGATGGACGAGGCCGACCGGATGCTCGACATGGGCTTCCTGCCGGACGTCCGCACGCTGATCCGCAACCTGTCGCGCGACCGCCAGACGTCGCTCTTCACCGCCACCATGCCGCCCGAGATCCAGTCGCTCTCGATGGAGTTCCAGCGCGAGCCGCAGGTCATCGAGATCGCCCGGCGCCGGCCGCCCGAGCAGATCGAGCAGGTGCTCTACCCGGTCGGCAAGCACCTCAAGCCGGCGCTCCTGGCCCACCTGCTCAAGACCGACCCGTCGATGACCAGCGTCCTGGTCTTCACCGAGCGCAAGGTCGACGCCGACATCCTGGCCCGGCAGCTCCGCCAGAGCGGGATCCCCGTGGCCCTCATGCACGGCGACCGCCGCCAGGTCGACCGCGAGCGGGCGCTGCAGCAGCTCCGCAGCGGCCAGTCGCGCGTGCTCGTCGCCACCAACGTGGCCGCGCGCGGGCTCGACATCGACGACATCTCGCACGTCGTCAACTACGACGTCCCGCAAACGGTCGACGAGTACGTCCACCGCATCGGGCGGACGGCGCGCGCCGAGGCCGAGGGCAAGGCCTACACGTTCGTCACGCTCGGCGACGAGACCATGGTGTCGCGCTTCGAGGCCGCGCTTGGCCGCACCCTGACGCGGGCCGTGGTCGAGGGCTTCGACTACGACGTGCCGGCGCCGAACTGGGCCAAGCCGTCCGCCAAGGACGTGATGGCCATGCTCGATCGGCACCAGACGGTGGTGGACCGGCTGCGGCATCTGGGGCGGCGGCGGTAGGGAGATCCGACGAACCTGTTCAGCCGCGCGTCATCCCCCTGCCGAACGCATGGAGGGCAGGTTTCAAACCTGCCCCTACCGGGTCCGGGTCATCGTCGATAGCCGGGGCGTCATGTGCGCATCTGCTCGGCCCGGTCCAACGTCGCCGACCCGGGCCAAACAGGTACGATCCGGCTTCACTCCGCCCCGAACCCGTTGTACGTCACGCTGTCGGCCTGCACGGTCGCGATCGACACGACCACGGCCACCGGCACGTCGCTCTCGATGACCGCCGAGCCCTCGAAGAGCCCGGGCGCGCGGTCGCTGATGCCCGGCACCGCGCCCGTCCACCACGTGTGGGCCCGCCGCCACCCGACGACCCGCGCCGATGCGGCCGCGTCGATGCGGTTCCCGCCGAGGTCGAGGAAGGTGATCTGGACGTTGGCCGGCCGGTTGGCGGGGTCGACGTTCATCACCTGGATGCCGGTCGCCACGCGCGGGACGCGCGCGCCCGGCACGCGCGTGCTGTCGTGGCGCACCACCGGCACGGCCGTGCGGCGGGCGGCGTCCTCCTGCCGCACGGGCATGTAGCCGCTGGCCGATCGCACGACGTTGACGCCGCCCGGGCCGCGCTCGACGCGGACGTCGTGCATCATCGCCACCACGCCGTCGCCCTCCGTCACCTCGAGCATGGCCGAGCCGAAGCAGTTGGCCGGCAGCGGGAAGCGCCCGACGTTGGCCGGCGCCACCGCGTTGCCCGGGAGCTGGTACAGCACGACGTTTTCGTTGGGCGGGACGGGGATCGTGTCGCTGCCGTCCGGGGCGATGTGCGTCGTCGGCGCCTGCCCGGGGCAGCCGTGGCCGGGGAGGTCGGAGCCGAAGTAGGTGAGGCGCACGCGGGCCGTGCGCGTCGCGTCGGGGTTGACGATCGAGAGGCCCGTGATGCCGTCGAAGAGCCCGCGGAAGAGCGGCAGGTAGTAGCGCATGGTCTTGAGGCCCACCGGCACGCCGGCGTAGCCGCTGACCGCGGTGTTGATCGACCGCAGGTTGGAGAATGCCTCGGCGCCCACGCGCGTGGCGGCGTTCGGCGTGCGGAGGCGCATCCAACCCACCGTGCCGACGAGCACGCGGTTGGGCGGCGTGCGCTCGAACGGGGTGAACTCGTCCCAGGTCGACAGGTCGGTCATCCACGAGCCGCCGGTGTTGACGGCCGAGAGCGTCCGCGACACCGGGGCGTTGAGCCGAGGCGGGTCGTACTGACCGCTGATCGGCTCCTGGAAGTACGTCTTGGAGTAGACCGTGGCCTCGACCGTCGTCATCGGGTTGGTCTCGGTGCTCTGGATGGAGACGATCGACGTCATGTCGGCCGGCCGCGAGAAGCTGCGGGTCATCAGCGGCACGACGATCTCGGGCGCCACGTCGACGTTGGTGTACATCACGGCGGCGCCGGTGAAGGGCTCGACGGTGTGGTTGAGCGTGGCCACGCGGCGGATCGAGTTGACGATGACCGCGTACTGTCCGAGCTCGCCGAACGGCAGGCCGGGCGTGCCGGGGTCGGTCGGTGGGCGGGGCGAGCGGTAGCGGAACACCGACGACTGGCCGGGCCAGAGGAGCATGACCGGCTGGAGCATCTCCTCGGGCGCCGTCAGCGGCGGGACGCCGGCCATGGGATAATAGTCGACCCGGACCGTTGCCGGCTGGTTGGGGTCGAGGTTCTGCACCCACACGTCGGTTCGGCCGTCGACCCACCCCACCTGCGGCTGGGCCGGCTGGGCCCCCGCATGGCGTTGGACCGGCCCTGCCACGGCCGTCAATCCGGCGGCCAACCCCGTGACAGCCGCCCCACGCACCAAACGCCGTCGCCATCCGCTCATCGCCAACCTCCCCCAAATCGAATCGGCGGTCATCCGCCAGTCAGTATAACGCACCAGCACGCCTCAGGATACGCCGTCGCCGAATCCACCGGCCGCGCGCGGGCGCCTACTTCTCGGTCAGGTGCCACACCCCGTCCCAGGCGCCGGCCGGGGGGTGGGCCTCGAGCTCGCGGCAGCGGTCGATGTACATCCGCACCAGCCCGTCGTCCGGGCGGATGGCGAGCGCCTTCTCGAAGGCGGCCACGGCGTCGCGCCAGCGTCCCTGGCGGTACAGCGCCAGCCCGTCGCGGTGGGCCTCGAGCGCGTCGATCATGCCGGGGAAGGTCGTATCGTCGTGGTGCTCGAGGATCTCGAAGATCGACACGGCCTCGGTCTTGCCCTTGACCACCACCCGGTCGACCTCGCGCATCCGGTACGTCCCGCGCAGCGCGCGCCGCGTGGCCTCGCTGATCATCAGCGTCGTGCCGTACTGCCGGCCGGCGCTCTCGAGCCGCGCGCCGAGGTTGACGCCGTCGCCCATGACGGTGAAGTCCATCCGGCGCGGCGAGCCGATGTTGCCCGAGAACACGTCGCCGGTGTGGATGCCGATGCGCATCGCCAGCGGCGCGTCGTGCGCGGCCTGGCGGTCGGCGTTCATCGCGCGCAGGGCCCGCAGCATGGCCACGGCCGCGCGCACGGCGCGGTCGGGGTCGTCGGCGTGCGGGTAGGGGACGCCGAACACCGCCATGATCCCGTCGCCCATGAACTTGTCGAGCGTGCCGCCCTCGTCCTCGATGCAGCCCACCATGCGGGTCAGGTAGTCGTTCAGGAGCGCCACCGTCCGGGCCGGGCCGAGGCGCTCGGCGATCGGCGTGAAGCCCTTCACGTCCGAGAACAGCACGGTGGCCACGCCGCTCTGGCCCCCGAGGATGTCGGCGTCGGCTTCGATGAGGCGGTCGGCGACGGCGGCGTCGACGTAGCGGGCCAGGGTGGTGCGCAGGCGCTTCTCGCCGCTGATGTCGTCGAAGAGCAGCATCGAGCCCAGCGGCTCGCCCGTGGCGCCGATGAGCGGCATCGCCGTGAGGTTGACGCTGACCCGCTCGCCGCCCGCCACCAGCGCCGCGTCGACGGCGCTCTCGGGCGCGGCCTCGGCCACCGCACGCTCGAGCTTCTCGACGACCCAGTGGTTGTCGCCGGCGAACACGTCGGTGAGCAGGCGCCCGACGACGTCCGCGGCGTCGACGCGCAGGATGCGCCGTGCGGCCGGGTTGAACGTGACGACCTCGCCCTCGACGCCGAACGTCACCACCGCGCTCGACATGCTGGCCAGGATGCGGTCGTTGTACTGCTGCATGCGCTGGACGTCGTCGAAGAGCTGGGCGTTCTCGATGCCGATGGCGATCTGGGCCGTGAACGCGCGCAGGCGCGCCTCGTCGTTCGGGGTGAACACCCCTCCCCGCTTGTTGAGCACCTGGGTGACGCCGATCACCTTGCCGTTCTTGTTGACCATCGGCACGCACAGGATCGAGCGCGTGAAGAAGCCGGTCTGCTTGTCGATCTCGGGGTTGAAGCGCAGGTCGGCGTAGGCGTACGGGATGTTGACCGACTGGCCCGAGGTGAACACCGTCCCGGCGATGCCCTGGTTGCTGGGGATCCGGATGGTCTGGGCGCCGAGGCCCTGGCCGATCTCGGTGAACAGCTCCCCGGCCTTCTCGTCGTGGAGGAAGAGCGTCGACCGCTCGGCGTCGAGCAGCCGCGTGACCGCCTCCATGATCTTGCGGAGCAGCGGCCCGAGCTTGAGCTCGGTCGAGATCTCCGAGACGACCTCGACGAAGTGCGCGGCGCGCTGGCTCGAGCGCAGGGCGTCTTCCATGCGCAGCGTGTTGCGCAGGGCCAGCGCCGCCTGGGCCGTCACCGCCTCGAGGTCGGACTGGTCCTCTGCGGTGAACGCACCGCTGTGCTTGTTCAGCGCCTCGGCCACGCCGATGACGGTGCCGTCGACCGTCCGGAGCGGCACGCACAACAGCGAGCGCGTGGTGTAGCCGACCTGGGCGTCGATGCGCGGGTGGAACCGCGGGTCGGTGCTGACGTCGTCGATCCGCACCGGGCGGCCGGTGGTGAACACGTCGCCGGCCACGCCCTGGGTGGCGAGGATCCGGATCTCGTCGGGCCCGACCCCCGTGGCGACGCGGGCGTAGAGCTCGTCGGTCCGCGGGTCGTGCAGGAAGAGCGACGCCCGCTCGGCGTCGACGAGCTGTGTCACCACGTCGATGAAGGCGGCGAGCTGGGCGTCGAGCCCCTCGGCGGCCGCCAGGTCGGCGTGGACGCGCAGCAGGAAGTCCTGGATGCCGGCGCGCGCGGTCATCGGCCGCTCCCGGGGTCAAGCGCCTCGAGGCGCTCGCGCAGCGCGCGCACGGTCGCCTCGAGCTCGCGGACGGCGTGCGCATGCGCCCGCGACTGCGCGCCGATGGCCGCTTCGTGGGCGGACGCCTGGGCTTCGAGCTGGCGCCGCAGGGCGCGGATCTGCGCCTGATGGTGCTGGGCGTCGCGTGCGGCGGCGGCGATCGCGGCCGCGTGGCGGGCGGCGTCCTCGGCGCGCTGAGCCTCCAGCGTCTGGCGCAGGGCGGCCACGGTGTCCCGGAGCTCGGCCGCCTCGCCGGCGGCCGCCACCTGCCATCGGTGGAGCTCGCGCTCGGCCGTGCGGCGCTCCGCCTCGAGCGCCGCGCGCAGCTCGGCGATGGTGGCGCGGGCCTCGGCCAAGGCCCGGGCGCCGGCCGCCTCGACGGCGGCCTCGCGCGCGGCGGCGGCCGCATGGTCGGCCTCGAGCCGTGCGCGCAGCGTGCGGACGGCGTCCTGGAGCTGGCTCACCTCGGCGCGGGTCAGGCGCAAGGCATCGGCCGCTTCGCCGGGCGCCAGCGGGCCGAAGCGCGGTGCGTCGACCTCGGGCAAGCGTTCCCGTCTCATGGCTATCGGTTCCCTCCGCGATCCGGCCCGCCCGCTTGCAGCCTGCGGGCCGGGCGCAAGTATGCCGCAGCGGAGGAGCGGTGGCCAGCGCGAGCGGCCTTGCGCGGGTGAGGAGGCCAAGGGGATCCTCCAGGAAACGGGCTTCTCAGGGCGCCGCGCTAGGTTGTCGAGCACAGTCAGCTGGATGAATCGGTTCCGGCGCATCCCTGCCCGCCGGGATCCGGAATAAGGACTCGCCGAACTGCCTTGCCTTCCTTCACGTGGCCTGTGCTCTCATCGTTTTCCGGGCTTCATGGTTGTTCGGAACGGCTCTAAGGGGGCCTGATTACTTCATCCGCCAGAACGGAATGTGACGACACTGATTACACTTGACAACTCGCCCGGTGTGGCGTACACTGTTAATAATGGAGTTACTTTGCGACGAAGATTGGTGATCGTTGGCTTGACCATCGTCACCGGCTCGACCACCCCCGGAGTTCCAACTCGGGCCTGCCTCTGTCACGGCATGACAGACTGCAGCAGATGACTGAGTTCGTGACGATAGCCGTGGGCCTGACTCGCACCTATCCTACTCCCAGCCGGCAAAAGTAGTTGATTCACTCGCAAACAAAGTGACGCTAGGAAGACTCGTCATGCATGTGAACATGACCGACCTGGCAGCAATCAGCTTGTTGACAAGCGTTATCATCGGTACACAAGTACACAACAGCGAATTGTCAAGTGACTCACTAGACACTGTGAGTGATGACGTGACTTTACCGTGCCAATATGAAGGTCCGGAATGGCCGCAGGAGTGTCAATTCGGCATCAATGTTGAAGTATATAATCCAGGAGCACACCCAAATTCGACGTTTGCATCGCTAGAGCAGGCGATATTGGCTGCAGATGCCATTACTCCTTATGGATGTGTGGAGATTGTCGAAGGGCAATACTCTGAGAATGTAGCCTTGACAGGGATCAACGACGTTACGATCTTCGGGCGTGGCGACAACACGATCATCAATGGGTCGATGGCTTTCGGCGACTTCTCCAACCTTCACCTAGCGAAGTTCTCAATAGACTCCGCGCAGGGCTCTAATACGTCGGGTATAGTATTGGTGGGAGGTTCGCATGCTCAGATTGACCGTGTTCGAATTTCCAATTCCAGAGGCACAGGCCTATTTGTAGCCGATAGTTCAGACATTTCGATTCATCATATCGTTTCAAGAGATAGCGGCCAGACAATCTATGGATCTGGTATCGCCATCTATTCATCAAACAGCGTGAATATTGAATGCAACACGACACATGCCAATCACGGTCAAGGCATCGACATTGATTCCAGTTCACAGATATTGTGAACGGCAATCTTTCTCAATGGAATTGCGACACAGGAATTGGTGTTAGCGATCTTTCCACGCGTTGTTATCCCGATCACAATGCGTCCTTTAGTGCTGGGTGTATGATCGTTGAGGTGTGTTCGATCAAATCAGCCTATATTTGGATAACCTGGAATGAGTCGCACGGCAACGCGTCCAGTGGAATCGGGAGTGATGGAGCAGACGGACTCTACATATTGAATAGTGTTATTCACGATAACGGCACCTGGAACTGTGATGTCGGATCATCAAGGACAGGGATCTATCTCCTAACCACATACAATTTTCTTGTCCGCAATAACAATGTGTATGGAGCCCATCCATGCGCCGGCATTGTGGTCAACAAGTGTAGAAGCGGAGAGGTAGTCAACAATACGGTTCTAGGCAGCGAGATCGCCGGGATGAACGATGGTGTTGTGTATCCTGCCGCTGTGTGTGGACATATCTTCTCGGACTTGGCAGGAACATCGGGTGGAGGATCGGGGTGTGTGAATAGCTGTAACGTCCCTTATGTTGGATGTGGTGGGTGGACGTCCGTGTATAACTCCTTCACGGATGCCAATCAATATTACCTCAATTGCTGTCGCTGTGGCGGTGTCCCTGCGCCGACAGCAACTGCCAATCCCGCGATCCCCACCGTGATTGTTCAGTGCACACCACCCTTGGCCACACCAACGCCTCGTTCGCCGATTAGCCCAGCAGCTTATCTCACCGCAACCATAACACCTCCATATGCATCAACTCAATCCGCATACGACGCGCGATAGACTGAAGTTGGGGCACACAGGAGTGAGCAATGCTAGATCAATCTTTTGATGTCGCAATGAGAAAACTTCGATCTTTCGTTCCACCTGCCGGCTGGGACGGTGACATTTTTCTGCTGCCGCAGGATCACATGCGTGATATTTACAATCTAATTCTGCAGTATCAACCCACTTCATGTTTGGAGTTGGGGACTGGATTTGGTGCAACTTCATGTGTCATTGCAGCGGCCCTGGAGCGCAATGGACACGGACAACTGGTCACCGTCGATCGAGTCCTGCACGACCCGGTCAACGTAAATGTGTTATTGAATCACGTTCGCGGCAATATCGATCGCGTCGAAACTATTGTCGATGAGTTGGGGTACAACTGGTGGCTCGCAGAAGTACTTGCACAGCAAACAGACACAAGGACCGGGCAAGTCAATGAGATCTTTGATTTGTGCTTTCTCGATGGCGCGCATGAGTGGGAAACTGACGCACTCGCGTTTTTATTGGCGGTCAGATTGCTAAGGCCTGGAGGGTGGATGGTATTGGATGATCTAAATTTCTCCCTGCGATCGCTCGATTGGCGTGCCGAATACCGAGACAGGAGTGATCGAGAGTTGGATTCATTTCAAATCAAAATGATATTCGATCTGCTACTTTCAAATCACAAGGACTTTGGGTACATAGGAGTGTCTGCCGACCAACGAATGGTGTGGGCTCGGAAGCTAAGACCCGCTCTGAGCCTCTTTGGACTGACTGATCGAATCAAGAGCACGGTGCGCAAGCGGATCACTCGATAGGCACGTTTCAAACCGTGTACCTGCTTCAATCCAGGCCCGTCGGCGATTGGGAGGACGGCTCCGCCCGTTTCCCGGCTCCATGGGTACAGGCGCCGTCCGCTCTTGGTCGGCCGCGGCCGGCGCTCGCCGTTGGCCTGGGCGCCGGCGGCCACCAGTGGCAGCGGTTCACCTGGGGTGAGAGATCAGGCAGAAGCCTTGCAGCGGGGGCCGCATGTACCATGCGTTCGCCCCGGCCTTCCTTCAGGATTGTCCCATTCTGGCCCGCGGAGGCCGGCCCTCACCCCCTGACCCTGAGGGCGCGACACAGCGCGTCGACAGAGACGCCGTTCCTGGGAGATATGTGTTGTGAAATAGCCCGCGTCTGCGATGTGTCACGCCCTCAGCCCCCTGACCATACTCCCAAACAGCTGGGAGAGGAGACGCTGTCAGCCCAAGCAGTGCTGAAGTCCGAGCATGGGACGACCCTGGCAATCCTTTACCTTTTCCAGGTTCCGGTTTATTCTTTCGGCCTGGGCCCAGCGCCGGCCGCCGGACCGGGCCTTACCGAGGTCGAAACGCCGGCCGCCGACGGCGCCGACCACCCCGATGGAGTGTTGTCCACCATGACCATACCCACCCACCTGCGATACACCGCCGAGCACGAGTGGCTCGACGTCACCGACGACGGCCTGGCGCGTGTGGGCATCACCGCCTTCGCCCAGGACCAGCTCGGCGACGTCGTGTACGTCGACGTGCCGGCCGCGGGCGCGACCGTCCGCGCCGGCAAGCCGTTCGGCGTGGTCGAGAGCGTCAAGGCCGCGAGCGACCTCTACAGCCCGCTCACCGGCACGGTGGTCGAGGTCAACGGCCAGCTCGTCGACCACCCGGAGCTGGTCAACGCCGACCCCTACGGCGAGGGTTGGATGGTGGTGGTGCGCCCGGCCGATGCCGCCGAGCTCGACGGCCTCCTCGACGCCGCGGCCTACGCCGCGCTGACGGCCGAGGGCTAGGCATGGGTGTGACGGTCGGGCGCGACCCGGTCGCGCTCGAGGGGATCCGGCGCCGGCTCGCCGTCTGGAGCATCCGCACGACGACGGCCGCGGGCAGCGGCCACCCCTCGACCTGCCTCAGCGCCTCGCACCTCGTCGCCGCCCTGTTCTTCGGCGACGTCCTGCGGTACGACGCGGCGCGCCCGGACTGGCCGGACCGCGACCGGTTCGTGCTCAGCAAGGGCCACGGCGCGCCCATCCTGTACGCCGCGCTGGCCGAGCTCGGCGCCTTCCCGACCGAGCGGCTCATGGAGCTGCGGACCATCGGCAGCCCGCTGGAGGGCCACCCCAACGCGCGGCGCCTGCCGTGGGTCGAGGCGTCCACCGGCTCGCTCGGCCAGGGGCTGTCGCTCGGCCTGGGCATGGCGCTGGCCGGGCGCGTGCAGGGCCGGGCCTTCCGGACGTTCGTCCTGACGGGCGACGGCGAGCTCGACGAGGGGCAGGTGTGGGAGGCGGCCATGGCCGCCGCCAAGTACGCCACCGACAACCTGGTGGCCATCGTCGACCGCAACGGCATGCAGCAGACCGGCGCCAGCGACGCGGTGCTGCCGCTCGAGCCGCTGGCGGACAAGTGGCGCGCCTTCGGGTGGGAGACGTTCGAGATCGACGGGCACGACTGGGGCGCGATCTTCTCCGCGCTCGACGCGGCCGTCGCGGTCCGCGGCCGGCCGGCCGTCGTCATCGCCCGCACCGTCAAGGGCTACGGCGTGTCGCAGATCGAGGCCGACCCCGGCAACAAGTTCCACGGCGTGCCGCTGAAGGCCGACGAGGCCGAGCGCGCCATCCGCGAGATCGAGGGCGCATGAACATCGGCGCGCGCATCGGGCTGCCCATCGGCGACGCGACCCGGTCGGCGTTCGGCGACACGCTGGCGGAGCTCGGGGCCGAGTACCCCTCGCTGGTGGTGGTCGACGGCGACGTCGGGAACTCGACCTACACCGAGCGGTTCGGGCGCCGCTACCCCGAGCGGTTCTTCAACGTCGGCATCGCCGAGAGCAACATGGTCGGCGTCGCCGCCGGGCTGGCGCTCTCCGGGCACATCGCCGTCACGTCGAGCTTCGCGGCCTTCCTGACGTGCAACGGGTTCGACCAGATCCGGATGTGCGTCGGCTTCGCCCACACCAACGTCAAGCTCGTCGGCAGCCACTGCGGCATCTCGCTCGGCGAGGACGGGCCGAGCCAGATGGGCATCGAGGACCTGGCGCTGATGTGCGCCGTCCCCGGCATGGTGGTGCTGTCGCCGGCCGACGCGGCCAGCGCCCGCGTGCTGACGCGGCAGATGATCGCGCACGTCGGGCCGGTCTACATGCGCACCGGCCGCCCCAAGGTCCCGGTCATCTACCCCGCCGACCCGGACCTGCAGATCGGGCGCGCCGAGACCGTCCGCCAGGGCGGCGACGTCACGCTGGTCGCGACCGGGTTGATGGTGGCGGCGGCGCTCGAGGCCGCCCACGACCTGGCGCGCGACGGCATCGAGGCGCGGGTGCTCGACGTGCACACGGTCAAGCCGATCGACCGCGCCGCCGTCGTCGCCGCGGCGCGCGAGACCGGCGGCATCGTCACGGCGGAAAGCCACCTCTTGAACGGCGGTCTCGGCAGCATGGTGGCGCGCGTCGTGGCCCGTGAGGCGCCCTGCCGCATGGGCTTCGTCGGCCTCGACGACACCTACGCCGAGAGCGGCAAGCCCGACGACGTCCTCGCCAAGTTCGGCCTGAGCGCCGCGGCCATCGCCGCCGAGGCCCGCCGGGTGCTCGGTTGAACGGCCGATCCGGGTCGCGCTGACGGCCGGGGGCGCGGCCCTCGGCAAGACGAGACGTTCGAGACAAGGTCAAGGCAATGGCAATCCTGTCGGCATATCGCACCACGGTCGGCAAGAAGATCGTCATGGCGGTCACGGGGCTGATCTGGGTCGGCTACGTGGTCCTCCACATGTTCGGCAACCTCAAGTTCTTCAACGGCGCCGGCGACGGGCTGGGCACCATCAACGCGTGGGCGCACTTCCTGCGCGTCTTCGGGCAGGAGGTCGTCGGCTACGCCGGCGTGCTGTGGCTCGCGCGGGTGGTGTTGCTGGTGGCGCTGGTGCTGCACGTCGCCACGGCCATCCAGCTCAAGCGCCTCAACGGGGCCAGCCGGCCGGTGGCCTACCAGCGGCGCGGCTACCTCCAGACCGACCTTCCGGCGCGGTCGATGTGGTGGGGCGGGGTGTTCATCCTGATGTTCGTGGTCTACCACGTGCTGCACATGACCGCCGGAACCGTGCACCCGGCGTTCGTCGAGGGCGACGTCTTCCACAACCTGACGGTGGGCCTCGGCGAGCCGCTGGCGGGGGCGTTCTACCTGACGGCGATGGTGGCCCTGGGGCTGCACCTGTACCACGGCACGTGGAGCGTGTTCCAGACGCTGGGCGTCGACGTGTTCGACCGTTCGAGCGCGATCCGGCGGGCCGGCCAGGCGCTGGCGCTGGTGATCGCCGGCGGCTTCATGCTGGTGCCGCTGTCGATCCTGCTCGGCTTCATGCGCTGAGGCCCGGGCGCCCGAGGGGCGGGTCCGACCGGACCCACCCGGTGACCGTCGCGGGGGCGCGCCGACGCCGCCCGCCGCGCGCGACGACGGAGGTGACGACGACCATGACCGAAGTGATGCAGACACCGCGGATCAAGCGGATGACGGCGGCCCCGGCGTGGGGCGAGTCCGACGCGCAACCGGACGGCCACGTGCCCCCCGGCCCGATCCACGAGAAGTGGCAGAAGCACCGGTTCGCGATGAAGCTGCTCAACCCGGCCAACCGGCGCAAGTACACCGTGGTGGTCGTGGGCTCGGGGCTGGCGGGCGGGGGCGCCGCGGCGGCGCTCGGCGAGCTGGGCTACAACGTCAAGTGCTTCTGCTACCAGGACAGCCCGCGCCGCGCCCACAGCATCGCGGCGCAGGGCGGCATCAACGCCGCCAAGAACTACCGCAACGACGGCGACAGCGTCTACCGCCTGTTCTACGACACCGTCAAGGGCGGCGACTTCCGCGCCCGCGAGGCCAACGTGCACCGCCTGGCGGAGCTGTCGCTCAACATCATCGACCAGTGCGTGGCCGTCGGCGTGCCGTTCGCGCGCGAGTACGGCGGGCTGCTCGACACGCGCTCGTTCGGCGGGGCGCAGGTGGCGCGCACGTTCTACGCCCGCGGCCAGACCGGCCAGCAGCTCCTGCTCGGCGTCTACCAGGCCCTCGAGCGCCAGATCGAGCGCGGCGCGGTGACGATGTACGGCCGGCACGAGATGCTCGACCTCGTGCTCGTCGACGGCGTCGCGCGCGGGGTGGTCGCGCGCGACCTCGTCACCGGCGCGATCGAGCCGCACGCGGCCGACGCGGTGGTGCTGTGCACGGGGGGCTACGGCAACGTCTACAACCTGTCGACCTACGCGCGCGGCGCCAACGCCACGGCGGTGTGGCGCGCGCACAAGCGCGGCGCGCTCTTCGCCAACCCGTGCTTCGTCCAGATCCACCCGACGTGCATCCCGGTCAAGGGCGACTACCAGAGCAAGCTGACCCTCATGAGCGAGTCGGTGCGCAACGACGGCCGCTGCTGGGTGCCGGTGAAGCCCGGCGACACGCGGGCGCCGGGCGCCATCCCGGAGGCCGAGCGCGACTACTACCTCGAGCGGATGTACCCGAGCTTCGGCAACCTGGCGCCGCGCGACATCGCGTCGCGCGCGGCCAAGCGCGTGTGCGACGAGGGCCGGGGCGTCGGGCCGGGCGGCCTGGGCGTCTACCTCGACCTCGGCGACGCCATCCGCCGCCTGGGCGAGGACGTCATCCGCGCGCGCTACGGCAACCTGATGGAGATGTACGAGGACATCACCGGCGAGAACCCGTACCGGGTGCCGATGCGGATCTTCCCGGCCGTGCACTACACCATGGGCGGGCTGTGGGTGGACTACAACCTGATGAGCAACGTGCCGGGGCTGTTCGTCGGCGGCGAGGCGAACTTCTCGGACCACGGCGCCAACCGGCTGGGGGCCAGCGCCCTGATGCAGGGGCTGGCGGACGGCTACTTCGTCCTGCCCGCGACGGTGCCGGACTACCTGGCGCGCGCAGGGTCCGTGCCGCTCAGCACCGACCACCCGGCCTTCCGGACGGCGACGGCCGAGGTCGAGGACCGCGCGCGCCGGCTGCTCGGGATCCACGGCTCGCGAACGGTGAGCGCGTTCCACCGCGACCTCGGCAAGCTGATGTGGGACCACTGCGGCATGGCGCGCCACGACGCCGGGCTGCGCGAGGCGCTGGCGCGAATCCCGGAGCTGCGCGAGGCGTTCTGGCGCGACGTCCGCGTGCCGGGCGAAGGCGGCGAGCTCAACCAGGAGCTCGAGAAGGCCGGACGCGTCGCCGACTTCCTCGAGCTGGCCGAGCTCATCGTCACCGATGCGCTGCACCGCACCGAGAGCTGTGGCGGCCACTTCCGCGAAGAGAGCCAGACGCCGGAGGGCGAGGCGCTGCGCGACGACGCGCACTTCAGCTACGTCGCGGCCTGGCGCCACAACGCCGACGGGCCGCCGGTGCTGCTCAAGGAGCCGCTGGTGTTCGAGAACGTCCCGCTCGCCGTGCGCAGCTACAAGTAGGGGAACGCGCGACATGAACCTGACGCTCAAGGTCTGGCGGCAAGAGGGGCCGCAGGCGCCCGGCCGCTTCGAGACGTACGCGGCGCGCGACATCGAGGCCGACATGTCGTTCCTCGAGATGCTCGACATCGTCAACGAGGGCATCATCCTCGCCGGCGGCGACCCCATCGCCTTCGACCACGACTGCCGCGAGGGCATCTGCGGCATGTGCGGCCTGGTCATCGACGGCCTGGCGCACGGGCCGCGCCAGTGCACCACGTGCCAGCTCTACATGCGCAACTTCCGCGACGGCGACACCATCACGGTCGAGCCGTGGCGGGTGCGGGCGTTCCCGGTGGTCAAGGACCTCGTGGTCGACCGCGGCGCGCTCGACCGGATCATCGCCGCCGGCGGCTACGTCAGCGCGGGCACCGGCAGCGCGCCGGACGCCAACGGCACGCTGATCCCCAAGCCCGACGCCGACGCGGCCTTCGACGCGGCGGTGTGCATCGGCTGCGGCGCGTGCGCGGCGGCCTGCCCCAACGGCTCGGCGATGCTGTTCACGGCGGCCAAGGTCAGCCACCTCTCGCACCTGCCACAGGGGCAGCCCGAGCGCTACGCGCGGGTGGTGCGGATGGTCGAACGGATGGACGAGGAGGGCTTCGGCGGCTGCACCAACCACGGGGAGTGCGCGGGGGTGTGCCCGGCCAAGATCGACATGGGGGTGATCGCCCGGCTCAACCGCGACCTGTTGGTGGCGACGCTGAAGGGTGGCGGCTGAACCCGGCCTGCGCATCGGCATCAGCGGCGCGCCGGCGAGCACGCTGCGCAGCGGGAGCCACCACGCGGTGGCGCGCTGCCGCGCGCTCGGCATCGACGCCCTGGAGATGGCCTGGGTCCACAGCGTCACGCTGACCGAGGCGGCGGGCCGGCGCGTGCGGGCCGCGGCGGCGGCCCACGACGTGGCGCTGTCGGTGCACGCGCCGTACTACATCAACCTCAACAGCGCGGAGCCCGACAAGCGCGCGGACAGCATCGCGCGCATCGTGCGCGCCGGACAGGCGGCGGCGTGGGCGGGCGCCCGGAACGTGGTGCTGCACCTGGCGTGGTACCACGCCGACGCGCCGGCGGAGGTGCTGAACCGGGTCGCGGACGGGCTGGCGGAGGCGTCGGCGCGGCTGGCTTCGCTGGGCGTGGTGGTGGGGCGCGACGTCGTGCTGCGGCCGGAGGTCATGGGGCGGCGCAGCCAGTTCGGGGACCTCGACGAGGTCCTGGCCCTGTGCCGCCGCGTTTCGGGCACGGCGCCGTGCATCGACATCGCCCACCTGCACGCCCGGACGGGCGGCTGGAACGCGCCGGCGGCGTTCGACGCGCTGTGGGACACGGTGGTGGGCGCGCTGGGGCCGGCGGCGCTCGACGACGTGCACGTGCACATCTCGGGCATCGCCTACGGGCCGGAGGGCGAGAAGAAGCACCTGCCGTTCGGCGAGGCCGACCTGGACTACCGCGGCTTCCTGGCGTCGCTGCACGCCCGCGGCGCGCGCGGCCTCGTCATCGTCGAGAGCCCGGCCCGCGAGGACGACGTGCTGCTGCTGATGGACGCGTGGGCGGGGCTGGCGGGGAGCACCGAGGCGGACGGGTAGGTCGACCGGCACGGCCGCCGGTCTCCGGGACCGCGCCAGCGGCCGTGCCGGCCGTTCCGGGCAGGCCGCCGGTCTCCGGGACCGCGCCAGCGGCCGTGCCGGCCGTGCCGGTCGTTCCGGGCAGGCCGCCGGTCTCCGGCAGCGGCCGTGCCGGCCGTGCCGGTCGTTCCGGGCAGGCCGCCGGTCTCCGGGACCGCGCCAGCGGCCGTGCCGATTAGCCGAGGTTGCGCAGCCGGAAACGCTGGATCTTGCCGGTTGCCGTCTTGGGCAGCCCCGGCACGAACACGATCCACCGGGGCCGCTTGTACTCGGCCATGTGGTCGCGGCAATGCGCGATCAGCGCGCGTTCGAGCGCCTCGCCGGCCTCGAAGCCTTCGCGCACCACGACGAACGCCTTGGGCTTGACGAGGTCGCGCTCGTCGGCCTGCCCGATGACCGCGCACTCCAACACGGCCTCGTGCCCGAGCAGCGCGCTCTCGACCTCGACGGGCGACACCCAGATGCCGCCGACCTTGAGCATGTCGTCGGACCGCCCGCAGTGCCAGTAGTAGCCGTCGGCGTCGACGCGGTACTTGTCGCCGGTGTTGAGCCACTCGCCGAGGAAGGTCTGCTGGCTGCGCGCGTACTGGTGCAGGTAGGCCAGCGAGGCCGTCTCGCCGCGCACCAGGAGGTTGCCGACCTCGCCCGGCGGCACGTCGTCGCCGCCCTCGTCGACGATGCGGAGCCCGTAGCCGTCGAACGGCTTGCCGCTCGACCCCGGCCGGATGTCGCCCGGGCGGTTGGACAAGAAGATGTGGTAGTTCTCGGTCGACCCGATGCCGTCGATGATGTCCAGGCCCGTCCGCTCCTTCCAGGCGTGCCAGATCGGCGCCGGCAGCGACTCGCCGGCCGACACGCACAGCCGCAAGCTCGAGAGGTCGTGCGCGGTCGTCAGGTCGTCCATGGCCAGGAGCATGCTGTACCCGGTCGGGGCGTTGTAGAGGATGGTCGGCCGGTACTGCTCGATGTGGCGCAGCACGTTCGCCGCCGCGGCGGGCGGGCCGGGGTAGAGCACGATGCTGGCGCCGACGTACCACGGGAAGATCAGGTTGCCGCCGGTGCCGAACGTGAAGAACAGCTTGGCGACGGCGAAGGTGCGGTCGCTCTCGCGCAGGCCGAGGACGTTGACGCCCCAGAGCTGCGCGGTCAGCGGCAGGTCCTTGTGGGCGTGCAGGATGCCCTTGGGCTCGCCGGTGGTGCCGCTGCTGTAGTTGAGGCAGCAGATGTCCTCGCGGTGGGTGGCCTCGGCTTCGAGCATGGTCGGCTTGTCGACGATCCACTCGCGGAAGCCGACGACGCCGGCGGCGGGGTCGGTCGGGCCCCCGATGACGACGATGTGCCGCAGGTGCGGCAGCTCGGCGCGCACCTCGAGGATCTTGGGCAGGATCATGGCGTGCACGAACGCCACCGACGCCCGGCAGTCGCGGAAGATGTAGGCGTACTCGCGCGCCGTGAGCAGGGTGTTGAGGCTGGCGGCGACGGCGCCGATCTTCAGCGTGCCGAAGAAGGCGGCCACCCAGTCGGGCCCGTCGAGCGACAGCACGACGACGTGGTCGCCGTGGCCGACGCCGAGGCCGCGCAGGCCGTTGCCGACCTGGTTGACGGCGCTCGACATCTGCGCGAACGTCACGGTGCGCTCGTCGCTGTAGAGCGCCACCTTGTCGGCGCGCTCTGGAAGGTTGCGCTCGAGGATGTCGACGGCGTTGTAGTACAGCGGCAGGTCGGCGGCGCGCATGGGGCGGTCTCCTCCAAGGGGTGGCGGTGGCTTGGGCTGACGGCATAGTATAGACAGGATGCGGGCGGCGGCGGCGATCAGCCTGATCGGTGCGGGCGATCAGCCTGATCGGTGCGGGCGATCAGCCTGATCGGTGCGGGCGATCAGCCTGATCGGCGTGGGCGATCAGCCTGATCGGCGTGGGCGATCAGCCTGATCGGCGTGGGCGATCAGCCTGATCGGCGTGGGCGATCAGCCTGATCGCCGCCGGTCGTCCGCCCGATGGCCCACGCCCTCAGCCCAGGGCCGGCGCCCCGGCCGCCTCCCGCCCCAGCAGCTCCCGCGCGATCACGATGCGCTGGATGTGGCTCGTGCCCTCGTAGATCTGCAGGCCCTTGATGTCGCGCCAGTGCCGCTCCACCGGGTAGGCGTTGGAGTAGCCCCGGCCGCCGTGGATCAGCACCGCCTGGTCCGCCGCCCGCAGCGCCGCCTCCGTCGCGAACAGCTTGGCCATCGACGTCTCGCGCGTCGTCGGGCGGCCCTGGTCCTTGAGCCACGCCGCGCGGTACACCAGGAGCCGCGCCGCCTCGACCTCCGCCGCCATGTCCGCCAGCGCCGCCTGGATCATCTCGAAGTCGCCGATGCGCCGGCCGAACGCCCGGCGCGCCCGCGCGAAGTCCACCGACGCCTCGAGGCACGCCTGCCCGACCCCCACCGCGCCCGCCGCCACCCCCAGCCGGCCGTGGTCCAGCGCGCCCATCGCGACCCGGAAGCCGCCTCCGGGCGCGCCGAGGACGGCGTCGGCGCCGACGCGGACGCCCCGCAGCTCGATCACCGCGTGGTCGCTGGCGCGATGCCCCAGCTCGCGGCCGGGCATCTTCGAGCGCCCGAAGCCCGGCGTGTCGGTCGGCACGAGGAACGCGCAGATCTGGCGGTGCGGCTTGTCGGGGGGCGCCGCGATGCCCGGGTCGCGCGCGAACACCAGCGCCAGGTGCGCCAGGTTGCCGTTGGTGATCCAGATCTTCGTGCCGTCGAGCACCCAGCCGTCGCCGTCGCGCACCGCCGTCGTCGCGATCGCCGCCGCGTCCGACCCCGCCTCGGGCTCCGTCAGGCAGTAGCAGCCGATCGCCTCGCCCGTCGCCAGCCGCGGCAGCCAGGCGCGCTTCTGCGCCTCCGTCCCGTGATCGCGCAGGCACAGCCCGACCAGCCCGCCGTGCACCGCCAGGAAGCCCCGCACCGAGGAGTCCGCCCAGCCCAGCGCCTCGTACACCAGCGCGAAGCTGACGTGGTCCAGCCCGCTGCCGCCATAGGCCGGGTCGATCGGCCCGGCCAGGAAGCCGAGCTCGCCCATGCGGCGGACGAGGTGCACCGCGACCGCGCCGGCCTCGTCGGCCGCGCGGGCAACCGGCGCGACCTCGTCGCGGGCGAAGGCCACGGCGCGGTCGCGGACGGCGGCCTGGGCCGGCGTCAGGTCGAAGCGCATCGCAGCCGTCCCGCGCGGTGCCGCATGCCTATGCCTCGTCCGGCAGCACGGCGTAGCCGTCGACCTCGATCACGGCGTCGGGCTCGAAGAAGCCCGTGACGCCGAGGAGCATCATCGCCGGATAGTGCTTGCCGAAGTGCTTGCGCCAGACCGCGCCGAGCGCGCGGCGGTGGTTGCGATAGGCGTCGAGGTCCGCCACGTAGAAGTGCAGCTTGACGACGTCCTCCGGCCGGCCGCCGGCCGCGTCGACGACCGCGAGGATGTTCGCCAGCGCCAGGTCGGTCTGGGCGACGAGGTCGCCGGGGGCGACGATCCGCCCGTCGGCGTCCATCCCGTTCTGCCCCGCCAGCCACAGGATGCGCCCGCCGCGCGTGGCGATGCCGTGCGCGAAGCCGACCGGCGGCGCGAGCGCGGGTGGGTCGACGACCACCCGCTCGAACGGCGTGCCGCTCACGCCGTCACCGCCCCACCCACCGCGGCTCGGTCTTGCCCGTGAACGCCGCGTGGAAGACCCGGTGGTCCTCGGCCATCATCAGGAGCGCCTGTGCCTCGGCCTCGCTCTCGATGGCGGCGATGAGGTCCATGTGCAGCTCGGTCTGGATGCGGCGCTTGGTCATGCGGATCGCCTGCGTCGGGCCCTCGGCCAGGCGGCGCGCCCAGGCCTGGGCGGTCGGCAGCACGTCGTCCGGCGGCACGACGCGGTTGACGAGCCCCCAGCGCTCCGCCGTCGCCGCGTCGACCTTGTCGCCGAACATCAGGATCTCGTTGGCCCGGCCCAGGCCGACGATCTTGGGCAGGAGGTACGCCGCCCCCATGTCCGCGCCCGTCAGGCCGACCTTGGTGAAGAGGAAGGCGAAGCTCGCCTTGTCGCTGGCGATCCGCAGGTCGCTCGCCAGCGCCAGCACCGCCCCCGCGCCGGCCGCGACGCCGTTGACGGCGGCCACGATCGGCTTGTCGAGCAGCCGCATGTTGCGCACCGTGATGCCGGTCATCCGCGTGAAGTCGAGGTGGTCCTTGACGTCGGCGTCGAGCAGCTGCCCGATGATCTCGTGGACGTCGCCGCCCGAGCAAAACGCGCGGCCCTCGCCCGTCAGCACGATCGCCTTGACGGCGTCGTCGTAGCGCAGGGCCTCCATGAGGTCGCGGAGCTGGGCGTAGATGCCGAGCGTGATCGCGTTGAGCACGTCGGGCCGGTTGAACGTGATCGTGGCCACGCCGGCGTCGTCGACGCGGTAGTCGAAGTCGAAGGGCATCGCGGAGGCTCCACGGAGGTCGGCGGGTTGGTCGGGCGGCGGTCGATCGCGTCCGACCGCCGCCCGCGTATTGTGGACCGCTCAGCCCGTCCCGGCAAGCGCCGTCGCCCCGGCGTCCACCGGGATGGCGGCGCCGGTGATCGACCCGGCGTCGTCGCGGACGAGCATGCGGACGACCACCGCGACCTCGTCGGGGCGGACCAGCCGCCGCTGCGGGCTCATCGCCGTGATGGCGGCGCGCGCCGCCTCCGCGTCGCGGCCCGTCCGGCTGACGATGTTGGCCACCGAGGCGTCGGTCATCGGGGTGTCGACGTAGCCCGGCGCCACGAGGTTGACGGTGATGCCGGCGCGCGCCCACTCGGCCGCCAGCGCCCGGGTCAAGCCGAGCACGCCGTGCTTGGCCGCGGTGTACGCGGCGATGTAGCGCGCCCCGGTGAGGCTGGCCACCGAGCCGACGTTGACGACGCGGCCCCAGCCGGCGGCCAGCATCGCCGGCGCGCACGCCTTGGTGACGAGGTAGGTCCCGGTCAGGTTCACCGCCAGCATCCGGTGCCAGAGGTCGTCGGGGTGCCCGTCGAGCTTGTGGCTGGCGGCCGCGCCGGCGTTGTTGACGAGCACAAGCGGCGCGCCGAGGTCGGCCGTGACGCGCGCGACGAGCCGCCCGACGTCCGCCGCGTCCGTCACGTCGGCCGCGACGGCGAGCGCCCGGCCGCCGGCCGCCGCGACCTCGGCGGCGACGGCGTCGATCTCGGCCTGCGACCGCGCCGACAGCGCCACCGCGTGCCCGTCGGCCGCCAGCGCGAGCGCGATCGCCCGGCCGATGCCGCGCCCGCCGCCGGTGACGAGGGCGGCGGGGGGGCGGGTGTCGGTCGGGGTTACCATCGTCGTGCCTTCATCGGCTGTGCCTGTTCAGCCCAGGTCGGCAGCGTTGGGCCGGGCCGAGCAGATGCGCCGATGATGCCCCGGATGCCGCCGACGATGGCCCGGTCCCGGCAGGGGCAGGTTTGACACCTGCCCCGCATACGTTCGGCAGGGGGTGACGCGCGGCTGAACAGGTACGTCGCCAATTCTACACCCGGTCCCCATCCGCGCCCCCCACCGGTCCGATCCCGAGGTCGACGCCGTCGCCCAGCGCGTAGTCCTCCGGCACCGCGACCTCGACCGCCCGCGACGGCGCCGAGCGCAAGCCCGCGAAGTCGTAGGCGCGCACGTGGTAGGCGTAGCGGTTGCCGGCCAGCGCGAACGCGTCGACGTGCCGCCGCGCCGTCATGCTCGTCAGGTGCGCGAACGGGCCGTCGTTGACGCGCCGGAACACCTGGTAGCCGTAGACCCCGAACGGGTCGATCGCGCGCTCCCAGGCCAGCGCCACCTGGCCGCCCGGGCGCAGCTCGGCCCGCAGATCCCCGTCGGTCGGCCAGGTCGGCGGGTCGACGTCCTCGGGGTGGGCGGTCGGCGCGTGCGGCGCGTCCTTCGGCCACAGCACGCACCGCACCTGCCGGAAGTTCTCGTCGAGCGCCTTGCAGACGTTGCCGTAGACGCAGCGGACGATGCGGTCGTCGTGGCCGCGCCGGGCCTTCCGCGGCCAGTCCGGGTCCGCCAGGAGCGCGCGCGCCAGCCCGATCATGTCGGCCTCGCCGGCACGCAGGATGCGCTCGGCCAGCGCGGGCGTCGGGACCTTGCCCGCGGCCACCACCGGCGTCGCGTGGCCGTGCGCGCGCAGGAACGACCGGATGCCGGCCGCGAGGTAGACGTTGGCGCCGTCGGGGTACTGCGCCGCCGGCATCGTCCGGTCGCCGCTGTAGCCCGTGTAGGGGTAGAGCGGCTCGCCCGGCTTGGGCACGGCATCCTCGAACTTGCCGCCGGCCGAGATCGAGAGGTAGTCGACCCCGAGCTGCGCCATGCGCAACCCGATCTGCGTCGACTCCGCCAGCCCGTAGCCTCCCTTGACGCACTCCTCGCCGTCGAACCGCACGCCCACGGGGTAGTCGTCGCCGACCGCGCGGCGGACGGCGAGGACGACCTCGGTCGCCAAGCGCATCCGGCCCTCGAGGCTGCGCCCGCCGTAGGCGTCGTGCCGGCGGTTCAGGCGCGAAAGGAAGCTCGACAGCGTGTAGGCGTGCGCCATGTGCAGCTCGACCGCGTCGTAGCCGGCCGCGCGCGTGCGCGCCGCCGCCGCCGCGTACGCGTCGACGATGCCGCGGAGCTCGGCCGCGCCAAGCATGTCGACCGTCTGGCGCCACCCGCTGCGGGCGATCTTGAGGAAGTGGATGATCTGGAGCGCCACCTTCGACGGGCCGGCGTCGCGCACGCGATCGACCAGGGCGCGGTGGCCGGGCACGAACCGGTCGTCGCCGAGGCGCAGGAGCGGCCCGCTGCGCGCCTCGTGGACCGCCGTGGCCTCGACCACGATCAGCCCGGCCCCGCCCGCGGCGAAGCGCGCGTAGCGCTCGACGATCGGCGCGTTGACGACGCCGTCCTCGCCCGACAGGCGCGTGACCATGGCCGTGAGGACGATGCGGTTGGGGACCACGAGGCCGCGCAGGTCGATCGGCTCGAACAGGCGCCCGGGAGGCGCGGCTGGCGTTGGCGATGAGGTCACCCGGACGAGTATAGGGAGGCGCCAGGGTGGCGTCAACGGCGAGCCCGTGCGCATCGACGTGAGGCAGCGGCACCATCCCGGGGCCGCGGGCTTCCAGCCCGCCGCGTCACCGTGCGGGCAAGATGCCCGCGGTCCCAGGGTCCGGCCACCGGCGCCCCAGGGTGCCGCCGCCACCGTGTGGTATCATCGGGCGCGCCGCCGCCTGCGCTCGATCCGCCACGCCATCGCGGAGGACGAACCACGTGACCCCGACACCCACCCCAACCCCCGCCGAAGCCACGCCGGCCGCCGCGGCCACGTCAACGGCCACGGCCACGCCGTCTGCCGACGCCCCGCCGGCCGCCGCGCTCGACGCGTGGCGCGTCCTCAGCCTCGACCTGCCGCGGCTGCACGCCGACCTGGCCGCCGGCCGCCCCGACGCCTTCGCCGCCCGCCTCGCCGCGCTCCCCCCCCTGACGGGCGCCGACCTCGACGCCCTGGCGGATGACCTCGCGCGGCTCGCCGCGCTCGACGTCCTGATGGTCGAGGCCGTCGCCCGGCGCCACCGGCTGGACCTCCCGCCGCGCACCGCCGCGGCCGTGGCCGACGCCGTCGGTGCCGTCGCGCGGCGCTGCGGCATCCCGCCGATCCTGTCGTACCCGCTCTACATCCGCGTCAACCCCACCGACATGGCCGCGATCCGGCGCTTCACGCCGCTGGCGGCCGAGTTCCGGTTCATCCGCATGCACCGGCTCATCGAGGACGTCTTCGACCGGCTGATCGCCGGCCTCGACCGCGTCCTCGATGCGCCGGACCGCGCCGCCGCGCTCGCCGCCGCCATGCCGGGCCTGCGCGCCGACTTCCGGCTGGTCAACCGGACGATGGCCGCCTTCCGCAGCCCGGCCCGGATCGACCGCCACGCGTTCGTCGACGGCTTCCGGCCGTACTTCGAGCCCGTGCTGGACCCGGCCACCGGGCGGACCGTCCTCGAGGGCCCGAGCGGCCTCCAGTCGCCGACGTACCGCATCATCGCCATGCAGATCGGCTACCGCGACCGCGTGATGGACGGATGGACCGACCGGATCGCCGCGTGCCACGACCCCGCGACCCGCGCACGGCTGGCCGCGGCCCGGGCCGCGCGCGACGCCGGCCGTTCGCTCACCGCGGTGTGCGACGCCGTGCTCGGCCCGGCGCCCGACCTGCCGCACCTGCACCCGGCCTACGCCGCCGACATCCCCGCGCTCCTCGGCGCCGCGCTGGCCGGCGGCTACGTGTCGCCCGACATCGTGGCCACCTTCGCGCACTTCGCGCTGCCGCTCGGCGAGTGGCCGGCCGAGGCGCCGGCCGACGGCGAGGCGCCGCCCCGCATGGCCGCGCCGCCCGTCGCTCCCGTCGGCCGTGCGACGCTGGCCGACCTGGCCGAGATCGAGGCCATGCTCTTCGGGATGCACCTCGAGCACGCCGCCGTGGCCGCGGTGCAGATCGGGGCCGTGCGCGGCACCGGCGGCACGTCGGGCGTGGAGTTCCTCCTGCTCGCGACGTTCCGGCGCGCGTTCCCGCGGCTGTGGCTGTCCGGGCTCGGCGCGAACCTCGCGGGCGGGCTTGGGGGATGAGCTCGGGAGCGCGCCGTCCCGCCTACATCCCGTTCGTCTTATCCGGCCAGCGGACGAAGAAACCATCGCTCCAGACGATGTCCTCGTCGTAGTCGGTCGGCGGGAAGGCGCCAATGACATAGTTCAGCCCGGACCCGGAATACGCCCCGTCCCGGCCCGGGCTTCGGATGGCCATGACCTGTCGATTGAGCACGTTGACAACGTCGAGATGGTACGCGTAGCGGTTGCCCCAGCCGTCTGCTTCGGGAACCTCCTGAATGTACGTCGGCACCAGGACCTTTTCGAGCTCCGAACGCGAGATCTCGGGGATCACGCTCAGATCGACCGGTGAGCCGCTAGCGTAATCAAATTGAATCGGCACGGCAAGCGCAGACAAGGCCAGCGCCGGGCGCCAAACGCCGGGCGACCCGTCCGCGCCCGAAATCCAAGGCCGCGCGCGGATGGCCGCGACGGCTCGCAGCGATCCGGCGTCAGGCGGCGCGGCGCCCACCTGATCGGTCAGCCACGAGAACATGGCAGTGCCGACGTTCCGCAAGTCTTTCACCGTTTGCGCCTGAGCACTGGCATCCGTGAAGGCAGCGTCGGTGGTGCCATCGGAGACCACCGGGGTTGGAGCGAGCCCGTCGTCCGCCGCCCCGTCGGCGCCCGCTTCGGTGGTGGTTTCGACGGCCGTTTCGGCGGTGGCTTCGGCGACCGGCGCGAGGTCCCCGGCCGCCTCCTCGACGGTGGGCGGCTCCGCCGCCGGCGCCTCGCCGGGCAGCGCGAGGTTCCCGCCCTGGCAGGCGGCGAGCACGAAGACGAGCGGCAGTTGGGACCATCGGGTGGACAGGCGCATGTGGACATCGCGTGATGTGCGTCGGTGTCGGCCTCGTCCGGATCGACGCGGCCTGCGGCATGCCGGCGATTGTATCGATCGAGCGACCACAGTCAACCGGGCGACGGGGGTCGGCACGGTGCGTGCCGCCGAGCCGCGAGCGTCGCATCGGGCGCAGGCGACGGTGCACACGCCCGCGTCGTCAGCGCCAGTACCCCACCACGTAGCTCGTCACCGGCCCGCCCGCCACGTCCGGGAGCTGGCTGCCATCGAAACGGGCCCGCGGCGTGAAGCGCACGGCGTCCAACCGATCGAGCGCGCCGAGCACCACCGCGAGCGCCCCCCGGCCGTCGAGGTGCGCCGCGTCGAACGCCCGGATCCGCGCCAGGTCGAACGCCCGCAGCGCGTCGAGCGTCACGCGGTCGTTCGCCCGAGCCACGGCCGACGACGCGACGTGCGCGAAATCCGCCGACAGCACCAGCACCGTGTCGCCGCCGGTCGCGGGCCCGCCCGCGATCTCCGCCACCGTCGCGCCCAGGGCCGCCAGCTCGCGCGGGCGCGGGTCGTTGCGCACCGCCAGCGGGACCAGGGCGGCGTCCGGGAAGTAATACCGCACCGCCGGCACGAGGCCGGCGATCGCGTGCTCCTGGCCGGTCAGCCGCGCGTCGCGCCGCACCAGCCCGGTCGCCAGCAGCCGATCGACCGCCGCCGGGTCGCCGGCCAGCATCCCGAACGGCGTGCGCCACGCGCCGGCGGCCGTCGTGGCCGGCGCCGCCCCGGCGTGGGCGTGGTCCGGGCCGATCAGGACCACGCGCCCCACCCGCCGCGTCGCCGCCAGGTCACGCAGCCCGGCCGCGATGAGCGCGCCGGCCGGCCAGTGGTGGGGGACGACGATGGCGCGCGCGCCCGGCATGGGATTCGGCCCGCCCGCCAGCCGGGCCC
>QEVT01000055.1 GCA_003576755.1 bacterium | reverse complement strand
GCCGACGGCCGAGGCGCTGGCGGAGCTCGCGCGATGACCGGCGCGGGCGCGGGCCCGCCGGGCATGGCCGGTGCGGGGTCGCGGACGCGCTCGGGGACCGGGCCGCCGGTCGACCCCGCCGTTGGCGCGGCGAGCGCGGCCAGCGCGTCTGGTGTCGCTCCCGGCGTCACCGCCGTCGTCCTCACCCTCGACGAGGCCGTGCACCTCCCCGACTGCCTGGCCAGCCTGGCGTGGGCCGACGGCGTCGTCGTGCTGGACTCCGGGAGCACCGACGCGACCGTCGCCATCGCGCGGGCGGCCGGGGCGACCGTGGCCCATCACCCGTTCGAGAACTACTCCCGCCAGCGCCAGCACGCGCTCGACCTCGTTCCGACGCCGTGGGTGCTCTTCGTCGACGCCGACGAGCGGGTGCCGCCGGCACTGGCGGCGGAGATCCGGGCGGTGGTCGGGGGCGCGGGGGCCGGCGCGGCGGGCGCCGGCCAAGACCGGCCGGCCGCGTACTGGATCCCCCGCCGCAACGACTTCTGGGGCCACCGCCTGCGCGGCGGCGGGTGGTGGCCCGACCACCAGCTCCGGCTCCTGCGGGTCGGCCGCGTGCGTTACGACCCCGACCGCGCCGTGCACGAGGTCGCCGAGGTCGACGGCCCGGCCGGCCGGCTGGCCGAGCCGATGGTGCACCTCAACTACGCCAGCCGGCGCGAGCTCCGCGCCAAGCAGGTGGCCTACGCGCGCCTCGAGGCCGCGCGGCGCCTGGCCGCCGGCGCGCCCGTCCGGCCGCACCACTTCGTGGCGCAGCCGCTGCGCGAGCTCTGGCGCCGGTTCGTCACGCTCGGGGGCTGGCGCGACGGCCCGCTCGGGCTCGAGCTGGGCCTGTGGATGGCGTGGTACGAGCTGCGGGCGCTGTGGCTGGTGGCCATAGCGCGGCGCGGCCGCGGTCCAGCCTGAAGCCTCGCGCCGCTTCCGCCGACCCTATCCCGCGCCGCCCGCGATCGCGTCCCACCCGCGCTCGATCAGCCGCGCCAGCTCGTCGGCCGTGGCCCGGTAGTCCTCGATCGGGCCGCCGATCGGGTCGGCGACGTCCCACGCGCCGCCCGCGAGCTCGCTCATGCGCATCACCTTGCCGCGGGCGGCCGGGAACTCGGCCAGGAGCGCCTGACGGTGGTTGTCGGTCATCACGAGGATGAGGTCCGCCGTCGCCACCCGCAGCGGGTCCAGCGACCGCGACACGTGGCCGCGGATGTCGATGCCGCGTTCGGCGAGGGTGACCACCGCGTGCCGCGTGGCGGGGTGCCCGTCCTCGGCCCACGTGCCGGAGGAGGTCACCACGACACGATCGCCGAGCCCGCGCGCGGCGGCGGCGGCCCGGATCAGCCCCTCGGCCATCGGCGATCGGCACTGGTTGGCCGTGCACACGACGAGGATGCGCCGCGGCGAGGGGCTGTCCGGGATCAGGCTGTCCTGCGATGGGGCCATGAGAGGCGCGGGGTGCGGCCCGCCTCAGGCGACCACGGGCTGGATCAAGCCGTAGTTGCCGTCCTTGCGCCGGTACACGACGTTGACGTGGCCGTTGTCGGCGTTCATGAACAGGAAGAAGTCGTGCCCGAGCAGGTTGAGCTGCTCGATGGCCTCGGCCTCGCTCATCGGGAAGACGCTGTAGCGCTTGCGCCGCACCACGTGCCCGGCCTCGTCCACCGCCGCGATCTCCTCGGCCTCCGCCACCTCCAGCGACACCCCGGGCTCGCCGAGCGGCTTGGTGTGGTCGTGCCAGCGGTCCAGCCGTCGGCCCTTGTAGCGCTCGACCTGGCGGTGCAGCTTGTCCGCGGCCATGTCGATGGCGGCGAACAGGTCGTGGTCCATCTCTTCGGCACGCAGGATGGTGCTGTCGACCCACGTCGTGATCTGGGCAGTGTAGATCTCCCCCTTGGTCCGGCGCATGCCGTGGTCGAGGTCCACGCGGATGGCCTTGATGTCCGGCAGGTAGCGGTCCAGCCGCCCGACCTTCTTGTTGACGTAGTCGCGCAGCGACGGGTTCATGTCCAGATGACGTGCCTGCAGCTCGATCTCCATCGACCCACTCCTTCGGTAGAGGTATGCCCGCCGGCTCGCTCGCGCGGCGGCCGCGATCCGCGCGCCGGCCGGGAGGTCGATTATAACCGCGGCCGGCCCGGCCGGCCAGTGCGCCGGGTGGGACGGGGGTGGCTATAATGACGGCATGGCCCTGCCCCCCA
Source organism: bacterium (assembly GCA_003576755.1). Taxonomy (GTDB): domain Bacteria; phylum Chloroflexota; class Anaerolineae; order Epilineales; family Epilineaceae; genus UCB3. Next base: position 25,173 of record QEVT01000055.1, on the reverse strand, counting down.
TCCGCCCGCTCGACGACCTGACGATCGCGCGCATCGCCGCCGGCGAGGTGGTGGAGCGGCCGTCGAGCGTCGTCAAGGAGCTGATCGAGAACAGCCTCGACGCCGGCGCCACCGACGTGCGGGTCGAGGTCCAGGCCGGGGGCCGCCGGCTGATCCGCGTCGCCGACGACGGCACCGGCATCCCCGCCGACCAGGTGTCGCTCGCGTTCCAGAAGCACGCCACCAGCAAGATCCGCTCGTCGGCCGACCTCGAGCGCGTGGCCACCCTCGGCTTCCGCGGCGAGGCGCTGGCGTCGATCGCCTCGGTGTGCCACGTGACGCTGGTGACCCGCGCGCGCGACGAGCCCACCGGCACGCGCATCCGGATCGACAACGGGCAGGTGCTGGCCCGCGAGCCGGTCGGCGCGGCGGTGGGGACGGTCATCACCGCCGAGAACCTGTTCAACGCCGTGCCGGCACGCCTCAAGTTCCTGCGCAACGAGGCCACCGAGGCCGGGCACATCCACGACGTGGTGGTGCGCTACGCGCTGGCGTACCCCGAGCGGCGCTTCCTGCTGGTCGGCAACGGCCGGCCGCTCTTCCAGTCGCCGGGCACCGGCGAGCTCGAGGACACGCTGATCGCGGCCTTCGGCATCGACGTGGCGCGCCAGATGCTGACCATCCAGGTGGACCCGCCGCCGGCGCCGCGCATCGCGGCCGACGCGGACGACGACGAGGCCGTCGCACGCGTCCGGGTGCGCGGCTACGTCGGCCCGCCGCACGTGCACCGCGCCACGCGCCGCCACGTCACGCTCTTCGTCAACGGGCGGTGGGTCCACGACACCCACCTCGGGTACGCGGTGGCCCAGGCCTACCACACGCTGATCCCCAAGGGCCGGCACCCCGTGGCCGTGGTGATGATCGAGGTGCCGCCCGCCGCCGTCGACGTCAACGTCCACCCGGCCAAGACCGAGGTGCGCTTCCGCGACGGCCGCCCGGTGTTCGCCGCGGTGCAGCGCGCCGTGCGCGCGGCCGTGGTCGGCCAGGCGCCGGTCGCGCCGATGGCCGACGACGACGCCCCGCCGCCATCCTGGCCGGCGCGCGGGGCGGGCCGCCTGGCGTTGTTCCCGGGCTTCAAGGCCCCGCCCCCGCCGCGCGGGATCTCGCCCTGGCCGACGGCCGAGGCCTCGACGGCGGCGCCCGCCGAGGCCGAGGCAGGGCGGCAGGCGACGTTCCTCGACCGCGCGGGCCGGCGGCTGCCGGTGCTGCGCGTCATCGGGCAGCTCGCGCAGATGTACGTGCTGGCGGAGGGGCCGGAGGGGCTGTACCTCGTCGACCAGCACGCGGCGCACGAGCGGGTGATGTACGAGCGGTTCATGGCACGGCGCGCCCCGCTGGCGTCGCAGCCGCTCCTGGTCCCCGAGCCGGTCGCGCTGGACCGCCTGCAGCTCGGCGCGGTCGAGGAGCACGCCGGGGCGTTCGCCGACCTCGGCTTCGACGTCGAGCCGTTCGGGCCCGACGCCGTCGTGGTCCGTGCGCTGCCCGAGGTCCTGGTGCCGACGTCCGACGTGGCGGCGCTCGTGCGCACGGTGATCGACGCGACGGCCGAGGGCGGGGCGCCGGTGCACGACTCGTTCGAGGCGCGGCTGGTGCGGGCGGTGTGCAAGCAGGCGACGGTCAAGGCCGGCCAGACGCTGACGCTCGAGGAGATGCGGTCGTTGGTCCGCGACCTCGAGGACTGCCAGTCGCCCCGGACGTGCCCGCACGGGCGGCCGACGATGATCGTGCTGACGGCCGACCGGCTGTTCCGGGAGTTCGGCCGGGGGTGAGGGCCGGGGCGCGTGTGCAGGGCCCGCGGAATGTGATCGACCGACGCGACGTTGCGCGACATCGAGGAGGAGACCGATGCTGATCTTAAACGACCTTCCGGCCATCCACTGGTCCGTGGCGGGCGCCGGCGTGGCCGCCATCACGCTGCTCTTGCTGTGGACGACCAACCGCCGGTTCGGGATCTCGACCGTGTACGAGAGCTTCTGCAGCCTGGTCAGCCGGCTGCCGTACTTCCAGCGGTCGGAGCTCCAGGGCCGCGGCCGTTGGCGGCTGCCGTTCGCCGGCGGGCTGGTGCTGGGCGGGGTGCTGTCGGCGGTGCTGGGCGGGGGCTGGCGCCCGACGTGGGACCTCGGGATGTTCGATGCGGTGATCGGGTGGGGGCCGGCGGGCAAGGTGGCCTGGATGTTCGCCGGGGGCGTGCTGATCGGCCTGGGCACGCGCATCGCGGACGGCTGCACAAGCGGGCACGGGATCTTCGGGCTGGCCAACTTCGAGCGGGCGAGCCTGGTCAGCGTGCTGAGCTTTATGCTGGCGGGGATCGTCGCCACGCACGTCGTCTACCGCGCGATCTTCTAGGGGAGCGGCACGTCATGCGCGAGAACGTCTTGTTCGTGATCTACGGCACGGTGTTCGGGGTGGTGCTGAGCCGCAGCGGCGCGGCCGACTACGACTTCATCCAGGGCATGTTCCTGTTCACCAACCTGCAGCTCTACGGCATCCTGGCGGTGGCGGTGACGCTGACGGCGATCGGGCTGCAGGTGCTGCGCCGGGTGGGCCGGACGGCGACGGGCGAGGCGATCGTCATCAAGCCCAAGACGCCGAGCCGGGGCAACGTCGTGGGCGGCGTGCTGTTCGGGATCGGCTGGTCGATCACCGGCATGTGCCCGGGGCCGGTGCTGGTCAACATCGGCGAGGGCAAGCTGTACGCGCTGGCGGCCTTTGCCGGGGTGCTGACGGGGGCATACCTGGTGGGGTGGTTCCACGAGCCGCTGCGGCGGCGGTTGGGGCTGGCCTGATCCCGCTCACTCCCACTCGATCGTCCCGGGCGGCTTGGTCGTGAGGTCGTAAGCCAGCCCGCTCACCCCCGGCAGCGCCAGCAGGTCGCGGCGCAGCGCGTCGAGCAGCGCGTCCGGCAGCCGCGCCGGCGTCGCCGTCATCCCGCGCTCCGAGTGGATCGGCCGGATGATCACCAGCTCCTGCCCCCGCCCGTCGACCGCCAGCGGCACCAGCACCGTCGGGCACTGCCAGATCCGGTCGTAGAGCCCGTGCCGCCGCAGTCCGTCCATGACGATCGCGTCCGCCTCCCGCAGGAGGTCAAGCCGCTCGCGCGTCACCGTCGCCGCCCGCGGCGCCACCGATGCCGGCGCCGCCGGCCCCAGGTTCCACACGCACCGGTTGATCCCCGGCACCGCCTTGTAGATCCCCGCGGCCAGCCGCAAGAGGCCGTCCCAGTCCGCCGCGCCCGTGATCAGCACCGGGTGCTCGTAGGCCCGCAGGTCCGACTTCACCCCCACCGAGCGGAACGGCAGCGGCACGAGCGAAAGCCCGCTCCCCGCCGCCAGCGGCGCCAACGCCGCCTCGATCGCCTCGAAGCCCTCGCGGTCCGGCGCGCCCGTCGAGCACAACAGCCGCACCCCCAGCCCCGGCCCCGGGAACGGATGGCGCCACACCATGTCGTGCGGCACCCCCAGCCGCTCGCCCAGCTCGCGCACCTCCACCTTGTAGAGCTCCGCCAGCGGCTCGACCACCCGGCCCGCCGCGATCATGGCGTCGATGATCGGCACCCGGTTGTGGTGCGTCTTGATGGTGTCCGCCCGCTTCGTCCCGCCCGTCTCGATCGTGTCCGGGTAGATCGTGCCTTGCGCCAGGAGGTGGTGCTCGATCCCCAGCCGCCGCGCCTCACGCTCGAACACCGCCACGAACGTGTCGCCGATGATCCGCCGTTTCGCCTCGGGCTCCACCACCCCCGCCAGCGCGCCGAGGAAGTCCGCGCCGGCGTCGACGAACGTCAGGTGCCCGCCCAGCCCGAGCCCCTCGAGCAGCGCCACCACCTGCCGGCTCTCGTCCTTGCGCATCAGCCCCGTGTCGATGTGCAGCAGGTGCACCCGCTCCGGCCCCAGCGCCTCGCCGAGCAGGCGCGCCGCCACCGTCGAGTCCACCCCGCCCGAGATGAGCAGGAACACCGCCCCGTCGCCGACCTGGGCCCGCACCCGCGCCATCTCCTCCTCGACGTAGCGCGCCATCGTCCACGACGGCTTGCAGCCGCAGATGTTCAGCACGAAGTTGGCGATCATCGCGTCGCCGTGCAGCGTGTCGTCGACCTCCGGGTGGAACTGGAACCCGTACCGCCGCAGCCGGTCCGACCCGATCGCCGCGTAGCGGTGCTGCACCTCCGTGCCCCCGCCCAGCGTCGAGTACCCGAGCTCCTGGAAGTCCGGCCCCACCGCCGTCACCGAGTCGTAGTGGCTCATCCACACCGGCTCGACCGGCGACAGGCCCGCGAAGAGCGCGTGCGGCGCCGTGATGTGCAGGTCCGCGAACCCCCACTCGCGCCCCCCGTGCTCGACCTGCCCGCCGTAGTGCTTGGCGATCTCCTGGTGGCCGAAGCAGAAGCCGACGATCGGCACGTCGAGGTCGTAGATCGCCTTGGTGTAGCCCGCGTCCTCGCCGAACGCCGACAGGGCCGGGCTGCCCGAGAGGATGATGCCCTTGTACGGCGCGAACGCCTCGACCGGGTCGTCCGGCTGCCGGATCTCGGCCAGCACGTGCAGCCGGCGCACCTTGGTCGCGATCAGGTGGGCGTACTGCCCGCCGAAGTCGACGACGGCGATCTTGTCGTGTTCCATGGGGGGACGGCTCCTCTCGCTGGGTGTGGCCCGCCGCGGGCCCGGGGTGCGCGCCCGCCTAGGCGTACACCTGTCCGAAGCGGTTGGCGATGAACCGGTCGTACGGGATGTCCTCCTGCCGGATGAAGCCGCGCGGTGCAAGCTGCCCGTGGGCGTGCAGGTCGAGCACGGCGCACACCCCGCTGGCCGTCGTGATCTGGATGGCGCCCCAGTGGCGCCCGAAGTGGTCGCCGTTGTAGATCTTGCGCGCGTGCGCCTTCTGGGTGTACACCCCGTCGCGCATCCCGAACGCCGAGACGAACACCACCACCACGTCCTGGGTGGTGTGCGGCACCGCCCGGTCGAGGATGCGCTTGAGCGTCTCGCGGTCCTCGTTGAGCTTGAGGTCCTGCATGAGCAGCGCCATGATGTCGCGGTGCCCGGGGTAGCGGATCGTCTTGTAGTCGAGGTTCCGCACCCGACCGTGCCAGCTCTCGGCCAGCGTGCCCAGGCCCCCCGACGTGTTGAACGCCTCGTACTCCTCGCCGTCGAGGCAGAAGACCTCGTGGCCGCCGAGCGGCGGCAGCATCACCGGCCGGCCGTCGACGATCGCCTCGCACGGGTTGCCGTACTCGTTGATCAGCCCGTCGGTGCTCCACGTGATGTTGTACTTCAGCCGGTTGTGGGGGTAGATCGGCAGCGCCCCGACCCGCATCTTCACGGCCTCGAGCGGGTCGAACTCCCGCGCCAGGGCGCTGGCGACGATCGAGATGTAGCCCGGCGCCAGGCCGCTCTGCGGGATGAACGCCGTGTCGGCGTCCGCGGCCAGCCGCATGATGGCCTTGGTGGTCGCGACGTCCTCCGTCAGGTCGAGGTAGTGCACCCCCGCCGCCCGGGCGACCTCGGCGATCGTGGTGTTGCAGTGGTACGGCGCGCAGCTCACGACGTAGCGCTGGCCCCGGACCACCTCGGCCAGCGCGCCCGCGTCGCGCAGGTCCGCCACCGCCGCCCGGGCGTTGGCCAGCGGCGACCCGTCGGGGAGCGACACGGCCGCCTTGGCCTGCGCCGCGTCGACGTCCACCGCCGTCACGGCGTAGTCGCCGGAGCCGGCCAGGAGGTCGCACACCAGCCGCCCGACCTTGCCGGTGCCGAGCACCGCGACGTTGATCTGGTCCGCCATGAACTCATGCTCCTCGGGCACGCCTGGGATCGGGGGCGCGCACGCCGGCCGCGGCGGCGCACACGACGAGCCACCCGGGCGTCGGGTGGCTCGGCCGGCCGCGCGCGCCTGGCGCGCGCGGCCGTCAATTGTCGGCCCGGGGGGTGTGCGGGTCAAATGGCGGGGCCCGGCCGGGCGGGGCATCGGGGACGGTTCCGGGCGCCCCATCGCCCGTCCCCAGGCTTTGCCAATAGCGGTCCGGCGCGATAGAATCCCTCCGCCATCTCTGCCACGCACGGAGGGAACACATGCGCAGGCTCGTCAAAGTGCTGGTCCGCATCGGCGCCCTCGTCGGCGTCACGGCGGCCGTCGTCAAGGCGTCGCAGTGGTTCAAGGGGGCCCCGGAGGGCGTCGGCACCGAGGGCTTCCGGTTCACCGCCGACGAAGACGACGACCCCTACGCCGTGGACCTTGCCACCCTCGGCGGCGACGTCGACCCCGAGCTGATCGCCCGGCTGGTCTGTCCGCTCGACAAGGGCCCGCTCGAGCTCGTCGACGGGAAGTGGCTCGTCAACCGCCGCAACGGCTATCGCTACCCCATCACCGACGGCATCCCGGTCATGCTGGTCGAGGTCGGCGAGCGCTACCGCGACCCGGCGCTCGTGGCCGGCGGCCCCGACACGGCCGCCGGCGGTTCGTAAAGTACGTGGGATCCGTGGGACAAGGAGGAGATCGACCTTGAGCAAGCAAGTACGCGTCGCCATCATCGGCGTGGGCAACTGCGCCTCGTCGCTGGTGCAAGGCGTTCAATACTACCGGGACGCCGCGCCCGAGGACTTCGTGCCCGGGCTGATGCACGTCGACCTCGGCGGCTACCACATCCGCGACATCACCTTCACCGCGGCCTTCGACATCGACATCGAGAAGGTCGGCAAGGACCTCGGCGAGGCCATCTGGGCCGGCCCGAACAACACCATCAAGTTCGCCGACGTCCCGCGCCTCGGCGTGCCCGTCCACCGCGGCATGACCCACGACGGCCTCGGGTTCTACCTGCAGCAGAAGATCACCAAGGCGCCGGGCGAGACGGCGCCGGTCGCGCAGATCCTGCGCGACACGCGCACCGACGTCGTCATCAACTACCTGCCGGTCGGCAGCGAGATGGCCACCAAGTGGTACGTCGAGCAGATCCTCGACGCCGGCTGCGCGCTGGTCAACTGCATCCCGGTCTTCATCGCCCGCGAGGCGTATTGGCAGAAGCGGTTCATCGAGCACGGCCTCCCGATGATCGGCGACGACATCAAGAGCCAGGTCGGGGCGACCATCGTGCACCGCGTGCTGACCAACCTGTTCGGCGACCGCGGCGTGCGCCTCGAGCGGACCAGCCAGCTCAACGTCGGCGGCAACATGGACTTCTACAACATGCTGGAGCGCCAGCGCCTCGAGTCCAAGAAGATCTCCAAGACCAACGCCGTGACCAGCCAGCTCGACTACGACATGGGCCCCGACAACGTCTACATCGGCCCGAGCGACTACGTGCCGTGGCTGACCGACCGCAAATGGGCCTACATCCGCATGGAGGGCCGGTCGTTCGGCGACGTGCCGCTCAACCTCGAGCTCAAGCTCGAGGTGTGGGACAGCCCCAACTCGGCCGGCGTCGTCATCGACGCCGTCCGCCTGGCCAAGCTCGCCCTCGACCGCGGCATCAGCGGCACGCTCGAGGGCCCGTCGTCGTACCTCATGAAGAGCCCGCCGGTGCAGCACCCCGACGACCTGGCGCGCGAGCTGACCGAGTCCTTCATCGCCGGCGACCCGGCACCCGCCCCGTCCGTGTCGCACCCCGCCGCCGGCAACGGCACCGTCGACGCCGAAGTCCCTGTCGGCTGAGAGGAGATTCCCCCCACCATGGCAGACGCCAGGCCCAAGGTCTACATCACGCGCCGGATCCCGCAGGCGGCCGTCGACATGCTCGCCGCCGCCTGCGACGTCCGCCACTGGGACCACGACGAGCCGGTGCCGCGCGGCGAGCTGCTCGCCAACGTCGCGGACGTCGATGCGCTGTACAGCCTGCTCACCGAGAAGGTCGACCAGGAGCTGCTGGACCACGCGCCGCGCCTGCGCGTGGTGAGCCAGATGGCGGTGGGCTACGACAACATCGACATCGCCGCCTGCACGGCGCGCGGCATCCCGGTCGGGCACACGCCCGAGGTGCTGACCGAGACCACGGCGGACCTGACGTGGGCCCTGATGATGGCCGCGGCGCGCCGCCTCGTCGAGGCTGCCGAGGCCGTCAAGGACGGGCAGTGGACCACGTGGAAGCCGATGTGGATGACCGGCCCGGACGTGTACGGCGCCACGCTGGGCATCTTCGGGCTCGGCCGCATCGGCGTGGCCATGGCCCGGCGCGCCATGGGCTTCAACATGCGCGTGCTGTACCACGACGCCTTCGAGTCGCCGCACGCCGCCGCCGTCAACGCGCGCTTCGTCGACCTGCCGACGCTCCTGGCCGAGAGCGACTTCGTCACGCTGCACTGCCCGCTCACGCCCGAGACGCGCGGCATGGTCAACGAGGACTTCCTGCGCCGCATGAAGCCGACGGCCATCCTCGTCAACACCGCGCGCGGGCCGGTGGTGGACGAGCCGGCTCTCTACCGCGCGCTGTCGGAGGGCTGGATCCACGCCGCCGGCCTCGACGTGACGCAGGTCGAGCCCCTGCCGATGGACTCGCCGCTCCTGACGTTGCCCAACTGCCTGGTCCTGCCGCACATCGGCAGCGCCTCGATCCCGACGCGCACGCGCATGGCGACGCTGGCGGCCGAGAACCTCTTGGCCGGCCTGGCCGGGAAGCCGCTGGTGTACGCGGTCAACGCCGCGGCGCTCGGCGGCTGACCGCGATGCACGTCCGTTATCCGCACGCTTCGACCGCCGCCGACGTCGCCGCCGCCCTCGGCACCGATCTCGAGCACGGGCTGACCGATGCCGAAGCCGCGCGCCGGTTGGCCGAGCACGGGCCCAACGAGCTGCGAGCGGTGCACGCCGTGTCGCCGTGGGCCATCCTGGCCGAGCAGTTCAAGAACGTCCTGATCGCCATCCTGTTGGTGGCGACCGCCCTGTCGGCCGTGCTCGGGCACGGCGTCGAGGCCGTCGCCATCGCGGTGATCGTCCTCTTCGCCGTGCTCCTCGGCTTCGTGCAGGAGTACCGGGCAGAGCGGGCGATCGAGGCGCTGCGCAGCATGGCCGCGCCGAACGCGACCGCCATCCGCGACGGTCGCGAGACCATCGTGCCCGCGCGCGACCTCGTGCCCGGCGACGTCGTCCTGCTGCGCGCAGGCGACCGCGCCCCGGCCGACGGCCGGCTGATCGAGGCCGTCAACCTCCAGGTCGACGAGGCCGCCCTGACCGGCGAGTCGGTGCCGGTGGAAAAACACGCCGAGCCGCTGGAGGACCCCGGCCTTGCCGTCGCCGACCGCCAGAACATGGTGCATGCCGGCACGGCGGCGACGTATGGGCGCGGCCGCGCCGTGGTCACCGCCACCGGCATGGCCACGCAGTTCGGCCAGATCGCCGAGATGCTCGAGACCATCGAGACCGGCCGCACGCCGCTGCAGGACAACCTCGACCGCCTGGGGGCGGCGCTGGCGCGCGCCGCGTTCGTGATCGTCGCGATCATCGTCGCCATCGGGCTCATGCGAGGCCAGCCGTTCATCGAGATGCTGGTGTTCGGCATCGCGCTGGCGGTGGCGGTGGTCCCCGAGGCGCTGCCGGCCGTGGTGACGATCTCGCTGGCGATCGGCGTGCGGCGCATGGTCAAGCGCCACGCGCTCGTGCGCCGGCTGCCGGCGGTCGAGACGCTCGGCTCGACGTCGGTGATCTGCTCCGACAAGACCGGCACGCTGACGCGCGACGAGATGACCGTGCGGCGCGTGTTCGCGGCCGGCCGGGCGTTCGAGGTCACCGGCACGGGCTACGCGCCCGTCGGCGACTTCCTGCAGGACGGCGCGGTGGTCGCCCCGCCGCCGCCGGTCCTGCGGCTGCTGACGGCCGGGGCGCTGGCGTCGGACGCGCGGGTCGAGCGCGACGACCTCGACGCCGGCTGGACCGTCAAGGGCGACCCGACCGAGGGCGCGCTGGTGGTGGCGGCGGCCAAGGCCGGCCTGGCCAAGGCGGCGCTCGACGCGGCGCTGCCGCGCGTCCACGAGATCCCGTTCACGTCCGAGACCAAGCGCATGACCACGCTGCACGCGAACGGTGCAACCGTCGTCGCGTATTCCAAGGGCGCGCCGGAGATCATCCTCGGCGCCTGCGACGCCTGGGTGACCGCCGACGGCGTGGTGGCGCTCGACGACGGCGCGCGGGCGGCGGTGCAGGAGGCGGCCCGGCAAATGGCGGGCGAAGCCCTGCGCGTGCTGGCGGTGGCCGAGCGCGACGCGGCGACGCCCGATGACGCCGAGACCGGCATGACCTTCCTCGGGCTCGTCGGCATGATCGACCCGCCGCGCCCCGAGGCCCGCCCCGCCATCGAGACGTGCGCCGGGGCCGGCATCAAGGTCGTGATGATCACCGGCGACCACCCGCTGACGGCCGGCGCGGTGGCGCGCGAGCTCGGCCTGCTGCGCGACGGCCGGGTGGTGACCGGCGCCGAGCTCGACGGCATGGACGACGCCGCGCTCGAGGCCCAGGTCGAGGACATCGACGTCTACGCCCGCGTCTCGCCGGTGCACAAGCTCCGCGTCGTCACGGCGCTGCAGGGCTGCGGCCACATCGCGGCCATGACCGGCGACGGGGTCAACGACGCGCCGGCGCTCAAGAAGGCCGACATCGGCATCGCGATGGGCATCACCGGCACCGACGTGACCAAGGAGGCGTCGGCGATGACCTTGACCGACGACAACTTCGCGTCGATCGTGGCCGCCGTCGAAGAGGGCCGTGCGATCTTCGGCAACATCAAGAAGTACCTGATGTACCTCCTTTCGTCGAACATCGGCGAGATCGTGCTGATGGCCGGCGCCACGCTGCTGGCCATGCCGCTGCCGCTGTCGGCCGTTCAGATCCTGTACGTCAACCTCGCCACCGACGGCCTGCCTGCGCTCGCCCTGGCCGTGGACCCCCCGGAGGCCGACCTGATGCGCCGCGCGCCGCGCAACCCGCGCACGTCGATCTTCACGCGGCCCGTCGTGGTGCTGATGGTCGCCGGCGGCCTTTGGTCGGCCGCGGTCAACCTCGGCCTGTTCGCGTGGGCGTCGGCGTCCGGCCGCAGCGTCGACGAGGCCATGACGATGACCTTCGTGTCGCTGGTCTTGATCCAGTTCTTCAAGGCCTACAACTTCCGGTCCGACCGCCATTCGGTCTTCGACCGTCCGTTTGCCAACCGGTGGCTCAACGTGTCGATCGTGTGGGAGCTGCTCCTGCTGCTCGTCGTGATCTACCTGCCGATCCTGCACGCGCCCTTCGGCACCTTCAGCCTGCCGCTCGTCGACTGGGTGATCCTCGCGGCCCTCGCCGTGACGGTGGTGCCGGTGCTCGAGATCGTCAAGTGGATGGTGCGGCGCGAGTGGTTCGGCCGCCTGGACTGACGCGCCGCGATGACCAGGGTGCCAGGCGACGCCGCCCGGCCCGCGCCGCCGTCGGCGCTCGCCGCCAAGGCCGCACGGATCATGGCCGTCCTCGACGGCCTGTTCCCCGCCGCGCCGATCCCGCTCGACCATGTCGACCCGTTCACGCTCCTGGTCGCCGTGGTGCTCTCGGCCCAGACCACCGACAAGAAGGTCAACGCCGTGACGCCGTCCCTCTTCGCGCTGGCCGACACGCCGGAGACCATGGCGGCGCTGCCCGAGGCCACCATCCTCGCCACGATCCGCGAGGTCGGCCTGGCCCCGCAGAAGGCGCGCGCCCTGAAGGGCCTCAGCGCGATCCTCGTCGCCGAGCACGGCGGGCGCGTGCCCGACACGTTCGCGGCGCTGGAGCGGCTGCCGGGGGTCGGGCACAAGACGGCGTCGGTGGTCATGGCGCAGGCCTTCGGCCGGCCGGCCTTCCCGGTCGACACCCACATCCACCGCCTCGCGGCCCGCTGGGGGCTGTCGGACGGCCGCAACGTCGTCCAGACCGAGCGCGACCTGAAGGCGATCTTCCCCGAGGCGGCGTGGGGCCGGCTGCACCTCCAGATGATCCACTTCGGCCGCACCTACTGCCCGGCGCGCGGCCACGACCCGGCGCGCTGCCCGATCTGCAGCTGGGCGGCGGAGGGCGGTGAGGAATCGCGCCGCCGGTGACCGTCTCGCCCGTGCTGCGCAAGCTGCTGTTCGCGCTGGCGGCGCTGTTCTTGTTCGTCCTGGCCATCCAGCTGCTCAAGACCGGCGCCCGGACGCTGGCGCCGGTGGTGCGCGAGGCGTCGCTGATCCGCCACCCGATCAACGCCATGGGCCTGGGCTGGCTCGGGTCGTACCTGGTGTTGAGCGGCTCGCCGGTCGCGGCCGCGGCCCTGGGGCTCCTCGACGCCGGCGCGCTGGGCGTGGCCGAGGCGTTCCTGATGATCAGCGGGTCGCGGATGGGCGCGTCGTTCATCGTGCTGTTCATCGGCTTCCTGTATCGGCTGCGCGGCCACGAAGCGGGCAGCAGCCTCGGCATGGGGCTCCTCTCGCTGCTCACGACGTGGTCGCAGCAGCTCCTCGCGATGGCGTTCGGGTACGCTGCGCTGTCGCGGGGCTGGCTCGACGGCGTGCGCCTGTCCGGCGGCGCGCAGGTGATGTCGGTGCTCGACGTGGTCTACGACCCGATCGTCGACGCCGTCACGCGGTGGCTCGACGGCCCGCTGGTGTTCGCCGCCGGGGTCGGCGTGATCATGGCGGCCTTCAGCCTCGCCGACCGCGCGCTGCCGGAGCTCAGCCTGGGCGGCACACGCTTCGAGTCGACGCCGCGCCTGATCTACCGGCCGGCCGTGATGTTCGGCCTGGGCATGGCCGTGACGTTGGTGTCGATGTCGGTGTCGGTGTCGCTCGGGCTGTTGGTGCCGCTCTCGGCGCGCGGCTACGTGCGGGTCGAGAACGTCATCCCGTACATCCTGGGCGCCAACGTGACGACGTTCGTCGACACGCTGCTGGTGTCGCTGCTGATGGACAACCCTGCCAGCTTCACGGTGGTGCTGGTCGAGATGCTCGGGGCCGCGGCGGCGGCGCTGGTCATCCTGTCGGCGTCTTTTCGGTCGTTCGAGCGCGGCACGCTCCAGCTCGCCGGCGCCATCTCCGGCCGCCGCCGGAACCTGGCCGGCTTCATGCTCGCGCTCGTGGGCATGCCGGTCGTGCTGCTGCTGGTGTAGCCCGATGGCGCGGACACGCTTCGCACCGGCTGCGGCCCCATTCGATTGCGGTCCGGCCCCCGACGGCTGGACACGGCCACGGACTCACGGAGGCGAGGGGTTGCGATGCGCACGCTGATCTGCCTGGACGGGTCGCCGACCGCGATGCAGGCGGCCCACTTCGCCGCGCCGATCCTGGCCCTGCCGGGGATGCGGGTCACGCTGCTCGGGGTGATCGAGCGCCAGCGCCACGCCGCGGCGATCCAGCGGTCGATGGCGGATGCGCAGGCGTGGCTGGCCGAGGCCGGCGTCGAGGCCATGGTCAAGGTGGTGCACCACCGGGCGGTCGACGCCATCCTCGTCGAGGCCGAGGGTGGCCACTACGACCTCGTCGTGCTCGGCGACCCGGGCCGCAAGGGCCTCGCGCGCTTCGTCGGGACGTCGGTGGTCTCGCGCGTCGTGCGCGACGCGCCGTGCGCCGTGCTGGTCGGCCGGGCGGCGTCGCGCCAGCTCCGGCGGGTGCTGGTGTGCACCGCCGGCGGGGCGCCTGGGCTGCACGACGTGGCGTTCACGGCGCCGCTCGCCGCGGCGGCCGGGCCCACCGTCACCGTCCTGCACGTGCTGTCGCAGGTGGTCCTGCGCGACGACGCCGACGCCTCGTGGCTCGACGCGACGGCCGAAGAGCTCGTGGCACGCGGCACGCCCGAGGGCCGGCACCTGGCCGAGGCGCGCCGCATCCTGGCCGACGCGGGCGTCGCCGCCTCGTTGAAGGTGCGCCGCGGTCTCGTGCTCGACGAGATCGACGCCGAGGTGCGTGAAGGCGGCTATGACCTCGTCGTCGTCGGCGCGACGCTGGCGCGCGGCTTCAGCCGGCTGGTGCTCGACGACGTGACGAGCGGCGTCATGAACGCGCTCGACACGGCGATCCTGGTGGTGCCGAGCCCCGCTGCGGGGTGATCGCCGCGGGGCGGGGCCGGGGAACGCCGCGAGAGCGCGGCGCCCGAGGGCGCCGGGAACGGCCGCCCGGTCCGGCCTCCCGCGCCGCTCAGCCGCCGCCGAAGACCTTGTGCAGCAGCGGCAGGTAGTTGTGCCACGGGCCGCCCGGCAAGTCGGGCGCGTGCGCCCCGCGCACCGCCATCTCGAGCGTGAAGACCGACGTCCGCGCGGTGATGAACAGCGTCCGGAACGCCGGCCCGCCGAACGTCAGGTTCGTCGGCGCTTCGGGGACCGCGAGGCGGTCGAGGAGCCGTAGATCCAGACGCCCTGGTTGGCGAGGTACACGTTGCCGCGCTCGTCCATCGTCATGCCGTCGGCGCCGCGGTCCGGCACGAAGATCGTCCGGTCGGCCAGGCTGCCGTCGGGCAGCGTGCGGTAGCGCAGGATCTGCGCGCGCCCCGGATCGGCGACGTAGAGCGTGCCGCCGTCGCGCGTGCCGATGATCCCGTTGGGGCGCCCGAGGTCGGTCGTGACGCGCACCGTCGCGCCGCCGTCGGGCGGGATGTGGTAGACGTGCTCGCCGTCCTGGGGCAGCGAGCCGGCCGGCAGGCCGTACGCCGGGTCGCTGAAGTACACGCCGTCGCGGGGGTCGACCCACAGGTCGTTGGGGGCGTTGAAGGGCTGTCCGTTGAAGCGGTCGACGAGCACGGTGACGTTGCCGGCCAGGTCGTCGCGCACGATGCGCTGGCCGGTCGACTCGCAGACGACGAGGCGGCCCCGGCTGTCGAAGTACAGCCCGTTGGACCCGCCGGTGTCGGCGCGGTGGAGCGCGATCCGCCCCGAGGACCACGTCCACTTGTGGATGCGGCTCTGGCGCACGTCGCTGAAGTACACGTCGCCGCGGGCGTCGGCGGCCGGGCCTTCGGTGAACGTGAACGTGCCGGCGAGCTTGACGAGCTCGGCACCGGGCCGGACCAGCCCGGACGGCGGCAGCGTCGGGGTGGGCGTCGGGGTCGGCGAGGCCCCGCCGGTGGGGGTGGCCGTGGCCTGGGCGGTCGGGGTGGGCTCGACCGGCGTCGGGACGTCGGTGGCGGTCGGAACATCGGTCGGTCGCATGGTCGGCGTCAGGGTCGCCGTGTCGCCGCCGCCGAGCGAGGCGATGCGGCGGACCTCGCCGGCGTTGTCGAGCGCGAGGTACAGCTCGCCGGCCTCGTCGTGCCCGAACGTGGTGGTGCCGGTGCCGACGCTGGCGACGATGGCGTTGCGCCAGCGGCCCTCGGCGTCGCGGCTGAGGCCCCACACGTTGCCGCTGCCGTAGTCGGCATAGAGGTACAGGCCGACGAGGTCGGGGTAGCGCGTGCCGCGGTAGACCTCGCCGCCGGTGACGCTGACGCCCTGGCTGCGGCCGTAGGTGGCGACGGGGAGCGTCAGGCCGGTCCGGTCGCACGTGCCGGCGTTGTAGCACCGGTCGCCCTCCATGATGCGCCAGCCGTAGTTCTCGCCGCCGGGGCTCGCGGCGGGCTGGAAGTCGATCTCCTCGAGGGCGCCCTGGCCGACGTCGCCGATGTAGAGGTCGCCGGTGGCGCGGTCGAACGCGTAGCGCCACGGGTTGCGCAGGCCGAGCGCCCAGATCTCGGGCCGGTAGCGCGCGTCGCCGACGAAGGGGTTGCTGGGCGGCACGGCGTACGGGTCGCCGCCGTCGACGTCGATGCGCAGCATCTTGCCGAGGAGCTCGCGGGGGTTCTGCGCGCGGTTGCCAGGGTCGCCGCCGCTGCCGCCGTCGCCGGCGCCGACGTAGAGGTAGCCGTCGGGCCCGAACGCCAGGTGCCCGCCGTTGTGGTTGCTGAAGGGCTGCTCGTAGGTGATGATGGTCTTGGCGGACGCCGGGTCGGCCGCGTCGGGGTCGCTCGCCGACACCCGGTAGCGCTCGACGATGGTCACGCCGTCGAGCCCGGGCCGTGGGGTGGGCGCGGCGGCGGTGTAGTTGACGTAGAAGAAGCCGTTCGTCGCGTAGTCGGGGTGGAAGGCGATGCCGAGCAGGCCCTTCTCGTTGCCGCCGGCGTTGACCTTGGTGCGGATGTCGAGGAACGGTCGGGCGGCGAGCTGCCCGTCGCGGACGACGCGCACGCGCCCGAGGTTCTTCTCGACGACGAACAGCCGCCCGGAGCCGTCGCCGGCGTTGGCGATGGCGACGGGGCGCTGCAGCCCGCCGACGACGCGCTCGGTGGTGATGCGGATGCCGGCCGGGTCGGGCCCGGCCTGCGCGCGCGCGGCCTCGAGCGGCCGGCCGGCGTCGCGCCAGGCGAGCCCGGCGGCGAGGAGGGCGAGGGCGAGCGAGATCGTCGGGCGCATGGTGGCGGCTCCTGGGCGCGGGGGAAGCGACGGGACGGCACCGGCGTCGGTCGGCCGGGCATCCAGTATATCGCTTGTCGCCGGGCGAGGGGAAGGGGGTGGACGGGACGTCTCCCCCTCAGGCGTCGAGGGCCAGCCATGGCTGTGCCCGTCGGCCGAGGCTACTCCGTTGCGCCGCGGATCTCGACGCGGGTCACCCGGCCGCCGAGCGCGTCGAACGCCAGGGTGTAGCGGTCGTTGGTCGTGCTCAGGTATGGCGCCTCGAAGATCGCCGGGTAGCGGCGATGCAGGTCGTCGTACGTGTCGCCGACCTTCACCGTGCGGATGACCGCCAGCTCGGCCTCGGGCCCGATCACGCCTTTGCCGACGACGTAGGTCGTGTACGGGAACCACCGGACGCCGATCGGCAGCAGCCCGTAGCGCACCGCCGGGAAGAACGCCAGCGGCACGACCCAGCACACCCAACTGCGGAACGGCCGGCGCTGCTCGAGCAGCCACAGCGTCGCGCCGCCGACCACGCCGATGGCCAGCGGCCACCAGACCCACGACGTCAGCGGGAAGTCGAGCGCGGCGGCGATGACGGCCCAGGTCGCCAGCGTCGCCGTGGTCGCGACGCCGACGACGAGCCCAAGCCGCCGGATGCGCTCGTCGCCGAGCCAAAGGGCCAGCGGCAGCCCGACGACGAGCCAACCCGCGAACGTGACGGCGAGCGGCCAGAACAGCGTGAACGCGAAGTCGGTGATGTAGCCGTCTTCGGCCTGCTGCCACGCCAGGTGCCCGACGATGGCTGCGAGCCAGCCGGCGAAGGCGGCGAAGAAGCTGTGGGAGGCGCGGGTCATGGCGGTGTTCCTCGGGGCGCTCGTGGAAGCGGCTCAGGGCGCGGCCCTCCGGAAGATCGACCGGTCGCCGCGGCGTCGTGATCTCCGCATAGTGTATCTCCGGACCGTTGCAGAATCGTCTCACCGCGACCGACGGCCGCCGCCGCGCCGTGCCGGCCCCCGCTTGGCCTTCGGTCCCCGCCACGGCCCGCGACCACCGCGTGCGTCCATGCACGATCCCCCGGCCGGACGCGCATCGGTCCGGCGCGACGTTCGCCCCGTCGGATCAAACACGTCTGCCAAGCCCGGCATGCTAGAATGGCACACCATGACCGTCATGACCTCGCCGCGGCTCGCGGAGATCATCGTCGAGTGGTTCGCCGGTCGCGAGTGGACCGAAGCCGAGTACCTGCAGTTCGCCAGTGCGCGGAACGCGATCGTCGAGCTCGTCGACGGAAAGGTGGTCTTGGAGGAGATGCCGTCGCCCCGCCACCAGACAGTCGTGCTGAACCTCGCGCTGGCGCTCCGGCAGTCTGACTTGGGCAAGGTCTTCGTGGCGCCGATGCCTGTCCGCTTGGACCAAGGCCATATGCGTGAGCCGGATGTCGTGTTCTTCTTGCGGGACCATCTCGACCGCGTCCACGATCAGTACGCCGACCCACCCGACCTTGCGGCCGAGGTGCTCTCGCCCTCGACCCGGTCCGTGGATCTCGAGGCCAACCATACGGCGTACGCGCGCGCCGGGATCGCGGAGTATTGGATCGTCGACGTCGAGGCACGAACCGTCGACGTGCACCTGCTGGATCCTGAGTCGCGCCGTTTCGGCACCCCGCGACGCCACGGCTTGGCCGAGGCCATCCGGCCTGCCACCGCGTCCGACGTCACGATTCCGGTCGGCGCCATCTTCGCCGACTGATGGCCCGCCGGTTCGCCGGAGGCTGCCCGCGACGCGCCGCCCGCCCGCCTACGGCCCGCCGATCTCGGCGAACACCGGGTCGACCCCGAGGTCGAGCACCAGCCGGCCGTCGTCGACCGGCAGCGTGCGCTCGGCGCAGCACTGGCCGGCCATCACCCGTGCAAACGAGAACGACCGCACGGTCGCCCGGCGCCCCGGGGCTTCCGGCACCTGCCACTGCACGGCCTTGCCGTTGGCGGACCACGCGACGACATGGGTCTCGCCCGACCGCGGCCAGGTGAACTGCCAGGCAGAGATCCGCTTGGTCGAGCGGTCGGTGCCGATGCCGTTGGTGTGGCGGATGATGTGCGGCAGGACCGCCAGCCCGGGCTTGGGCCGGTGCAGGCCGTCGACGAGGCCGCGCTGGCCTTGGCCGCGCTGGTCCGCGACGTCCGGCGGGTAGTCGACCCAACCGTACCAGTAGATGCGCTCGACGTCCGGCAGCGCCAGCATCGGCAGGATCTCCTGGGTCAGGAAGCGCACCTGCGTCACGTAGGTGTCGGGCACCTCGGGCTGGGTCACGCGGTAGGTCTCGGTGATCCACACCGGCTTGACGAAGCCGTGGCGGGCGAGGGTGGCGACGGCCTGGCGGTGGCGCTCGGGGCCGGGCGGCTGGAACGGGTAGTCCAGGAACCAGTGGTAGTTGAAGAAGTCGAAGTACCGCCCGCCGCCGGCGGCGAGCAGCCGGTCGAGGAACCGGATGTCGAAGCCCCCCAGGCCGTACTTGAACGAGTCGACGTACGCCAGCCCGCCATGGGTGACGAGGACCTTGGGGGTGACGATCTTGATCGATGTGTATGCGGCGGCCAGGAAGGCCTTGTACTCCGGTTCGAGCCCGGCCCAGCACCCGCCGTACGGCGTGGTCGGTTCGCCCGGACCCCAGCCGGGCGGGCGGGCGTGGTCGTCGTCGTCGACGATCAGCGACCCGTCGACCTCGTTGCCGATCTCCCACGCCGCGATGTGGTAGGGCGGCCGGCCGTAGCGCACGGCCAGGGCGCGTGTGAACTCGCGCCACTCGCGCTCCATGCCCGGCCGCAGCCCGCCGCCGCAGCCGTACTCGGTGGCCCAGGCCGGGTAGCCGACGAGCATCACCAGCACGTCGAAGCCGGCCGCGGAGTAGTCGCCAAGGAGCTGGTCGGCATGGCGCCAGTCGTACAGGTCGGGGGTGGTGTTCTCGGGCTCGATCCAGTCCCAACGGATGGCGGCCCGGATGCTGCGCATGCCCGCCGCGTACACCCGCGGCAACTCGATGGCGACGTCGTCGGCGTGGTGCGTCCCGCTGTGCTCCATGACGAACTGCGTGCCCCACACCCGGGGGCGCGGCGCGGCGAACTCGGCCGAGCGGGTGAGGTACGGCAGGTACGCACGCCGTACGCCGCGCGTGGCCGTCGGCGCCGGCGCGCGGGTCGGGCCGGGTGTCGTCGAGATCACGGATGTCGGTGTCGCGACGGCCGTGGGCGTGGTCAAGACCGCCAGCGTGGGCGTCGCGACCGCCGTGGGCGTGGTCAAGACCGCCAGCGTGGGCGTCGTGACGGCTGTCGCCGTCGTCGAGACCACGAGCGTCGGTGTCGCGACGGACGTGGCCGTGGTCGAGACGGCCAACGTGGGCGTCGCGACGGTCGTGGGGGTAGTTGAGACGGCCAACGTCGGCGTCGCGATGGACGTGGCCGTGGTCGAGATCGCAGGCGTGGGGGTCAGGATCGCCGTGGGCGTGATGGAGATCGCCGGCGTCGGCGTCGCGACGGCCGTGACCGTGGTCGAGACGGCCAGCGTGGGGGTTGGGATCGCCGTGGGGGTGGTCGAGATCGCCACCGTGGACGTCGCAGCCACCGTCGCGGTGATCGGGACCTCCATGGTGGGCGTCGGAACCACCGTCGCGGTGGCCGAGATCGTCTCCGTGGGCGTCGCGCCAGCCGCCGCGGTGGCCGAGACGGCGAGCGTGGCGGTGACGGTGCCGGTCGGCACCGGAGCGTCGCTCGGATGCGGCACGCGCCAGCCCGACCCGCCGGCCACGCTCGCCAGCACGCCGGCAGCGACGGTGGCGGCCGTGGCGACGGCACCAGCCCGGCGGGCCCGGGCAGTCGTGGCTGGGCCGCGTGCCGCGCGGTCATGTCGGTCGTGCATGCGTGCAATGACGCGTGGGAGCGGCCTCCCGTTACAGCGAAGGGCCGGGACGACGTGCCCAACGTCGTCCCGGCCCCGGGTGGCCGGCGCACCCGTGCGCGGGCTAGCGCCTGCGCTCGGCAAAGGGGAGATACAGCTTGAAGAACCGCACCGCATGCGGCGTCGGCGTCGGCTCCACGTGCGGGGTCGGCGACGGCCCGACGATGAGCTTGTCGACGAACAACGCCATCCAGTCGCGGTCCGCCTGGTCGATGACCCCGTCGTGGTTGAGGTCCATCCGCCGGTTCCACCGCGGCGAGCCCGGCCGCGCGCCGAGCGCGCCGTCCAAGAGCGTGACATCGTCGCGGTCGACGTCGCCGTCGCCGTCGAAGTCGAAGGGGCTGGCGCCGGGCTCCGCCCCATGGACGTGCAGCACGCGCCCGTCGGTCATGCTCAGCGCCTCGACCACCACGGCCAGAGGCTGGTCGCTGGCCAGCGCGGCCGTCCCGCGCCAGCCCGGCCCCATGCAGTCGGTGACGTCAAGCTGGTAGGCTTCGCCCGCCGCCACCGTGAAGACCTCGCAAGCGCTGCGTTGCGGCACGCCGCCGACACCGATCCCGTCGAAGTGCACGGCGACGCTCGCGCACATGACGCCGGCGTTCTGGAGGTAGATGACGCTCGACTCGGACTCGTAGTCGGCGAGCACCTGCGAGACGTTGTAGCGGTACCTGGCCCGCGACGGGTCGCTGCCGCCCACGGGCGCCACCGTGCTGCCGTGTGGGATGCCGGTGTAGCCGACGGTGAACGGCGGCGACCCGGGACGGTTGCGCGACGGCGGCACCTGGCAGTCGCGGGCGATCGAGACCTCGATCGGCGCGCCGTACACCCGCGCCAGCGGCAGGTCGGCGTACTCGCCGCCGTGCTGGAAGGCTGTGAGGAGCTGGCGGTAGTCCGTGCAGCGCGTGACGTACTCGCTGCCGTTGACGCCGGATTGGAGCGCCTCGCACACCACGTCGGCGGCGATCCTGCCCTCCCCGGGCCGAACACCGAGGTCGTCGAGCGTCCGCGCCGACAGGCTGAACACCGTGGCGCTGTTGGTGCCAATGAGCCCGTTGTCGCCGCCCAGCTGCCACGTCCCGCCCGGCTGGATCAAGCCGGAGCACGCGATGTACAGCGGCCCGAAGCAGTCCGGCGGGCAGAAGCCCGGTTCGCCCAGCGCGACGAGGATGGCCTTGGTCGGCTCCGTTCCCCGGTTGGTCACGTCGATGGTGGCGACGCAGACCTCATCCTGCGAGACGAAGTTGACGGCGGGCAGGTTCACCGCGGCCGTCAGCGCCGCGGCGGGGACGTTTGGCGCCGCGCCCGGCGCCTGGGGCGGCCGTGCGCCCGACGGGCACAGCGGCACCGCCACGCGCATGCTCTCGAAGCCGCGCCACGCCTCGGCCGGGAGCGCGATGGCCGCCGTCATGCCGGTCTCGTCGCCGGGGATGTCCTTGCCTGGCTGTGAGCCCGTGCGCACCACGCCGGCCGCCATCAGCCCGACGACCGCTTGTGCCACGCCCTGACGAAGCTCGGTCGTGTGGCTCCACGCCGTGGCGCTGACCACCGCGCTGCCCTTGAACCCAGAGACGACACCATGGGTCGCCCGTAGGTCGAGGTACGCCGTCGCGCCGGGGCCGAGCGCCCGGCACTGCACGTTGACCAGGGCGTTCTGGTCGTACACCAGCACCGCCACGTCGGTCGAGCCCGGTGCGTCGATCGTGTTGGCGATCACGAGCTCCGTGGCGAGGCCGGTACCGTTGAGGTCGTCGGCCACGATCGGCACCGCCAACAGGCCATGGCCCGGGCCGACCCCGCTGGGCGGCGGCGCGTCGGACGCGGCCGGCATCGGCTGGAGGTTGACCGACACGCCCTGCAGGGTGTCGGCCGGCACGTTGACGTTGCGCTGCCGCACCTCCGCCACAGCGCTGACCGGCGGCGGCTCGACCGCCGGCGCGCTCGGGTCGGGCAGGCTCTCGACCAGGACCGTGCCGACGGTGGCTGCCGCGCCGACGCTGGCCGTCGGGCCGCCGAACACCTCCGTGCCCCCGGGGCAGATCGCCTTGGTCTCGGTGGCGCCGACCTGCCCGGCCTCCCCGCGCAGGCTGACGCGCACCGTGGCCGGGTCGGCCAGGGAGTGGTTCGTCACGAACACGGCGACGTTGCCGGCGATCGGCTGCACCGGCGCGTTGCCCGCCGGGTCGACGAACAACGCCGGCGCGAGCAGCCGCCGGGCCGCCCCGGCCTCCGGGTCGGCGCCGGGCGCCTGCGGCGCCACCGCGGCCGCCACGTGCGTCAGGGCCGCGTCGTGGCCCACCGTGTCCGCCACCACGGCCAGCGGCTGGCTGCTCGTGATCCACAGCGTGCCGCGCTGAGACGGCGAGGCGCAATGGTCGGCGGAGAAGACCCCGGTCTCGCCCGGCGCGATGCCGCGCGCGCTGCACTGGACCCGCCGACCGCAGCTCCCGGCGGCGGCGAACGACAGCTCGACGTCCGCGCAACCCAGGCCCGCGTTCTGGAGATACACGAACGTGTCGATGCCGCTGTCGGCGACGTGGACGCCACCGACGACGTATTCGAACGCACGACCGCCGGCCCCGGCGCCGAGGCTGGGCCGACCGCGGCCGGCGTACAGGCTCGAAACGTCGACACCCGGCGTCAGGTCGCCCGGGCAGTTCCGGATCACGTCGACCGCGATCGGCGCGCCGATCGCCCGGCCGAGGTCCACCCCCTCGAACACCGCGCCGGCCCGCAGCGCCGCGGCAAACGCGGTGTGGCGCCCCGGCACCCCGCGGCCCGTGGCCGAGAGCATCGCGCACAGGTGGTCCGCCGTCACGTCGTCCGACCCGCCGGTCGAGGCGCCGATCTCCGAAAGCCGTCGCGAGGTGAAGCTGTAGACGACGCCGCTGAACGCGCCGGTCGGGATCTGAGCGCCGATGAGGTTCCACGTCGTCCCGGGCATGATGAGGCCGGTGCACTCGGTCTTGATGATGCCCTGGCCGTCGGGCGGGCACTGGTCCATCTGCGACCACGCCACGAGCACGCCCTTGGTCGGCTCGGTGCCGACGTTTTGAACCGCGATCCACGTCCGGCACACGTCGTCTTTGCCCTGGAAGTTCAACACCGGCAGGAAGACCTCGCGGGTGTCGCGCTCGGCCGCCGCTCCGCCCTGCTGCGCCGAGTCCACAGCCACACGGGCGGGGGAGGGGAGGCCGGCGGGAGCGCCTGCCGGCGGCGCGGCCGCCCGCCATCCCGGCGCCGGCGCTGCGCCAAGCGCGATGCCCCCGCCAGCGGCAAGGGCGACGGCGAGCGCGGCGACGAGGGCGGGTCGCAGGTGCCCGACGGCTGGCGTTCCGGCCCGATGGTCGTTCGACGGACGGCGTGTTTCTGGCGGTGGCATGGTTAAACTCCTTGGGTGGTGGGCGACGGCCTTGTCTGGTCCCGTCGCGGTCGAAAGACACGGTGCCGCGCGCCCGGGGTTCCATTTGCGGTGCCGATGGCCGACATGGAACCCGAAACCGGTCTCGACGTGTCCCACGTGGGAATGACCATGACGCTCGCAGGGTTTGGAGATCCGGGCCGGAACTCGGCCGCGGGGATCGACACGGGAGCCTCGCCCGTGTCGCCGGCGGAGGGCGACATGGCGGCGGGCGCCGCACCCGGACCGCCCGACCCCGACCTGCCGCTCGTCCACGCCATGGCGCGCGGCGACACCGACGCGCTCGAGGCGCTGTACGCGCGGCAAGGGGGCGGCGTGCTGGCCTACCTCGTCCACCGACTCGGCGATCGCCTGCTGGCGGAGGAGGTCCTGCAAGACGTGATGCTGGCGGCGTGGCGGGCGGCCGGCGGCTTCCGGGGCGACGCGCGCGTCCGCACGTGGCTCCTCACGATCGCGCACCACCGGGCCGTCAACGCCAGCCGGCGGTGCCGGGTGCCGCAGGTGTCGCTCGACGCGCCGGATCGCGGGCCAGCCATTGCCGCCGCCGTGGCCGCCGCGCCGGCGCTCAGCGTCGACGGGTCCGTGGCGGACCGCATCGACCTGCGGGCCGCCGTGCTGCGGCTGCCCGCCGACCAGCGCGCGACGCTCGGGCTCGTGTTCTTCCAGGGCCTCTCGGTCGAGGAGGCCGCGACCGTGCTCGACGTCGCGCCGGGCACCGTCAAGAGCCGCCTCCACCGCGCCCGCCGCGCGCTCGCGCACCACCTGTCCACCCACGGGAATCCCGATGAAGACGTTTGACCACCCCGCCGACGACCTGCCGCTCTTCGCGGCCGGCGTGCTCCCGCCGCCCGAGGCCGGCCGCGTGGCCCGCCACCTCGACGGCTGCGCCGCCTGCCGCGCCGAGGTCGACGCCTGGCGCGCGATCGCCGGGGCGGTCCGCGCCGAGGGCGCCGCCGCAGGCGCACCGCTGCCGACGTTGGCCCCCGTGCTCGAGGCCATCGGGCGCCCTGCGGCGAACGGGACCGCGGCTGCCACGGATCGGGCGAGGGAGGGCACGCGGCCGCGGCCCGACGCCGCAACGGCCCGCCGGTTCGGGCCGCTGGCGTGGCTCGTCGTGCTGCTGGCGATCGGGATGGCCGCCAGGGCGGTGCTCACGCCGCCGCGTGTCGCGGACGGACCGTGGCCTGACAGCGGCTCGGACGCGAAGGGACCCGGCGCGGAGGTCGGTCGCGGCGCGCAAGGACCCGCGACCCGAGCGATGACCCGCCGGCTGGCGACACCCGTGCTGCGCACGTCGCTGCCGCCGCTGGTCGGGCCGGCGTCCGGCACGCGCGCCCAGCTCGGCGCCGTCGACGGGATGCCCGGGCCCGCCGGCGTGCACCGCGACGGCGCTGGCGCGGCGATACGCACGCGCCCTGGGCGCCCCGCCGCGATCGCCGACGCCGCCGTG
>QEVT01000435.1 GCA_003576755.1 bacterium | reverse complement strand
CCCGGGTGCAGGCGCGGGCGGCGGCGCGGGCGAAGGCGAAGGCGACGGCGCGGGCGCGCCCGGCCGGGCCGGACGGCCGTGAAGTCGCGGCAGGGATTGCTCGGCCGCCACGATCCGGTCGAGCATCTCGGCATCGGTGGCCAGGTCGAAGTCCGGCCAGCCGGTGCCGGTGCCCTCCCAGCCGAAGTCGACGACGCCCTTGACGAACGTGTCGTGCGACACGTGCCACTGGTACCAGTGCCGTTGGGCGGCGTAGTCGCCGATGCCGGGCAGCCGCGCCCACTCGGTGCGCGCGAACGCCTTGTAGCCCTTGCCGCCCGGCCCCGGGCGCGGCGTGGCATCGTCGATGCCGCCCTCGGTGATGAAGAGCGGCAAGCCGGCCAGCCCCATCTCGGCGAACAGACGGTACACCATCCGGTAGCGCAGCGTCAGCCACCCGTCGAGGCTCGGGTCCCAGATCTGGTCGGCGCCGACGCCGGTGAAGCGGTTGGCCCGCGCATCCCACTGGTTCTTGCCGTCGGGCGTGCGCACGAGGTACTGCATGTAGGGGCCGCTGTACTCGTGGAGCCCGAGCGCGTGTCCGTTGGCCAGGGCGTGGTCGAGGGCCGGCTTGAACTTGCGCCACGTGGCGCCGCCGTCGGTGATCTCCGGGGTCCCGGTCGAGAAGCACCCGATGACGGCCTTCTTGCCGATCGCCTCGAGGGCCTTCATCCGGTCGATCTCGAACTCGGCGTAGCGGCCGATCTCGGATGCCACGTGGAAGGCCTCGTTGTAGCCCTCCCAGTAGTCGACGTCCGGGTGACGACGGGCGCTGTCGAGGACGCGTTGCGTGAAGTCGCGCGCCACCGACCCGCCGAGCGCCTGACGATCGGTGTGCAGCCGCCCGATGATCGTCACGTCCATCTGCTTGAGCGCCGTCAGCAGGGCGTCCTGGTAGACCAGGGTCTTGAACACGTTGGCGCCGCTGCGCCGGTAGTAGTCGAGGATCTTGGCGTGGTCGCGGCTGTCGTTGGCGTGCAGGCCGGTGCGCATGGGCGAGAACCTCCGCGGCGGTGGGGCGGACGGCGGGTCGGATGCGCGGATGCTATCAGAGGCGCCGGCGGACGGCAAGCGCGAAGCGGCGACGCGTCACCGATACCGCAAGAACAACCCCTTGTCCCCCACCGCCCAGCCCTCGCTGCCGTCCGCGGCGATCCAGAGGTCGTTGATCCCGCGGTTGCCCGCCTGGACGCTCGACGCGACCCAGCTCGACCCGTTGAAGCGGTACAGGCCTGTCCGCCCGCCGCCGGCCCAGATCAGGTCCGGCGCGAGCATCTGCACCGCCTTCAGGTCCTCGCCGCCGGTGGCCGGCCTGGACGCCATCGCCGCCCACTTGCCATCCGCGCCCAGGCCCCACGTGCTCCCGCGCGCCCCGACCGCCACGCCCTGCGTGCTCGACCGGACGTGGATGTCGAAGAGCGCACCCGTCGCCGGCCCCGGCGACCAGTCCACGCCGGCGTACGTGTACACCCGTGAGCCGCTGCCGTTGTTCTGGACCGCGTAGACCGGCGTCGGGCCGAGCATGCTGATGGCCGTGTACTTGTGGGCCGTGTTGCGGTCCGCGGCCTTGGGCGGCGCGAACGTCCCCCCGCCGTAGAGCAGCCGATGCCCCTTGTCGTCGCCGAGGAGCCAGCCCGTCAGCCCCTCCGGGCCCGTGGCGGCCGCCACCGCCTTCCAGTTGTCGGTGTACGACCCGGTGCTGACCTTGACCCACCGGCGCGACCGCAGCTCGATGACCGCGCCGCCGTCGCCGGCCATGAAGCCCTGTGTGCCCGACAGCATGAAGACCGTCCGCAGCGTGTCCTGCACCGGCACCGCGATCGACGTCATCTTCGTCCCGTCCCAGTGCAGCACGGCGCCGCTCGTGCCCGCGAAGTACACGTCGTTCGGGCCGCTGCCGTGCACCGCGAAGAAGTCGACCGTCGGCAGCTTGATGTCCTGAGGGTTGAACACCGACCACTGCTTGATCGGCAGCTCGGTCGCCGTGGCCGTGGCGCTCGGCGCCGTCGTCGGCCGCGGGGTCTGCGTGGCCCCGTCGGTGGGCGACGGGGAGGGCGTCGCCGTCGCGCCAGGCACGGTGCGCGTTGCCGACGGCGCAGCCGGCTCGGTCGCCGTCGCCGTGGTCGGGCCTGGCGGGCGGGGCGTCGCCGTCGCCGTCGACGTCGCCGACGGGGCGTCGGTCGGCGCTGCGGTCGCCCCCTGCGGGGTCGCGGTGAACAGCGGCGGCAACGCCGTCGGGGTCGTGCG
>QEVT01000434.1 GCA_003576755.1 bacterium | reverse complement strand
GCGGCGCCGTACGCCGAGGCGGTCATCGCCGCCCGGATCGCGGCGATCTACGCCGACATGGCCGACCGGCGGGCGGCACGCGGCGGCGCCGACCCGCTCGCCCGCGCATGGGGGCGGTGATGCCCGGGGCGGCGACGGCCGCCCGCCGCCCGCTGCGGGTGCTTATCCTCCGCCAGGGCCACTACCCCGACGACCCGCGCGTGCGGCGTGCCGTCGGGGCGCTGACCGCGCGCGGCCACTCGGTCGACGTCGTCTGCCTCGGCCGCGCCGGGGAGGCGGCCCGCGAGACCGTCGCCGGCGCCCGCGTGTTCCGCGTCCCGCTCGCCCACCGCCGCGGCGGCCGGTGGCGTTACGCGTGGGAGTACGGCGCGTTCTTCGTCGCCGCCGCCGGGCTGGCCCTCGCGCTGCACCTGCGGCGCCGCTACGCGGTCGTCGAAGCCCACAGCCTGCCGGATGGCCTGGTGTTCGCGGCGCTCGGGCCGCGCTGCCTGGGCGCCAGGGTCGTGCTCGACCTGCACGAGGTCATGCCCGAGCTCGTGGCGAGCCTCTTCGGGCTGCATGCGGCGCACCCGCTCGTCCGGATCACCGGCCGCGTCGAACAGGCCGCCATCCGGTTCGCCGACGCCTGCCTCGCCGTCAGCGACCCCTGCGCGGAGGCCTTCGTGCGGCGGGGCGCCCCGGCCGGCAAGCTCACCGTGGTGATGAACAGCGCCGACCCGGCGCTGTTCCCGCCCCCGGACCCATCGGCGGCGCCGAGCGGCGCCGGGCCGGGCGGCCCCCGGCCGCTCCGGGTGGTCAGCCACGGCACGCTGGTCGACCGGCACGGGTTCGACGTGCTCCTCCACGCGGCGGCCCGGCTGTCGACCGGCGGCGGGCCGGACTTCGAGCTGCGCATCATGGGCGACGGCGAGGCGCGGGGCGCGCTCGAGGCGCTCGCGCGCGACCTCGGGCTCGGGGAACGGGTAACGTTTGAGGGCCATCGCCCGTTAGATGAGGTGGCGCGACGGCTGGAGGACGCCGATGTCGGCGTCGTCGCCAACCGTCGCGACGCGTTCATGGACCTGGTGGTGCCGACCAAGCTGATGGAGTACGCGGCCCTGGGCATCCCGGCCGTGGTGTCGCGCACCCCCGCGGTCGAGCGCTACTTCGACGGACGCATGGTGCGCTACTTTGCGCCGGGCGATGCCGCGGACCTCGCGGCGGCGCTCGCGGAGGTGCTCGGCGATCCCGGCCTTCGGCGCCGGCTGGCCGACGCCGCCCGGCGCGGCTTCTGCGGCCGTCACGGGTGGCCGGGGATGGCCGCCCGCTATGTGGACTTGATCGAGGCACTGGCCGGAGTATCCTGATCCCGCATGCATCCCGACGCCGACATCCAAGTTCCCCAGCTCGACCTCGCCGGGACCCACCGCGCGTTGCGCCCCGAGATCGAGGGCGCCATGCGCGCCGTGCTGAGCGACGGCCGGTTCGTCGGCGGCCCGGTGGTCGAGGCGTTCGAGGACGCGTGGGCCGCCTACTGCGGCGTCGACCACGGCATCGGGGTGGGCAACGGCACCGACGCCCTCGAGATCACCCTGGCGGCCCTCGGCATCGCGCGCGACGCCGAGGTCATCGTCCCGGCGCTGACCTATGCCGCCACGGCCGAGGCCGTGGTCAACGCCGGCGCCCGACCGGTGTTCGTCGACGTCCTCCCCACCGACTTCTCGCTCGATCCCGCCGCCACCGCCGCCGCCGTGTCGCCCCGGACGGCCGCCATCGTCGCGGTGCACCTGTACGGCCAGCCGGCCGACATGGCGGCGCTGCGCCGCGTCGCCGACGCCCACCACCTCGCCCTCATCGAGGATGCCGCCCAGGCGCACGGCGCGGCGGTCGGCGACCGCCGGGTCGGCGGCCTGGCCGACGCCGCCTGTTTCAGCTTCTACCCCAGCAAGAACCTCGGCGCGCTCGGCGACGCCGGCGCCATCGTCACCGCCGACGCCGGGCTGGCCGAGCGGGCGCGCACCCTGCGCGACCATGGCCAGGCCGAGCCCGGCCGCCACACCGTGGTCGGGCGCAACAGCCGCCTGGACGCCCTCCAAGCGGCCGTGCTGACGGTCAAGCTGCCACACCTCGACCGGTGGAACGCCGGGCGCGCGGCCGTCGCGGCGCGCTACGACGCCGGGCTCGGCGCCGGCTTCGGCATCGCGCCGCCCGCGCGGGCCGCGGGCCGCACCCACGCGTTCCACCAGTACGTCGTGTGCGTGGCGGAGGCCGACCGGCCCGGGGCGTCGCCCGCCGCGGCGCGCGACGCCGTCGCCGCGCACCTGGCGGGC
>QEVT01000054.1 GCA_003576755.1 bacterium | reverse complement strand
CGCTCCGGCCCGTCGCGGGCCCGACCGCCGGGGCGGCGGCGGTGGCGGCCTTGCGGGCCACCCTGGTGGCGGGCATGGCGCCCACACGGACGCCGATCCCGTCGCGCTGGCTGGCGGCGCCGCTCCTGGCCCGCGGCTGGGAGACCGGCATCGACGACGTCGACGCCCGCCCGATCGATGGCGCAGCAGGCCATTGGCTGGTCTCGAGCCGCGGTGCCCGCCTGCCCGGGGCGCAGCGCCATTTCGTGGCCGTGTACACGTACGACGGCGCATGGCACGCCGTGGACGAGGCCCGGCTCGACTGCCCGGACCGGCTGGACAGCGTGGCGACCGCCCCCGAGCTGCCGGGGCGGCGCTGGATCGTCGCCCGCGGCCGCGCGGGCGCGCACGACCGGTGCTTCGACGTCCTGGGCTTCGACGCGCGGGGCATCGAGCACGTGATCGCCTATCGAACCCCGGGGCCCGACGCCCACGCCCTGCGCGACGTCGACGGCGATGGCAGCGCGGAGATCGTGCTGGACGCGACCAACCCGTACGTGCTGTGCTACACCTGCGGCGTGCAGGCCGTCGACTACGACGTGCGCCGGTGGGATGACGGTGCCTGGGAGCCCGTCGCGCTGGCGCCGGTGGGGGCCGCCGCCGGGACCGCCGCCGCACAGGTCGACCACGCCGTCATGCTCGCGCGCGCCGGGCTGTGGAAGGACGCGGCCACCCGTGTCCGGCGCATGGGGGCCGGGGCCTTCGCCGACCCGACCACCGTGTGGAATGCAGCGCTCATCGAGCTGCACGCCACCGGACGGGCCCGGCACGCGGCGCAGAGCCGCCACCCCCTCCTGCCCCACGTGCTGTACGGAGACTACGCCGCCGCCGTCGCGCCCATGCGCCGGGTCGACGTGGCGGATCTCTTCGGGCCGCGACCGCCCGGCGTGGCGGGCACCCCGGCCGAGGCCTGGGGGGGACACCTCGCCGTATGGCTCGAGCGCGCCACGACCGCCGCCGTCAGCGCCGACCCCGAGCTGGCGCCGGCGTTCTTCGTTCGCGGCTGGGCCCGCCACCTCGCCAACCCCGCCAGCCGCGACGCCATCCGAGACGTGGCCCACGCGGCGGCGATGGCCCCGGGCGACAGGCTCTACAACGCGTCCGCGGCATACCTCGAGGCCGAGCGCCGGTTCCTCGACGCGCTGCAGACCGCCGAGCCGGACGCCTAGACCGGCGGTGCGCCGCGTGAAGCTCCCCGGTGCGTCACGCCTGAGGCGCGTGCTTGCCTGGGTGCGGCGTCACCGCACGCTGGTGGCGCTCGTGGCCAGCGGCTCGCTGGCGGCGGGCGTCTGGCACGCGGTGCGCAACGTGCAATCCGACGTCGTCGCGGTGGCGCCGACCTTCGGCACACCGGCGCTCGGGGCGGCAAGCGAGATGCCGATGCTGGCGCGCCGCTCGTTCCAAACCGCACGCGACCTGGCGTGGGCGCGGGACCTCGTGCTGACCGAGGCCCAGGTCCCGGCCGCGCGCGAGCGGCGCGGCAAGATCCTCGACCAGTTCCCGTTGCCGGGGATGACGGTGCGCCCGGGCGACGCGGTGACCGTCACCGTCAGCCTCGGGGAGTCCGACGTGCCGTTGCCCGACGACCCGCGTGGCCATGCCCAGGTGCCGTTGCGCCTGACCGTGATCCCCGTCGACATCCTGACCTCGCGCCTGGCCCGCGCCACCGCGCGGGCCGCCGCGCGGGCTACGGCCGACCCGCCCGGCGCCACGCCGGCCCGGTGAGCATGTCCGGCAGCGAGCGGCCGGCCCGAACGAGGGCCGGCGCGGCCGCGGGCGTCGGTGGACGCCACGGGGCGGGGCACGTCGACCCGTAGTTGGCGGCGATGATCGCCAGGTCGCGGATGCCGACCGCGCCGTCCTGGTCGACGTCGCTGCAGGCCGGCAGAAACGGGCCATCCGCCTTGACCTGGATCGCCGTCCGTACGAGGTCGAAGACGTCGATCGCGCAGTCGTCGATGACCTCGCCGCGGGTGAAGGCGCCCGTGGGCAGGGCGTTGAGGCCGCGAAGCGCCCGGAACGGCCCATATGCCGCCGGCAGCGCGCACGGCAGCGTGGCGGTGACGACGTAGCGCTTGCCGGGCGTGAGGCCCTGCAGGAAGTACCGCCCCGACGACCCGCTGGTGGCCACGGCGTCGCCCGCCGAGACCACGGCGCCCTCCACCGGCACGCCGCCGTCGGTGAGCAACCCGGTGATGGCGGCCGTGTCGCGCGGGCACGGCGCCGCCTTGAACGCCACCTCGGTCGGCACGACGGCCGCGCACGCGGTGTCGTCGACGCGTACGCCGGAGACGTGGACATACGATCCGAGGTACGGCACGAGGTCGACGCCGCGCGCCGCGATGAACGGGCCGGGCAGCCCGTCGCACAGCCGGGTCACGAACCCGTCGGCCGCGCAGCTCGGCCCGCGCGGCACGTACTCCAGCCAACCCTCCACCGCCGCCGCGGGGTACGGCGGCACGTCGAGCGCGCGCGTGCTGGCCAACACGTCGGCGCCGCCGGCCGCCGTCTCGGCCTCCCACACGACGTGGGCGCGCGCGCCCGTGTCGATCACGGCCGCCGGTGCGCGGCTGCGCGACACCAGCGGGCTGGCATCCACCCGCGCCGCCGCGACCGGCTCGCCGTCGGGCGGCACGACGCCGGCGTAGATCCGCGACCCGTCGGGACGGGTCTCGGCCCACGCGGCGACGACCTGTCCGCCCGGGCCGCCGGCGACGGTGGCGGAGAGCAGCGTGCCGCGACGCGCCGCGTACAACACCCGGTCGCGGTCCCAGAACCCGTTGGGGTCGGGCAGCGTCGCGATGCGCAACACCTGCTCGGCGTCGTCGATCCACAGTGCGTGCGCACGGCCTCGGCTGTCCGCGGCCACCGCCGGCGCGCGCTGCAGCTGGCGGTCGGTGGATGCGTTGAGGCGTCCGTTGGGCCACCACACGAGCCCGCCCGGCGGCAACCGGCTGGCATAGATGTCGCCGCGGCCCGCCCGCACGTCCTGCCAGACCGCGATGAGGTCCCCGTGCTTGGTGGCCGCCAGGGCCGGATCGCGCTGGTCGCCGTCGGCCGGGTTGTTCACCCGCGACGGCGGCGACCACGTGCCATCGGGCAGGCGACGGCTGTGCAGGATGTCGAGCGTCCCGTGGCGGTCGTCGACCCAGACCATGTGGATGTTGCCATACGGGTCCGCGGCGAGGCGGGGGGACGCCTGTTGCGCCCCGCCGGGGTCGTCGCCGACGGCCTCGGCGGCGGTCCACACCTTGGAGCCGACCTCGAGCCGACTGTGGTAGATGTCGGCGTCGGCGCCATGGGTCTCCGCCCACACCACGTGGACGCCGCCGTCAGCGTCGACCACGATGGCCGGATCGGCGCGCCGTCCCCGGCCGTCGCGGAGCATCACCCTGGCGTCGGGCTGCCACGCGGCCGCGCCGGCCGGCCGGCGCGCCGTGAAAAAGGCGGCGCCGGGCGTGCCGAGCCGGTCGTCGACCCACACCGCCCACATCCCCCCGGCGCCGTCGACGGCCAGCGCGGGAGCCCCCTGGAAGGCCCCGGAGGGGTCGTCGTGGATGACCGCCGGGAAGCTCCAGCGGGCCGCCACCTGGGCCGGCACGACACCCGAGGCACCGGCGTCGGCGCGCTGCGGGCCGGCCGGGCTCACCGCGGAGGGCGCGGGCGCAGCCAGGCTGCGGGCTCCCCCGCCTGCCAAGGCCCACGCGGCAGCCACCAGACCAAGCGCGCGCAGGCGCCGCGACGGCCGCACCCGCCCGCGTGCATGGGGGTGCGCCCCCACCGGGTCCGCCGCCCGGTCCGGTGTCCGGGCCGGCGCCTCGACGTTCGTCAGACCACCGCTCACCGCCCTACTATAGCACGTCGCAGCGCACCCCCCGGCGGGCGATCTCGGCGAGCCGGGCGTCGTAGATCGGGGCCATGACGGACCAGTCGTAGGCCATGACGGCATGCCGGAGGGTGGCCAGGCCCGCCAGCCACTCGGCGGCAGGATCGGGGGCGGGGGCGGGTGGAGCGTCCCCCGCCGCTGCCGCGGCCCGCGCGACGAGCCGGGCGAGGCGGTCGGCCAGCCGCTCGTGCTGGCCATACAGCACCTCGGCGCGCATGGCGTCGGGCACGAGGTCGGGATACGCCAGGTCGTCGGGAAGGAGCGGCCAGCAGCCGCAGGCGACGGCCTCGCACACCGCGGCGCCGAAGAACTCGTGGCGGGCGGTGGACACGACGACGTCGCCAAGGTGCAGCCAGCGCGCATACTCCGACCGCGACTCGGCGTATCCGAAGCGAAGGACACGCCGGCCGAGGTGGCGTCGCGCCGCCTCGAAGACCGCGGGCACCTGCACGAACGACTCACCCAGGACGATCACCTCGAACGCGACGCCGGCGTCGGCCAGCTCGCGCAGCGCGTCGAAGCACCGCTCGGGCCCCTTGTCGTGCTCCCAGCGGTGGTTCCACACCACGCGCGGCGGGCCCGGAGGTCGCCGCGCCCGCCACGCCTCGACGCTCGCGGGCGGTGGGCCGAGCCCGGCGAGGTCGATGCCGAGCGGGAGGACCTCGCTGCGCGCGCCGACCGCGCCGACGGCGCCGGCTTCGCGATGGTCGGGAAACGCGCCGAGGAACCCCGGCAGGCGCTCGAGGAAGCTGCGCCGGTTGTAGGGCGAGCTCCACAGGATCGCGTCGGCGGCCAGCGCGCTCGTGAAGTTGACGAACGCGTAGTGGGCGTCATCCGGTCGGGCGGCGCGCCGTCGCCGCGACGCGCTCCAGGCCGGGTCCGCGGGCGGGCGAGGGTACGCCAGCTGGTGCTCGTGGAAGTACACCGCCGCCGGGACGCCGTCCAGCACGCCGCGCGTCAGGCCGAGGAACGCGGCGAGGTCCAGCATGTCGGTGGCGAGGACGACGTCGGGGCGCCGGCTGCCTGCCCGGAGCTGCCGCCCCAGCGTCACCGCGGCCCCGTGCATGCGCCACTTCCAGAACCGGCCCGGAAGGCCGAGCACCTCGACGTCGTGCGCGCTGTGGGCGCGGTAGCCCTCGGCCCACGCCCGGTGCGAGCCGGTGAGGTACGGCTCGATCACGAGGACTCGGGTCAAGGCGTCGCCGCACGGCGGCTGATGACGACCTCGACCTTTGCCGGCTGCACGCTCCGCACGCGCACGCCCTCCGGTGGCTGGACGGTCGGCGCGAGCGTCTGCGCGCCGGTCGCGGCACCGGTCAGGTCGACGACGGCCGTCACGTCATCCGGATCCAGCGCCTCGAGCACCGGGCGGGGGCCGTTGAGCAACACCCGGACCGTCTCGGGCTGCAGGCGTGTCGCCAGCCCCGGCGCGACGCCGCGCACGGTCACCGGCACGTCGATCGACTTGGCGTCGAGCAGCGGCGACACCTTGATGGTGACGGTGACGCCGTCGGGCGCGTTGAGGGCCGTGACCCCTGCGGGGAGGTCGAGCGGCACGACCTCGACGGTGTCCTGGCTCAAGCCCGAGATGTCGACAAGGGGTGACAGGTTGGGCAAGGGATCGATGACCTCCCGCGGCCCCTCGAGCTGCACGAGCTGCGGCTCGACCGTGAAGTCGACGAGCAGGTACCCCTCGGCCACGTTGCCGACGTACTCGGGCGTCACGTAACGCGGGACGCCGCGGCGGACGACATGGAGCAGCACGTCCACCTCGGGCGGGTCGAGCACGACATCGGGCACCGCCCGGCCAAACGCGTCGCGCGCCTCGAGCTTGACGTCCTCGATCAGCCGGCGCGACCGGGTGGTCGACACGCCGCTGACCTGGGCCACCACCTGCAAGACGCGCGTGACCTGTTCGGCCGCGCCGACGGCCGACACCCGAACCGGATCGGCGGACGTGTCGATCAGGGCATAGCCCGGCGCCGGGTCGTCGTCGGCGTCGACCTCGACGGCCAACGTCGCGGAAACCACCCGATCGACCCGGACCGTGACGATGGCGGGGTCGGCGTCGATGATCCGCACGCCGGACCGGATGCACCGCCATTGGTCTCGGCAGCGCACCTTCAGCGCGGCGCGGTAGCGCGTCGCCGCGGCCGGCATCCTGGAGAAGTCGGCTTCGGCCACGAAGTCCGCGGCGCCCATGGCGGCCACCGCCGCGCCGACGCCGCGCAGCCGGACGGTGGCGGAACGCTTGTCGGGCGCGAAGACCGCCAGGCCGGGCGGGACGCCGACGAACGTGATCGGCACGGCGGTGTCGGACGGCCCGGGCAGCCCTGCGTCGACCAGCGGGCGCTCGTCGCGGCTCGCCGCCAGCCAGATCACGAAGGCCAGCAGGAGCGCCAGGACCACGGAGCTGAAGGAATCCCACCACGCCTGGCTCACGGCGCACGCTCGCCGGGACCGTGGGGGCGCGAGGCACGCATCTCGCCAGGCGGCGGGATGTCGCGGGGTGTCGGGCCGCCGTTGCGCCAGCCCCCCGCCCAGGCATCGCGGAGCGCCCGCCAGCGCCGCGTCGCCACGCCGTCGCCATCGTGCGCCAGCGCGGCATGCAGCAGCCGCGAGAGATCCGCGGCGTCCGCGCACCGCACCAACCGCCCGTCGTTGGCCAGCGAGATCGTGCCGGTCTCTTCGGACACGACCACCGCCATGGCATCGGTCGACGTGGCGATCGAGATGGCGGCCAGGTGGCGCGTGCCCAACGTCGGGTCATCGGGCAGCGCATCGCTGATGGGGAGGACGACGCGTGCCGCGACGAGCCGGCCGTGCCGCAGCACGACCGCGCCGTCGTGCAGCGGCGAGTTGGGCACGAAGACCTGCACGAGCAGGTCGGACGTGACCACGGCGTCGATCGGCAGCGCGCGCTCGCACAGCTCCTCGAGGCTGGTCTGACGCTCGACGACCATCAGGGCGCCGTGGCGCAGGTCGGACAGCTGGCGGCTGGCGGCGACGACGGCCGACACCCAGTCGGCGTGGTCGGCCCGGTCGTTCGGGCGGGCGGTGAGGAGCCCGGCCTGCCCCAGGCGCTCGAACGCCCGCCGGAGCTCGGGCTGGAAGATCACCGGCACGCTGATGAGGATGGCGGGCAGGAGCTTGCTCACCACCCGTTCGAAGGCCGGCAGCGACAGGAACTGGTTGAACGTGAAGACCAGGAGCACGACGATGAGCAGGCCGCGCAGCAGCTGGACCGCGCGCGTGCCCCGCACGACGTAGAGCAGCCCGTAGACCAGCGCGGCCACGAGCAGCATGTCGACGACGTCGGCGACCCGGATGGCCAGGATGTAGATCGAGAGATCGCGCAGCTGCGCCATGCCGTGGCTCCCGCCCCCTCAGCGGGCCGCCCAGGCCGCCACGCCCATCGCCGCCATCGCCAAGCGTTCGGTGGTCGCCCAGTGCCAGCGGGCCTTGCCGGTCTGGAAGCGGGCCTCGAACGGCCATTGCGCCACCCACAACCATGCGACCACCGCGGCGCCGACGGGGCGCTCGGCCCACGCCAGGCACGCGACGGCGCCGATGTAGGCGAGCCCGATCCAGCGCCGGCGCTCCGCCAGCTCGGCACGGCGTTGGACGGCGGTGGCGTTGTGGTAGATGGTGACGAACAGCGCCAACAAGGTCGGCCAGAGCCAGTTGGCGGCCCACCAGCGCGCGGCCAGCTCGAGCGGGGCAGCGCTGACGCCCACCGAGGCCGGCACGCCCGCCGCACCGCCGAGGGTCCACCATGCCGCAAGGCCCGGCGCCCCGATCTCGAGCGCGCTGCGAGCCGCGAAGCGCCACCGCGCGCCCGGCCGGTGCCGCAGCGCGGCGGCCAGCGCGAGGCCGACCGCCACGACGGCGGTCGCCCCCGGTCCGAGCAGCATGGCCACCGAGATGGACGCGCCGAACAGGATCGCGGTGTCCAGGGTGGCGGGGGCCAGGCGGCGCAGGCCAAGGGGTGCGCGGCCGCCGTCGGCGAAGTCGGGTCGGTCCGGCGAGGACGCCGGCGCAGCGGCCGCACGCCCGGCGCCGGCCGCCAACACCGGCGCCCACAACGCCCCGAGGACCGGGACCACCGTCCACCACCCGGCGGCGACGCGGGCCAACCACATCCCGTCGATGCCGGCGCCGGCGGCGGCCATCGCCCCACAGCCGAACGCCCACGTTGCCCCCCAGGTCCACCGGGGGGGCTGCGCGTCGACGTGCAGCGCGACCGAGCGCTCGAACGCGGTGATCGGCGCACCAGGGCGCGGGGGCTGGGTGTCGGGCATCGGCATCGGTGGCGCGGATTATACCATCGGGGAGAGCTCGAGATCGCCCCATGCCCCGACCACCGCCTGCCAGCCCGGCGCGACCCACGTGGTGCAGTCGGCCTGCGACAGGATGCACGGCCCACGCACCGCCGCGCCGGGCGCGAGGCTCGTGCGCACGTGCGCCGCGACGGCCTCGCGCATGGTCGGGCTCGTCATGACGTCGGCGCGGAGCGGCGACGCCCGCGTGAGCGCCGGGGGCGGCGGCAACGGCGCCGCCGCGTCGGCCGCGACCTGCACCCGCAGCGTCACGACCTCGACCGGCACGGCCGGACGGGCATAGCCGTGGCGGCGATGGTGGGCGGCCTCGAAGCGCTGCACCGGGTCGGCGCCGGCCGGCCATGGGACGGTGATCTCCCACGATTGACCGGCATAGCGCAGGTCGGCGAGCCGGCGGGCCACCGCGCGCGAGCGGTCCGCCGGGGGCAGCATGGCGCGCGCCTCGGCTTCGAGCGCCTGGAACACCGGCTCGAACGCCGCCGCGTCGCGCGCCTCGACGCCGGCGGCCCCCGCACGCAGCACGGACCGCGACGCCGTGGCGGTCGGGGCCGCCGTCGCCAGGCCGACGGCCGACAGCGCGCCGGGCACGGCGGGGACGAGCACGCGGCGCATGCCGAGCGCCTCGGCGAGCTCGCAGGCGTGCAAGGGGCCGGCGCCGCCGAACGGCACCAGCACGAAGTCGCGCGGATGGTGGCCCTGCTCGACCGACACCTGACGCAGCGCACGCTCCATCGCGGCGTTGGCCACGCGGACGGCGCCCCACGCCACGGCCTCGGCGGTCGTGCCGAGCGCGGCGGCCAGCGGGGCCAGCGCGGCCCGGGCGGCACCGGCGTCCAGGCGGATCCCGCCGGCCAGGCGGGCGCCGGGGCGCAACCGCCCGATGACGACATGTGCGTCCGTGAGGGTCGGGAGGCGGCCGCCGCGGCCATAGGCCGCCGGTCCGGGGTCGGCGCCGGCGCTGGCCGGGCCGACCCGCAGGGCGCCGCCCGCGTCGACACCGACGACCGAGCCTCCCCCGGCGCCGATGGTGTGCACGGCGACCGACGGGCGGTGGACCGGGTAGCCCTGGATGGCGGTCCACCCCGTGTAAGGCACGGCGTCGTCGCAGAGCGCAACGTCGGTGGACGTGCCGCCCATGTCGCAGGTCATGATGCGCGGCGCGCCGGCGCGGCGCGCCACGGCCAGCGCGCCGAGCACCCCCGCCGCCGGACCGGAAAGGATGGTGGTGACCGGCAACCGTGCGGCGACCGGCGCCGGGAGCGTGCCGGCGTGCGAGCCCATCACGGTCAGCACCCGCGGCGCCAGGGCCGCCGTGAGGCGGGCCAGGTAGTCGGTGACCACGGGCCCGACGTACGCGTTGACCGCCACGGTGCTCGCGCGCTCGTACTCGCGGATCTCGGGCAGGACGTCGAGCGAGAGCGACACGTGCCCCGGGGCATCGGTCGCGACCCGGAGCGCGTCCCCCAACGCGCGCTCGTGGTCGGGGTACAGGAACGAGAAGAGCAGGCACACGGCGGCGGCATCGGCGCCGGTGCGCCGCACGCCGTCGACGGCGGCCCGGAGGGCGGCGGGCGTGAGGCGGCGCACCGGACGGCCGTCGGCGCCGACCCGCTCGTCGACCTCGATGCAGCACTCCGGCGGGACCAGGCTGGGCCGCGGGCGCGGCGCGAGGGCGTAGAGGTCCGCCCGATCGCCGCGCCCGAGCCGCAGCACGTCGCCGAAGCCGGCGGTGGTGACGAGGGCCACGCGCGCCCCACGGCCGGTCAAGAGGGCGTTGGTGGCCACGGTGGTGCCGTGCGCGACGGGCAGGTGCCCGCCGGGGTCGAGGTCCGCCAGGCCGGCCACCACCGATCGCTCGGGCGCGGCGGGCGTCGACAGCCGCTTG
Organism: bacterium; assembly: GCA_003576755.1. Lineage (GTDB taxonomy): Bacteria > Chloroflexota > Anaerolineae > Epilineales > Epilineaceae > UCB3. The sequence continues at coordinate 6,805 of QEVT01000054.1, read as the reverse complement.
ACGACCGTGAGCCCGCCGGCGCCCAGGCTGACGAAGTCCGTGAACGTCCCGCCGACGTCGACGCCAAGCCAGCGCTCCGGGCCCATGTCCTCCCCTCGCACCGTCGAACACAACACGAAGGCCGGTCCCCTCGTCGGGGCCCGGCCTTCCCAGACACACCTGTCGGGGACGGCTACTTGCCCGCAAGCTCCCCGTGGATGTAGTGTACGGCGTCGCCGACCGTCTTGATGTTCATCGCCGCCTCGTCGTCGATGTTGCCGACGTCGAAGGCCTCCTCGAAGTCCATGATCATCTGGGCGAGATCCAGCGAGTCCGCGCCGAGATCGTCCTTGAAGCTCATGTCCATCGTAATCGTCGACGCGTCCTTGCCGAGGCTGCTGGCGACGATGTCGCTCACCCGCTCGAAGACCTCGTCCTGGGTCATGCTGGCCATGCTTGCCTGTCTCCTTCGTGTTCAAGCTGCGGTTGCCGTGCAGGCCGGATGCGCGCTGCCGCGTCAACGCGTTGCAGTATAACGCGGCGGTCTCCGGCCGTCAATATCGCCCGGGGTTGACGATTGCCGGTGGCTGGGCCATACTGCCCGCGCGGCCTTGGGCCGCACGGCGGCCAAGCCGCCGTCGCAGCCGTGAGTATCAACCCCCGACGCCCGGTTTTCGTTGCGCCATGACCGATCGCCACGCATGACCGACCGCCAGCCCACCGCCGCCCGCAAGGTCGACCACGTCCGGATCAACCTCGAGCAAGCGGTCGACTCCGGCATCACGACGGGGCTGGAGCGCTTCCGCTTCGTGCCGCTCGCGCTTCCCGAAATCGACCTCGGCGCGGTGGCCACCGACGGCGCGTTCCTCGGCCTTCGGTTCCGCGCCCCGGTGCTGATCTCGTCGATGACCGGCGGCGCGGCCGGACTCGAGCGGATCAACGTCCACCTGGCGGAAGCGGCCGAGGCGCGCGGGGTGGCCATGGGCGTCGGCTCACAGCGCGCCGCGCTGGAGTCCGACGCGGCGACCGCCTCGTTCCGCGTGCGGTCGGTGGCGCCGTCGATCCCGCTGCTGGCCAACCTGGGCGCGGTGCAGCTCAACTACGGGTACACCGTCGATCATTGCCGCCGCGCCGTGGACATGATCGGGGCGGACGCCCTCATCCTCCACCTGAACGCGCTGCAGGAGGCCGTGCAGCCCGAGGGCGACACCCGCTGGGCGGGGCTCCTGGGGCGCATCGAGGCGGTCGCGCGCGACCTCGGCGTGCCGGTGATCGCCAAGGAGGTGGGGTGGGGGCTCAGCGCCGACGACGCACGCCGCCTGCGGGATGCGGGCGTGGCCGCCGTCGACGTCGCGGGCGCGGGCGGCACGAGCTGGAGCGAAGTCGAGAAGCACCGCGCGGCTACCGAGCTGCAGCGGCGGGTCGCCGGCGCGTTCGTCGGCTGGGGCATCCCGACGGCGGACAGCCTGCGGGCCGTCCGCGCGAGCGCGCCCGAGCTGCCGGTCATCGCCAGCGGCGGGCTGCGCGACGGCCTCGACGTGGCCAAGGCGATCGCCCTCGGCGCCAGCCTGGCGGGCCTGGCCGGCCCATTCCTCAAGGCGGCCGCGGTGTCGCCGGAGGCGGTGATCGAGGAGATCGACATCCTGGTGCGCACGCTGCGGATCGCGATGTTCGCCATCGGGGCCTCCGACCTCGCGGCGCTGCGCGGCACGTCCAGGCTGGTCGAGGCGGGGCCGTGAAGCCTCCTCGGGTCGTCCCGGCGCGCGAACGCCGCAACACCGCCGCCCCGATGTGGGACGACCCCGGCGCCGCCGCGCATCGCGACGCCGTGCGGGCCCGTGTCCGCAGGGCGCTCGACCCGCCCCGCGACGCACGCGACGGGATGTATCGCTGGCTCGCCTTCCACCTCGGCTGGGTCGATGCCGGCGGCGCGCCCGTCGACGGCCGTGCCGGCAAGGGCGTACGGCCTCTCGTCAGCTTGATGGCGTGCGCGGCGGTGGGCGCCGATCCGGCCCAGGCCCACGGCGTGGCCGCGGCCGTCGAGATGACCCACGAGTTCTCGCTGATCCACGACGACATCGAGGACGGCGACACCGAACGCCGCGGCCGCGCCACGCTGTGGACGGTGGCCGGCGTCCCGCACGCCATCAACGCCGGCGACGCGCTGTTCTCGCTGGCACGCCGGCAGCTCACCGAGGCCCCACCCGAGCTGCCCTCGCGGGTGGCGCTGGACCTCATCCGCCGGTACGACACGGCCTGCCTGCGGCTCGCCGAGGGCCAGTACCTCGACATCGCCTTCGAGAGCGCCGAGCGCGTCCGCCTGGCCGACTACCAGCTCATGATCCTCGGCAAGACCGGCGCGCTCCTCGGCGCCGCGGCCGGGATGGGCGCCCGTGCCGGCGGGGCGAGCACGGCGGACTCCGACCGCCTGACGCGCTTCGGCGAGTCGGTGGGCGTGGCGTTCCAGATGCAGGACGACGTGCTCGGCATCTGGGGCGACCCCGACGTCACCGGCAAGTCCGCCGGCAACGACCTGATACGCCGCAAGAAGAGCCTGCCGGTCGTGCTCGCCATGGCCGACGAGACGCTCGGCCCGGACCTCGTCGCGACCTACGCGCGCACCCATCCCCTGGCCCCCGAAGAGGCCGCGGGGTGGGCGGCGCGCATCGCGGAGGCGGGCCATCGCGAGACCTGCACCCGGCTGGCCCACGCCGCCGCCGACGCCGCGCTCGAGGCCCTCGACGGCCTCGACCTGGTGCCGGGCCCCCGCGCGGCCCTGGCCGCGCTGGCGCGGTTCGCGGTCGACCGCGAGCATTAGCGGCCGCCGCATCCGGGCAAACGCCGTACCCCTCCGCCTCGTTAACGGTGTCCGGGCGTGCCGTAGGGGCTTCCGAGGTGCCGTGGCCGCGGCCGACCCCGCGGTTTCGGAGGGCAAGCGCGATGGGACGGTCAGCTACAGGCGTCGCCGGGCCACCACGGGGACACGCGCCCCGATCGCACGGCCCGCGATCCGAGTGGAAGGCGTTCGCCGGTCACATGGCCTTGGCGCTCGGGGCGCTGTCGGCGCTCGCGGCCGTCGTCGTGCTATCGGTCGGTCGCGCCGCCGTCGTGGACAGGCCCCATCCGGCGACACGGCAGGCGCCGGCGCCGCTCGACGTGGCGCTCCTCACGGCGGACGTCGGGTGGGTCGGCCCGGCTGGCGCGCTGGCGTCGTTCACCTTGTGGCGGCAGGGGGCTCCGCGGGCGGCCGCGCAGGCCACCACGGGCGCCGACGGGCGGGTGGCGGTCCGGCTGGAAGCCGGCGGTGCGGCCGTCGTCGTCGAGGCGGGCGACCGTATCGCGGTCCGGGCCGGCGACGCCATCAGCTTCACCCGCACGGTCCCGACGCTCTCGGCCGACGTCGACCCCGCCACGCGCACGGTGAGCGGCCTGGCGCCGGCCGGCACGTTCGTCGAGCTGACGACGTTCGACGCGGCGGGTGGCCGCGTCGACACCGTGATCGAGCGCGCCGCGGCGGACGGCCGGTTTTCCCGGGTGCTGCCGGGCGGCGCGGCGCTGGGCGCCGGCACATGGGGTCGCGCGGCGATGACCACCGCCCACGGCGATCGGTTCGCGGCACGCTGGGACGTCGCGACGGTGGAGGCCACGCTCGGCAGCCCACACCTGACGGGCCGTGCCACGCTCGGCCGAACCGTGGTCGGCGAGGTCGTCGGGCTCGACGGCCAGCGCGCGGCATCGGCCCCGGCGCGGGTGTCGGGCGCGCCGCCCTTCACGCTCACGCTCGAGGCCGACGGCGCGGCGCGGCCCATCGGCCCAGGCGACGCGGTCCGCCTCACCATCGACGCCCGCCCTGCGCTGCACGGCACGGCTCCCGCGCTCACGGCGCACGTCGACGGCCAGGCGGACCGGGTGACCGGCCGCGGCCCCCCCAACACCGCCCTCTACGCGGTGGTGCATGCCGACGACGGGGTGCACGGGCTGCCGACGACCACCGACGCCACGGGCGGCTACGCGGTGGACTTCGAAGGGATCGCCGACATCGGCCGCGACACGCGGGTGTTCGTGGCCTTGACGCACGACCGCGTGACGTTTCGTGCCCCGGGCTTCCGACAGTCCGTGACGGCCACGCTCCGCAGCCCGGTGCTGTCGGGCGTGGCGGTGCCGGGAACGTGGGTGACCGCCAACCTGACCCGCCGCGCCTCGGCCGGCGAGCGGCGCGCGTTCGGCGATGCGGTGGCGGATGCCACGGGGGTGTTCCGGCTCACGCTGCGCGAGTCCGCTGGCGGTCCGGTGTTGGCGGTGGCCGCCGGCGACCGGATCCTCGCCGCCTTCGGCACCGGCGGCGAGCCGCGATCGCTGACCGTCCCCAACCTCGCGGCGACGGCGGATGCCGCGACCGACACGGTGTCGGGCGTCGCGCTCCCGTACACCGCCGTCGACGTGGCCGTCGACGGCGCCCCCGCGGCGCGGCGCAGGGTCCGGGCCGATCAGGCCGGCGCGTTCGCCGTGGACTACCGATCGACGTTCGACCTCCTCCCGGGCACGACCGGGAGCGTGGCGATGGCCCTCGACGGCGACGACGCGGTGGTGCTGCCGTGGTCGGCGCCACGCATCGACGTCGAGATCGACGCGGCCGACGTGTCGGGGCGCGCCGCCGCCGGCAGCGCCGTGGCCGTCGTCCTCTACCGCGGCGGGCAGGCGGTGGCCCACGGCGGCGCAACGGCGGACGCGCCGACGGGATCGACGGCCGGCGGCGCGTGGCGTGTCACGCTCCACGACGCAAACGGGGAGCCGGTTGCGGTCGGCGCAGGCGATCGGCTGGCGGCGGTGGTCGGGGAGTGGGGAACGTCGTTCGCCGTGCCGCCGCTCGCGGTGGAGGCCAACCCGGTGACCGACGCGGTCCGCGGGACCGGCAGCCCGCGCGCAAGCCTCGACGTTTCCGTGCAGCGCGGCGCCGAACGCCTCGCGGCAACGGCGACCACGGGGCCGGACGGCGTGTTCGAGCTCGACCTCGCAGGCCGATGGGACGTCCGGGCCGGCGACGCCGTGGCGGTCGCGGCGTCGCTCGCGCACGGGACGGCGACGGCGCGGTCGCGCGTGCCGCCGCCCACGGTCGACCTCGACACCGGCGGGATCGCCGGCTTCGCACGGGCCTTCGCGGTGGTCGTCGCCGATCTGCGCGGCGCGGGGGGCGACGCCCGCGCCGCGGCCACGGGCACGGCCGACGGGTTCGGTCGGTTCGCGATCGGCCTGCAGGACGCCGGCGGTGCCGCCGTCGCCCCCCGCGGGGGCGACCGGCTCACGGTGGAAGCCGGCACCGAGACGGTGACAACCGTGGTGCCCGGGGTGACCCTCACCCTGGATGCGGCCGGCGATACGGCCAGGATCTCGGCGCCCGCAGGCGCGGCGACGACGACGACCGCCGTCAACACGCTCGCCGGGTGGCGGTCGGCGGCGACGCACGCCGGGACGGTCGGCGTGGGCGGGCAGCTCGACGCGCTGTTCGGGGGGGCGTTGGACATCGCGGCCGGGACGCTGGTGCGCGCGGTCGTCGAGCCCGCCGACGGCCTGGCGTACACGCTCGTGCGCCGCGAGCCGCTCCTCGGCGTGCAGCGCGGCGGCAGCCTGGTGGCCGGGTTCGCCGGGTCGGGGGGCGCGGTCCGCCTGGTGGTGACGCGCGGGGGCGCCGAGGTCGCCGGGCAGGTCGTCCACGCGCAGTCGGACGGCGCCTTCGTCGGGCAGGTGGCGGACACGGCGAAGCGGCCGGTGCCGCTGCAGCCGGGCGATGTCGTCGGCCTGCGCTGGTCGGGCGGCGCGCCGCGCTACCTCCCGCCGGACGGCGCGATCACCATGACCGTCGCACCGCTGTCGGCGACCCTCCGCACCGCCGCCGCGCGCATCGACGGCACGGCGCCGCCCGGCGCGACGGTCTTCGCCGGGCCGTCCGCAGCCGGCGACCCGGGCGCGACCCGTCGGCTCACGGCCGACGGCGACGGACGGTTCACGGCCGACCTGGCGGCGGAAGCGGGGCCGGCGGGCCTGGCCGCGGGTCGGGCATGGGACGTCGTGGCGCCCGGAACGGCGGGGCACCGGACGTTCGTGACGGTGGTGGCGCCCTACCTCGAGGCCACGCTCGGCGATGCGCGGGTGGTGGGGCGGGCGGCGCCGCTGACCCGGGTGCGGCTCGTGCTCTCGACGGCCGGGCGGGCCGTCGCGGAGGGCGGCGGGATCGGCGACACGTCCGGCCACTTCGAGGCCATGCTGCGGGACCCCGGGCGGGCGCAGCGCGGCATCGCGGCAGGCGACGTGCTCGTGCTGCGCGAGCCCGGCGGCGCCGAGACCACGTTGGTGGTGCCGGCGCTCTCGATCACCGTCGACCGAAGCGCCGACCGCCTGCACGGGACGGCCCCGCCGGCGGCGGACGTCGCCGTGCGCTTGCGGGCGCCCGGCCGCCCGGACGCCAACCTGATGACGCGGGCCGACATGGCAGGCGCCTGGCGCATCGCGGGCCGCGACCTACCGAGCGGCTGGGTGTTGGCCGACGTGGTCGCCTCCGAGGCGCGCCTGTCGGTCGCCAACGGCCACGGGGTGCGCGCCGTGCCCGTGGCGGTCGCGACCGCCACGCCCTCCACCACGGCGACGCGGGTCGCGACCGCCGTGCCGGCCACGCCCAGCCCGACCCCGCGCGACACGCCGGAGGTCACGCCGACGTCGGTCGTGCCGCAGACGGTCTGGCTGCCGGTGGCGGCGCGGGCCGCGCGCGTCGGTGGCCGGCGATAGCCGCGCGCGTCCGGGCCAGACGCTCGGCGGCGCAGCGCCGCCGGCC
>QEVT01000053.1 GCA_003576755.1 bacterium | reverse complement strand
TGGCGGCCGCCCGCCGATCCCGGCCGGCCCGCGGGCGCCACGGCCGCCGACGCCCCGGCCGCCCCGCAGGCGCCGGATGCCGGCGCGCCCGACACCGACGGCGACGGGCTCGGGGACGCCGAGGAGACCGCGCTGTGCGCCGGCCTCGTGCCGGACTCCCCGGCATGCCCCAGGCTGGACCGCCCCGACACCGACGGCGACGGCCTGACCGACGGCGAGGAGTACAAGCACCTCGGCAGCGCCGTCAACCGCGCCGACAGCGACGGCGACGGCCTCGGCGACGGGGTCGAAGCCCGCGGCTTCGGCGCGGCGGCCGGCGGGCGTGCGCACAGCGACCCGCTGCACGCCGACACCGATCGCGACGGCCGGTCGGACGGCGCCGAGTGCCCGGACATGGCCGGCGGCGCGTGCCCCGACACCGACGGCGACGGCCAGCCCGACCTCTTCGACGACGACAGCGACGCCGACGGCGTCCTCGACGGCCTCGACGCGAGCCCGCTGGCCACGGCCGGACGGTTCACCGGCACGCGCCCGCTCGAGATCGACCTCCGCAGCCTGCAGGCCGGGCGCCACGTCTTCGTCGACTTCCAGGTGATGCCCGAGGACCGCAGCCACGTGGCGCGCGCCCTGAGCGTGCTCGACTGGCCGGCCGACGACACCGAGGGGCAGATCCAGCGGCGGCTCGACACCACGTTCAAGGACGTGCGGGCTCCGGGCGACCCCGCCGGCGACGGGCGCGATGCCTTCGGGGACCTGCGCCTGATCCCGGTGCTCGAGGTCGAGATGGACGGCGCCACGGCGCCGCTGCCGCGGACCAACGCCGTGGTCGGCTTCCCGCTCACGGTCGTCGAGCCCATGGCCGTCGTCCAGCTCGTCGACGACCGGGCCGATGCCGGCGACCCCGAGACCACGCTGTACGTCAAGTCGGTCAACCCCGCGCCGGGCCGCACGTTCACGCTGAAGCTGCACGGCGGCACGTGCCAGGCCCCCGGGGCGGTCGTGCGCGACGTCGGGCGGCTCGCGGCGGGCGCCGCCGTGCGGCTCCCCGGCCGGCTCAACGCCTATGCCGACGGCCGGCACGTGCTGCAGGTCACCGACGCCGGTGGCACCACCGCCTGCCAGGCGGTCGACAAGCTGGCCGAGGGCGCCAGCCTGCAAACGTACGGCTTCCTCTACCCGCCGCGCGACCTCGGGCGCGCCACGCTCGAGCAGGTCGGGGCCGATAGCCGCCTGTCGTTCGCGCTGCGCACGGCCGACGCCTACGACGTGCGGCTCTTTGCCGGCACGTGCGACGCGCGCGGCGCGCTCCTTGCCGACCGCCCGGGCGTCGTCGACGGCGGGCGCGTGGTGCTCGGCGGCATCGACGTCGTCGACGTGGCCGACCGACGGCACGGGCTCGCCGTGGCGCAGGGCGGGCGCGAGGTGCTGTGCACGGTGCTGCCCAACGTCGTCAACGGCCCGGCGTCGCAGACCGCGATGATCGACGACGCCGCGCTGCGCCCGTTCAACATCGCCGTCCACGAGGCCGACACCGCGGGCACCCTGACCGCCAGCGTCCCGCTGTCCCCCATCGTCGATCCCGCCAGCGGGCGCTCGTCGGGCCTGGGCGGCCGGATGGCCTTCCTCACCGCCCCCGGCGCGGCCGGCACGGGCATCCAGGCCAGGGCGCGCCTGGTCTGGTGGGTGCAGGTGCTGACCGACGTGTGCGGCGACCCCCCGGCCGACTTCCAGCCCGGCGACGACCCGGCGGCGCGCGCGCGGGCCTGGTGCGCCCAGCAGGCGGGGGCCAACCAGCCCAGGGTCGTGCACCGCTACACCGACGACTGGCACCTGGCCGGCCTCAGCGTGCGCGAGGACCACGGCCTGACGCTGGCGACGCTCTACGAGCGGCCCGGCGCCTCGGCCGGGTCGGGCGCGCCAAAGGAGGGCGAGCCCACGCGCGCCCGGTTCGGGCAGGTCGACGACCAGCTCACGCAGCTCGCCGACGGCCTGGGACGGCACCTCGTCGGCGGCACCGACTGCGGGCTGCGGGCGCGGACGTCGGCGTGCGTGTCCGACGGCAAGCGCGACATGACGGTGGCGGGGTTGCAGCAGCGGTTCGACCAGGACTTCCCCGAGCCCGCGACGAACGCGCGCTGGGGGCTGAAGGACATCGACGTCGACCTCGACGCCGCGACCGCCCACACCGAGCTGCAGCCGCTCATGGCGCGACGGGCCCGGCACGTGCTGACGACGACGTTCCAGGATGCGGCGGGCGCGCCGCGGGTGAAGGCGCCGCTCCTGCTCTTCGCCCGCGAGGAGACCTTCCGCGCGCTGGCGTTCGGCGCGGCCGGCGGCCACAGCCGGTCGGACGGGGCGGTCGTGACCGTGGACTTCGCCCCGCCGGGCCGGCCGGCCGTCGGCCCGGCCGTCGTCGCGGCGCTGAACTGGGCGCCCTACCGGCAGGCGCTGGGGACCCGCGCGTGGGAGGCGTACCCGGTCGGCGAGTACTGGGACGCGCTCGAGATCGCGCTGCGCGACTCGGACGCGTTCGCGCCCGGCGCCGGCGAGGACGCGCAGATGGAATCGGCCGGCCGCATCGCGATGGCGCAGGTCTTCTTCGCGCACGTCTACGGCGGGCAGTCGGGCGTGGTGGAGGCGGGCGGCGTGCCGACGTGGAAGCTGGGCGATGGCACCGTCGAAGGCGGGTTCAGCGACGAGGACCTGGCCGAACGGGCCGAGCTGGCGCGCAACGACGCGAGCATCATCAGCCGCGGCAAGCTGGTCGACCTGGTCCTGACGCCGCTGGTGACGGACCTCGCGGAGCAGATCCTGGTCTTCAACAACGTCTACAAGCCGCTCCTCCGCGCGCAGGGCATCAAGCCGCCGGCCCTGACCCCCAAGACCGTCCTCAAGATGGTCGGCCAGACGGTCAAGACCGCGAAGTCCAACGTCGTCTCCGCCTACGTCAAGAACCGGGGCAACGACAAGTGGCTCATCGGGAAGGCCGGGCAGGGCGCGGTCCTGGCGCTGGGCATGGTCACCGGCATCGCGACCTTCGCCCTGGAGGTCGGGAACGGCAGGAACGACGTCGGCTATCAGGTCCTGAACTCCATGGCGACCGCGGCGGCGGCGATCGAGACGGTGAACGCGGTCAAGGACGCGCTGGGCGCCGGCGAGGCCGTGTCGAAGTACGCCAAGACGGCGGGCAAGGTCGGCGCCATCGCCTCGCTCGTCGTCGTCGAGATCGTGGCCTACGCGGCGCTCGCGTACCGGGTCTACACGGCCGGCATCGCCTTCGGCAGCCTGGCCTTCGACCGCATCCTGGCCGACGCGGTGTCGGGGACGGCCGTGGCCGTGCTGTTGTTCGTGCTCGCGCTGTACGGCGCGCCGGTCGGGACCATCGTCTCGGCGGTCATCGGCCTGATCGACGCGGTGATCGCGCTGGTGTGCGGCTTCCTGAGCAAGGACGCCAAGTCGTCCGACGCCGGCGAAGCCGTGTGCAAGGGCATCTCGGGCTGGGCGGCCCAGGGCATCGGCTACGTCCTGTACGGCCAGACCGACATGGTCACCATCCACGATCCGACGCGCCTCAGCATCCTCGACCTGTCCACCGACCTCGTCGATCCCGGCCCCGGATTGATCCCGGGCCAGCCGATGACGGTGCGCCTCGAGCTGCGCAACACCATCGACCTCGTCGGCACGCCGACGAGCCTCGGCGCGCTCTACTGGTGGCAGTACACCGTCGACGTCCTCAAGTCCTCGTCCTTCGCCTACCAGATCATGGCCGCCAAGCAGACCGACGAGAAGAAGGAGCTGCACGCCGGGCTCTCGTGGGGCGCCCATGCCGGCGACTGGACCCCGGTCGCCGACGGCAGGGCCGAGCACCACCGGCACTTCGTCACGCGGGAGGTCGTCAACCACCCCGATGCCGCCAAGACCGACCCCGCCGAGTCCGGCGTGATCCGGACCGCCGCCGAGCCCGGCGTCAACCGCCCCCTCGACGCCTTCCTGGTCGAGGCCTACGCCATCCCGGTGCAGGAGTGCGTGACCATCCCCGTGCCGCCCTTCTTCACCCCCGTGCCCGTGTGTTGGAAGCGCGAGCGCAAGGACACGAGCTACAGCGACCTCAACGTTCGGTTCGACCTGTTCCCGGCCACGCTGGTCGAGTTCCTGGCGCTGGAGCCCCTCCCCGGCCGACGCCACGCGCAGGCCTGGGGCCAGGCGGGCGACGTCAAGCTGCCGGCGCTGAAGGACGCCGACGGCGACGGGCTGGCGCATGACGCCGATCCCGACGACACCGCGTGGGATGCCGACGGCGACCTCGTCGCCGACCTCGAGGAGGTGCGCGCCAGGACGAACCCCAACGTTTCCGACAGCGACGGCGACGGCCTCGTCGACCCGGCCGAGCGGCTGCGCGGCACCGATCCCCTGAGCCGCGACAGCGACGCCGACGGCCTGGACGACGGGGCGGAGGTCGGCGGCTGGGACGTGGCGTACGGCATCGACGTGGCGACCGGGCAGGTGCGCGCGACGTGGCTGCGCGGCGACCCCAAGCGCGCCGACGCCGACGGCGACGGCATCTTCGACGGGCGCGAGAAGCTCCTGGGGCTGAGCCCGTTCGCCAAGAACGAGGCGACGGCGCTGGACTACGAGTCCCGCCTCGGCGAGCCGACCGCCCCGATCTTCTTCCTGCCGCTGGACGAGGTCGCCGGCGCGACGACCTTCTCGGAGCGGGCGAGCGGCGACCACGCCGCCTGCGCGCTGCAGGCGGACGCCGCGCTGCCGTCGCACTGCCCGGCCGCGGGCCACGTGGGGCGTTTCGGGCGCGCCCCGCACTTCGACGGCGTCGACGACGTCCTCCGCGTCCCGAACCAGGCGGCGCTGAACCGCCTGACCCACGACTACACGATTTCGGCGTGGGTGAAGCCGGAGCGGCTCGATCGCCAGCAGGTGATCCTCTCGATGGTCGAGACGCGCGGGGGCTTCACCTTCAGCCTGGACGGCGACGGGTTGGCGCTCATCCTGCAGACGCGGCTGGGGAAGGCGGACATCGACGTGGACGGCGTCGGCCTCCGCGCCGGGCAGTGGAACCACGTCCTGGTCGAGGTGTACGACTCGGTCGCGGCGGACGAGGCCTTCACGGCCTACTTCTTCGTCGACGACCGGTTCGTCGGCTCGCGGGACGTCCCGGTGCGCGGGCTGCCGGCGGGCGGGGCGGACCTGCTCGTCGGTGGGGCCATGGTGCCGGGGGACGACGAGATCCTCTTCCCGCTTCACGGGCAGATCGACCAGGTCGTCATCCTGGACTCGGTGCAGGTGGGGTTGGACACCGTCCAGGCCTTGTTCGCCGGGCGCGTCAACCTCGGCGACGCAGCCGTCGGGCCCGGGCAGACCGTCGACTACGACAGCACCCTCCAGAACGTCCTCCTCAGCCGCACCGCCTACGGCACGCACGCCGTCGACGTCCCGTCCGGGTTGACGACCGGCGTGGGCGGGACGTCGACGCCCTTCAGCCTGCCGCCGGGCAGGCGGCTCGACTTCCACCATCCGCTGCAGGTCGCGCCCACCGCGCCGTCCGGCGCCTACACGCTGACGCAGGGCGTGGGCGCGGCGATCGTGTTCGACCAGCGCGAGGTGTGGCGGCCGGTCGATGCGCGGCTGGCCTACCGCTGGCGGCTGGACAACTTGTTCGACGGCACGTCGGCGATGGCCAGCGACAACGCGACGCCGATCGACCTGAACGGCGGGAGCTTCACGCTGTCGGCGTGGATCATGCCGACGGCGCCGGCGAGCGACACGAACCGGCGCGGCGTGCTGGGCATGGAGAGCGGCGCCAACGACGCCTTCCCGTTCCTGCAGACCCAGGGCACGTCGCTCTTCTTCGGCTTCGGCACCGGCAGCCAGCGGGTCGAGCGAAGCGTCGACGCGCTGAAGCTCGGCGAGTGGAACTTCGTGAGCGTCGTCTTCGACCACGCCACCGCCACGGCGACGTTCCATGTCAACGGGGTGGCCTACGAACGACCCATGGGCGCCCGCCCCAGCCATCGCGCCTTCCAGAGCTTCTACATCGGACGGTCCGGCAATCGCGGCGTGCTCACCATCGACAAGGTCACGCTGACGTGCGAAGGCGACGGCGAAGGCCCGTTCGGCGACGGGGAGTACGACCTCGTCGCGGCGGACGGCGTCCCCGCGGTCAACAACCGGTACACCGGCACCGAGAACGCCGCGAACCCCACCGTCCTGGCGACGAACGTCGCCATCGGCGTGGTCGACAGCGCCACGGTGCGCATGTGCGAGGACGACAACGGCACGCGCGGCGACTGCGCGGGCGACGACGACAACCTCGTCGGGGCGCCGGGGAACGCCGACACGATCCAGGTTTCGACGACCCAGCCCGGGTTCGGGGCGCGCACGGTCAAGTGGACGACCCGGCCGGACAATCCGGCGTGCGAGTCGCACTGGTTCTCCTACCCCGACACGGCGGAGGTCACGTACCGCTTCGCCAACGACTCCGTGCCGTTCATCGGCGGCATCAAGGACGTGCAGGTCTTCCAGCGGGCGCTCTCGGCGGCGGACGTCGCGCTCGTCCACGGGAGCGCCAGCGACATCGCCGCGTTCCGTTTCGACGAGCTGCCCGGGCGCACCGAGTTCGCCGACGCGGCCGGCTACAACCGCGGCGTGTGCGGCGGTCCGGGGCGCTGCCCGCGGCCCGCGAGCGAAGGCGTCCAGAACCTCGGGCTGCTGTTCGACGGCACGGACGACTTCGTCCGCGCCGACCGCGTGGCGTCGCTCGTGGCGGAGGGCAACACGTTCGTCGTCAGCACGTGGTTCCGGCCGCTGCGGCAAGACCTGCCGTTCGGCGCGCTGTGGTCGTTCCACGACGCGTCCGGCAACGACGGCGCGATGCTCGAGGTGAAGGACGAGGGCGGCGGGCGGTTCGCGCTGGTCTACGTCGACCGGGGCGTCGGCCCGCAGACCGTCGCGGCGGGCCTGCCCAAGGGCGAGTGGTACCACGCCGTCACGACCTTCTCGCCCGGCAACCAGTTCCGCGACGACCGGATCGACGTCGAGCTGCGCCACGGCTCGGGGCACGATCGCGATCTCGTCCGTCTGGGCTTTGACGTCGACCTCGCCACCACCCTCCCGACGGCGGGGGGGCGCTTCTCGATCGGCCAGGAATGGGACGGCGACACGCCGTCCGAGTTCTTCGGCGGCGAGATCGACGAGCTGCGCGTCATGCGCGCGCTGCCCCCGAACACGGTCGAGGAGACGTTGTTCGCAGAGCCGCCGCGGCGGCGGATCCGGTTCGAGAGCGCCGTCCCGGGCAGCCAGAAGGTCAAGCACGGGATCGAGGGCATCATGGGCCAGGCGGCCGAGTTCGACGGCGTTGCCTCGACCCTGACCGTCCCCGCCGATTTCCGGGGCGTCGGCGCGATCTCGGCCTGGGTGCGCGCCGACACGCTCTCGGCGAACGCGGCCGAGCGCGTCCGGCCGATCGCCCACGCGCACGGCAGCATCAGCCCGGGCGGCTCGGTCTTCCGGACGTCCGACATGGCGCTCTACCTCCTCGACGGCGTGCCGACGCTCGAGACGTGCACGGGCGAAGAGGGCACGGTGCGCGATCTCCTGACCGCCGCCGGCAACGCCATCAGGCCCAACGTCTGGACGCACATCCTGGCGCAGGAGCGGGCAGCCGACACGCCGGGCGGCGGCCTGCAGGCCGAGATCTACGTCAACGGCGCCCGGGTCGCCGCCGCGCCGCGCGCGTCGCGCACGTTCCGGGGGGCCAGCCAGGTCGACATCGGCGCGTCGCACCTGCCGTCGTCTCCGTGCTCGCTGACGACCCGCGACCGGACGCAGCACTTCTCCGGCCTGCTCGACGAGGTCGAGCTGTACAGCCACGCGCTGTCGCCGGAGGAGATCAGCAACCTCTACAACCTACAGAATGCCTGGGTGGACGAGCGGCGCGCCGACCGGCTGGTGGTCGACGCCGACGACCCGGTGGCCGAGATCAAGTCCGACGCGCGGTACCTCCCGGTTCGCGAGACGTTGCTCCTGGCGGTGGCGCGCGACGCGACGACGCGGGTCGAGCACGTCGAGATGGGCGTCGACGGCGGGGGCTGGGTCGCGGCGCCGGCGGCGCTCGACGCCGACCGCGGCACGGTCTGGATGCCGACGTTCGCACCGACCGAGGGCGGCGCCTTCGACCTGCAGGTGCGGGCCATCGACGCGGTGGGCAACCGCGGCTCGCCCAGCGCCGCCAAGACGGTCTACGTCGACGACCAGCCGCCCGCGGTCTCGATGAGCGTCGAGCGCGACCTCGCGCGGCCGTTCCGGCTGGAGGCGAACGGGGCGGCCGACGCCCAGTGGGTGCTGCCGATCCACGGGACGGTCAGCGACCCGTTCATCGCCGGGACCACGGTCCCCGGCAGCGGTGTCGATCGGCTGTCCGTCACCCTGATCGATGCCCGCACCCAGGTCGCGCGGCCCGCGCAGCCGGTGACGGACTTCGGGGGCGGCCGATTCAACGTCGACTACGTCCTGTTCGGCGACAACCCGACCGGCGAGTACGTCGTGCAGGCCGAGGCCGTCGACAAGGTCGGCAACGCCCGCCGCTTCGAGCTCGCGAGCCGGGTCAAGATCGACAACACGGCGCCCCAGGCCGGGCTCGACGTCGTCGAGGTGCCGTCGCTGCCCCAGCGGCCCGACGATCCGCGGCTGTCGGGCTGGCTGGACGCGGGCAGCGTGCTGGCCGGCACCGTCGACGAGCGGCCGGCCGGCCTGGCGCGCGAGGACGACGTCGCCGGCGTCGAAGGCGTCGAGCTGGGCTTCGAGCCGAGCTTCCGCCACGCCGCGCCGCTGGAGAACCGCCCGCTGCCGGCGAACGTGCTGCTCTTCCTGCCGCTCGACGAGGACCCGACCGCGAACCTCCGCCCCGGCGACGGCCCGCCGCCGCCCGAGCGGAGCTTCGCCGACCTGGTCGACCTCGCCGGCGGCCGAACGGCGCGCTGCCGCGGCGCTGCATGCCCCGCGAGCGGCACGGGCAGCCCGGACGGGCAGTCGCTGCGCTTCGACGGCGTGGACGACGGCCTCACCCTCGCCCACGATCCGGCCATCGGCGGCCTGACAAGCGACTTCACCGTGGCGGCGTGGATCCGTCCCGATGCCCTCGACGGCCGCCTCGGCCGCATCGTCTCGACCCCGCGCACCGGCAACGCCGACGGCTTCAGCTTCGGGCACCACGGCGACAGGCTCCTCTTGACGACGTGGTTCACGAAGGACTACACCAGCGTCCCGGGACTGCTCCGCACGGGCGTGTGGCAGCACGTCGCGGTGCGCATGACCGCCGACAACGACGCCGAGTT
This sequence comes from bacterium, assembly GCA_003576755.1. GTDB lineage: Bacteria > Chloroflexota > Anaerolineae > Epilineales > Epilineaceae > UCB3. The sequence goes on along the minus strand of QEVT01000053.1, from coordinate 7,639 downwards.
CTACGTCAACGGCATCCTCGTCGACACGGCCCTGGGCGACGCGCCGGCGTCGGCCGACACCGACAGCCCGCTCATCGTCGGTGCGGCCGACCTGACCGGCGACCCGGCGAACGACCAGCCCTTTGCCGGCGCCATCGACGACGTCGTGGTCGCCCGCGGAAGGATCGCGGCGGGTGACTGGGGGACGATCATGGGCGCCGGTCCGACGCTGCGCCTCGGGTTCGACGAGCCGCGCATCGCACCCGGAACGCCGCTCGCGGACGACGCGGGGATGGGTGCGGCGGCCGTGTACGCCAGCGACGACCCGGACGACGCCGCCGTCGGCCACGCCGGGCGCGGCACCGTGGGCTCCGGCGCGCTCGTGCTCGGCCCGCGCGCGCAGGACATCGTGGTCGACGCCCCGCCCGGCGTGCTGCCGCATGGCGACGCGGCCTTCAGCATCGCCCTCTGGATCGAGGACATGGCCGCCGCCGAGATCGTCTACGGCGCCAACCGCATCCGCCTGGGTCCGGACATGGCCCACGAGGTGGCGGGGGTCGAGCACGCCATCCCGCCGGGCGACACGCGCGGCTGGCATCACCACGCCTTCACCTGGGACCCGGCGACCCGCGCGCTCTCGGCCTACCGCGACGGCCGGGAGGTCACGCGCGACGCCGTCACCGGCGGCACCGGCCTCGGCGGCGCGGTGACGCGCCTGCGCCTCCGGCACCTGCATGCCAACCCGACGGATCGCTTCGCGGTCGACGACCTGCGCGTGTACCCGCGTGCGCTGCCGCCGCTGGAGGTCGCCGCCCTCGCCGCGGCGCGGTGGCAGGCCGCGGACGTCGGTGGGGCGGGGGCGGATGCGGCGGAGTGGGTGGGGCGGCCGCCCGCCGGGCTCGAAGGCTTCTACGGCCTGCGCGTGCGCGGCAGCGACCGCGCGGGGAACTACGGCGCGGAGCCGAAGCCGGTGTGGCGCGGCGTCGTCGACACGCTCGCGCCGCGGCTGGTCGCGTTCGCATCGGAGCCGACGGCCGACGGGGTGCGCCACACCCTGCGGGTCGAGGACTTCGGGCTGGACGCGGCCTCGCTGGCGATGCCGGGGGCGTGCACCGACGGGACCACGACGACGGCCGTGGCGCGCTACGCGTCGCCGTGGTATCTGGCGCTGTCGACGGGCATCACCGACACGGCCAAGGCGGCCGACGCGCGGGCGCGGGCATTCGCCGTCGACGTGGCATGCACGGCGGCGTGGGCACGTGCGGGCGACACGTTCCGCCTGTGCGACCTGGCCGACAACTGCGTGGAGGCGGTCTACCGGGGCCCGGACGTCGGGTCGGTCCCCCCGACGGCGACGCGGACGCCGGGCCCCTCGCCGACGGCGACGCGGACGCCGACCGGAACGGCGACGCCGCGGGCGACGGCGACGGCCACGCGGACGCGGACCCCGGTGCCGACGGGCACGCGCGCGCCGACCGGAACGGCGACGCCGCGGACCACGGCGACGGCCACGCGAACGGGGGCGACGGCCACGCCGGCCACGCCGGGCGGGGCGACGCCGACGGAGGAGGGCGCGCGCTGGCGGGTGCACCTGCCGCGCGTGGTGCTGGGGGAGTGACCAACGAACGAGGGGGCACCGCAAGGTGCCCCCTCGTGTCTATTCGGTTGTCGTTGGCGTCCGGCCACCGGCAGCGCGGCGCGCTCCCGGATCGGGCCCGGCGATGCCGGTCGGTCGATCGACGGGCGACGGACGCGTGGGTGTCTTAGCGGCGGTTGTAGTAGCCGCCGCCGCTGGATTCCTTGGGCTGCGAGATGTTGACGCGGATCTGCCGCTGGCCCAACGTCTTGCCGTCGCACATGCGGATGGCGTTCTGCGCATCCGCATCGGACGCCATCGTCACGAAGGCGAAGCCGCGCGGCTGGTTGGTCGTGCGATCGACGGGAATGGCCACGGACTCGATGGCCCCGGCCTCCCCGAACATCGTGCGCAGCTCCTGCTCGGTCACCTGGTACGACAGATTGCCCACATACAGCTTGGAGTTCATGGTGTCGATCCTCCTTAGGATCAGAGGCGACGCGCCGGCCGCTCGGCCGGGTAAGCCGCCATCAGAAAGCGGTCTGCAATCAGAGCGTGGCGATCTGTCGAGTGCTACCGTAACACGAAAAGATCGCCGCAGGCCTACGCCCGGGCGATCATGCGGTGTCCACCGAAGTCCAACACATCCAGCGCGCTTACTACAGGTAAACAACACTATAGCGGCACGCGACCGGAATGCCAACTCGCGAGCGATGACATCGCCACCGGGCGCGGCGGCCGGTCGACGCGGGACGCGTGTCCGAGACGTTCTTCCGCGGCGCCGCCACTGTCAACCCCATCCCACGCCACCGTTGCCCCGCTCCCGTCGCCCCTCGCCTATACTTGCTCAGATGATCCCCGTTGGTGCCCTTGGCCACGCCGCTCCAATCCCGAGCCAGTCGAGACCCGACCATGGACCCTGACACCAGCCCACCGGCCGTCGTTTCCGGCATCCCCGTCCGCCTGTTCGAGCACCAGGCCGCCTGGGATGCCTGGCTGGACGCGAACGCGGCGTCGTCCGCCGGGCTCTGGTTGAGGTTGGCCAAGAAGTCCGCCAGCCTTCGATCGCTCACCTACGACGAGGCCGTCGAGACCGCGCTGTGCCACGGGTGGATCGACAGCCAAAAGCGGGCGTACGACGCCGGGTCGTGGATCCAGAAGTTCACGCCGCGCGGCCCCACGAGCATCTGGTCCAAGATCAATCGGGCCAAGGCCGAGGCCCTGATCGCGCAGGGCCGCATGCGACCCGCGGGCCTTGCCGCCGTCGACCGGGCCCGTTCCAACGGGCGGTGGGACGCCGCCTACGACTCGCACGCCACCGCCGCCCCGCCGGCGGACTTCCTGGCGGCCCTCGACGCCAACCCCGCGGCCAAGGCCTGCTACACGAGGCTGAGCAGCCAAAACCGCTACGCCGTTCTCTTCCGGATCCAAACGGCCAGGCGCGACGCCACCCGCCAGAAGCGCATCGCGCAGCTCGTCGAGATGCTGGCGCGAGGCGAGACGCTGTACCCGTAGCCGAGACGATGCTTCGTCTCGGCGCCCCATGCGATGGACGATGCGACATGTCTCGAAATCGCCCCTTGACGCGCTCGACCGGCGCATTCGACCCGCGCCGCGCGGCCCTCGCCGGCATCGCCGCGGTCAGCGCCATCGCGGCCGCGCTCGGCGCCTCCGCTGCCCACGCCCAGGCGCCGGCCACCGGCGAAGCGCCGCCGGCGATCGCCGAAGGCGTCGTGACCGGCATCGCGGCGGAGGAGATCACCGCCATGCTGGGCGAGGCGGGCGAGCCGCAGGTCCACCAGCGGCTCGAGGTCCGCTTCGTCGGCGGCCCGCGGATCGGGCAGACCGCCATCGTCGACGCAGGCGGCGGCGGGATCGGCGTGGGGCGTTTCGAGATCGGCGACCGCGTTCTCGTCGAGGCCTCACCCGACGGGGCCGGTGGCGAGACCTACTTCGTCGCCGACCGCGTGCGCCGCACGCCGCTCTACGTGCTGTTCGGGCTCTTCGTCGCCGTCGCCGTGCTCGTCGGCCGGCGGCGGGGGCTCCTGTCGCTCGTCGGCATGGCCTTGTCGTTCGGCGTGATCTTCGCGTTCGTCCTGCCCCAGGTGGCCGCGGGCCGGCACCCCATCGGCGTCGCCATCGCCGCCGCGCTCGTCGTGATCCCCGTCACTTTCAGCCTGTCGCATGGCTTCAACCGCAAGACCGCGGCCGCCGTCGCCGGCACGGTCATCGCGTTGGCGCTCACCGGGGGCATGGCCAGCGTGTTCGTCGAGGCCGCCCGCCTGACCGGCTACGCGTCGGAGGAGGCCATGTTCCTCCAGATGGACCATCGCGGCGCGCTGAACGTCCAGGGCCTGCTCCTGGCCAGCATCATCATCGGCCTCCTCGGCATCCTCGACGACATCACCGTGTCGCAGGCGGCCATCGTCCACCAGCTGCACGAGGCCTCGCCCGACCTGCCGATCCGTGCGATCTTCGCGCGCGCCATGGACGTCGGGCGCGACCACATCGCCTCGCTGGTCAACACGCTTGTCCTGGTCTACACCAGCGCCGCGATGCCGCTCTTGCTCTTGTTCCAGCGCGACGCGGCGGCGTTCGGCACGGTCGTCAACTACGAGATCGTCGCCGAGGAGATCGTGCGCACGCTCGTCGCCAGCATCGGCCTGATCCTCGCCGTGCCGATCACGACGGCGATCACGTGCGCCCTCATCGCGCGCGAGCGGCGCTGAGCGCGGCGGTGCGGGTGCCGCGGCCGCTCTCGGCGCGCGGCGACCGGGCTACAATTCACCCGCGTGACCCTCCGGACAACCACCCGATAGGAGCCTTTCCATGGAGCTCGGCGCGTTCTCCGTCAGCCTGGCCGTCCGCGACATCGCCGCCTCGCGTGCGTTCTACGAGAAGCTCGGCTTCAAGACGCTCGGCGGCGACCAGAGCCAGGGCTGGCTCATCTTGCGCAACGGGACGACGACGATCGGCTTGTTCCACGGCATGTTCGAGAAGAACCTCCTGACCTTCAACCCGGGCTGGGACGCCGAAGCCCAGCCGCTGGCGCGCTTCGCCGACGTCCGGGACATCCAGCGCCACCTGAAGGCGCAGGGCGTGGCGCTGGCCACGGAAGCCGACGAGGGCACGACGGGCCCGGCACACATCGTCGTGGTCGACCCGGACGGCAACGAGATCCTGATCGACCAGCACGTGTAGGCTGCGGCGAGGCGTGGTCTTGTGACGACAGCGGCAAGTCACGCGTTGGATCGGTACCACCGCCTACGGCCACCCGCTCCCGAGCGGGCACCACAGCGCGCTGGCCAGGACCCGGAACACCTCCGCCAGCGCCGCCGCGTCGTCGGTCTCGTGGTAGCGCTCCGGGGCGCCCGCCATGGCCCGCAGCAGGGCTGGCAGGATGCGGTCCGCCAGGTCCGGCGCGTCGGCGCGGCCGTAGCCGACGGTGTGGACCGTGATGTCCGCCGCGCGCACCCGCGCCGCCGCCGCCAGCACCGTGTCCTCCTGGCTGCCGCCGGCCGTGGGCGTCGGCACGCGGTTGGGCACCCCGTCGGTCAGGACGATCATCGCGCGCCAGCGCGCCGGGTCGACCGGGCCCAGCGCGTCCGCGCCGGCCAGCAGCCCGAGGTCCAGCCGCGTGCCTTCGGCGACCACGCCCGCCAGGGTGTCGAGCGCCGCGCCCACCGCCGCGCGGTCGCTGGTCAGCGGCTGGGCCAGCCACGCCCGCTCGTTGAACGCCACGACCGCGATCCGGCCCCGTGCCGGGTCCGGCTCGAAGCGGTCGACGAACGCGCGGGCGGCCCGGATGGTCGCCTCGAGCTTGGTCCCGCCGTCGCCGGCGCCGCGGCGCATGCTGCTCGACACGTCGATGACCAGCACCACGTCCACCGGCTTTGAAGCGCACTCCAGCCGCAGCGCCATCGGGACGTAGATCCGGAAGATCGGCGTCGGCGTCGCGGTCGGCGTGTCGGTCGGGATGGCCGTGTCGGTGGGGGTGGCGGTCGCCGTCGGCGTGTCGGTCGGCGTCGCCGTCGGCGTCCGGCTGGCCGTGGGCGTCGGCGACGGGATGGGCGTCTCCGACGCCTCCGGCGTCAGGCTTGCGGTGGGCGTGACGGTCGGCGTCGGCGTGTCCGGGAACCGGACACGCACGAGCGCGTTGTCGAACACCGGCAGCGGCAGGCTCTCGAACCGCCCGCCCCAGGCGTTGTGTGCCACGTCGTTCGGCACCGAGCCCGGCACGTCGAGGGCCACGTCGATCCAGCGCGGCGGCGCGCCCGCCGGCAGGAAGCTGTCCGCCGGACCGCCCGAGCGCCGCGGCTGCGGGTCCGGACCCCACAGCCGGATGGCCGTCACCAGCTGGCGCGCGCGGATCGCGCCGCAGCGCGTGCCGCCCACGTCGGCGAGCTTGCACGGCCAATCCGGGCCGCCGATGCCGGCGCCCGGCCCGCCCCAGACGGCCACCGGGTCGACCAGCCCGTCGCGCGGGCTGCCGCCGACGGTGTCGAGCGCATCGGGATCGGTGGCCGAGGCCCACACCTCCAGCGGCGCGCCGCCGGGCAGCACGGCGGCGCGCACATCCGCGATGCCGCCTCCGATGCGCGTCACCGGCGTGCGCGGCTCGCCCGGGCGGGGCAGGATGTCGACGGCGTCGAACCACTCCACCGGCCGGTCCGTCAGGTTGGCCAGCGCCAGGCGGAACACCATCGGCTCGCCGGGCAGCACGACCGGCACGCGCGGGACCTTCTCGACCTGGGCGGCCGCGATGTTGGCGACGATCACCTGGGCCCACGCACAGCGCCCGCCCTCGCGGTCGCGATGCGCCGGCCCGCAGTCCGGCGGCCCGTCGCGCCGGGCGAACAAGCCGGCCGCGTTGGCCAGCGCCGTGCCCCCCCGCACCAGCCGCGAGGCGCGTGCCGCGTAGCGGATCGGCGGCACCCGATGCCGATGCGGCAGGTCGCCGAGCACCCAGCGCAGCGTCGTCCGGCCCTCGCCGGGCCCCGGCGCGACCGCCGGCTCGAACGGGGCGTCGCGGTCGATGGCTCCGTTCCCGTTGCGGTCCTCGCCGGGGTCGAGCACCCCGTCGCCGTCGATGTCTTCGCTGGCGATGGTCGCCGAGCCGTCGATGTAGATCAGGCCGAGCGGCAGCGTGTCGGTCACGACGACATCCGGCGCGAAGGCGCCGGGCGGATAGGGCGGCAGCGGCGGGTCGGCCGGCCGCGGGAACGTGACCGGCTCGAGCACGAACGCCACGGCCTGGCCGGCGTTGACCACCGGGCTCCCGCCCGGGACGGCCGGGTCGGTGCGCTTGCTGAGCCACAGCGGCACGCCGACGTGCACGAGCATGTCGCCGAGCGGTCCCGGCGCGCCGGTGGCGCCGGCGGCGGGGATGGGGCACTCGCGCCGCGTGCCGGTGCCGAAGGCCCCGGAGCACTCGTGCAGACGCCACACGGCGCGGGCGCCGTTGCCGTAGCCGGCGGCGGCATAGTTCATCAGCCACGTGCCGGCCGGGTTCTGCAGCGCGGTGTGGTACACCTCGACCCAGACGCTGTCGCCGGCCGGCACGGGCTCGAGGAAGCGCGCCCGCACCATGTTGACGTCGCGCGCGTCGAGCTTGCCGCGCCCCTGGTTGGTGAAGTCGACGTCGCCGGCCCGCACCCAGCTCGTCCCGAGCGCGGCGGACGCGTCGTTGCACGTCGACGTCGCCTGGGCGTACCACGCCCGCCCGATGCTCACCTGCGGCGACCGCTTGAGGCCCCAGCGCCCCGCGCCGAACTCCACGACCACCCGCGCCGGGTCGTCGACCGGCCGGGCAGGGCCGGCGCGGGGCTGCCACCAGGCCCGCGCGCCGCCGACGCCGGCGTCGCGCAGCGTGTGCGTGCTGTTGTCCCACTTGTCGCAGGCGATGATGCCGCTCATGCTCCCGCCGCCGCGGACGTCGATGCGCATCTGCGCCGCGAACTCCGACCCGTCGGTCACCGCCGCGCCGGCGGTGTAAGGCGTGTAGCGCTTGCTGGGCTCGATGCTCGGCATGGCCGGCGTCGGCGTCGGCGTGCGGGTGGGGGCGATGGGCCGCGGGCGCCCGGG
>QEVT01000433.1 GCA_003576755.1 bacterium | reverse complement strand
CGGGCGCACGGCGCCCCGGGCCCGCGGCGCCGTGCGCCGCGCGCGTCGGCGGCACGGGCCGCGCCGGTGCCGTGTGAGAGGCTTGCTGCCGTTGCTTGCGGTTCACGATGGCTCCATTCGCTGTTCGACGGCCTTGACGGCCATGGCCAGGACGAGCGTCAGGGTGAGGTAGATGAAGGCGAGGGTGTAGTAGGTGGGCGGGTACTGGAACGATGCCGACGCGTGCAGGCGGGCGCGCTGCGTCAAGTCGTTGACGCCGAGCACCGACACGAGCGACGAGTCCTTCAGCATGGCGATGAGGTCGTTGCCGAGCGGCGGGAGGATGCGCCGGATCGCCTGCGGCAGGATCACGAGCCGCAGCGCCTGCAGCCAGGTCATGCCGAGCGAGCGTGCCGCATCGAGCTGCCCGCGCTCGATGGACTGGATCCCGGCGCGGAAGGTCTCGGCCTCGAAGCCGCCGTAGGCGATGGCCAGCGCCGCCGTGGCCCGCACGCCCATCGGCACGGCGCGGTTGGTGGCGCCGGCCAGGGCGTTGTCGGCGCCCAGCACCGGCGCCAGCGCCTGCCCGGCGGCGTTGACGACGTCGATCGCCGCGGGCAGCACGACGAAGGCCACGACGAAGATCTGCACGAGGATCGGCACGCCGCGGATGGCCTGGACGTAGAGCGTGGCCGCGTTGTAGACCAGCGGGTTGCGCGACAGCCGCCCCAGCCCCGCCACCAGCCCGATCACGATGGCGGCCGCGTAGGCCGTGGCGGTCACCGCCACCGTGACGGGCAGGCCGAGCAGGATCTTGCCGAAGATGGTGCCGTACGTGTCGTCGGTCGCGAACCGCCACGCCAGCACGACGCCGGCCAGCAGCAGCACCAGCACCCACCACGGCTGGTCGGACAGCGCCGGGCCCCGTGCGGCCGGGGGCCCGGCGACGCGGGCGGTCATCGTCCCGGCCGCGAACGGCGTCCGGTCACGGCGCCGCCGTCGCGGGCGCCGCCGTCGCGCCTTCGTCGCCCGCTTCGGGCGTCGCCGCGGCGGCATCCTCGGCCTCCGGTGCGGCCTCACCGGCGGCGTCGGGGGCCTGGAAGCTTGGCCCGAACCACTTGAGCGCCAGCGCGTCGAGCGCACCGTCGGCCCGCATGGCCGCGATGACGGCGTTGAACGGGCCGACGAGGTCCGAGCCCTTGGGGAAGATGAAGCCGAGCTGCTGGCCGACGAGCACCTCGTCGAGCAGGCGGACGTCGTCGGCGTTGACGCCGACGTAGCCTTGGCCGGCGGTGTCGTCGATGATCACGGCGTCGACGTCGCCGCTGATCAGGGCCTGCACGGCGTCGCCGAAAGATTCGAACGCCATCACGCGGTCTTCGCCGACGAGCTTCTTGGCCTCTTCGTAGTTGGTGGTGCCCTTCTGCGTGCCCACCCGGAGCGCCGTGTCGTTCCGGAGGTCGTCGGTGGACGCGATGGCGGTGTCGTCCTTCCTGACCATCACGCGCTGGTCGACGGTCATGTAGCCGTCGGAGAAGTCCACCTGCTGGGCGCGTTCCTCGGTGATCGTGATGCCGTCGGGGGCCATGTCGTACTGTCCGGCGGCCACGGCGGCGATCATGTTGTCCCAGCCGATCTGGTGGTACTCGAGCGTGCAGTTCAGGCGCCGGCACATCTCGGCCAGGGCCTCGTAGTCCCAGCCCGTGGCCTGGTTGGTCGCGGGGTCGATGAAGTTGAACGGGATGTAGGCGTTCTCGATGGCGACCGAGATCGTTCGGCCGCCGAGGTCGGGCACCGCCACCGCGGACGTCGCGAGGTCGGCGGTGGGCTCGATGACCACGGTCGGCTCGGCGGGCACCTCCACGGCGGGGGTCGGCTCGGGCGAGCAGGCGGCCAGGCCCAGGCCGGCCACGGCCGCGCAGGCGGCGATCACACGCTGTCGCATGGGTCTCTCTCCTTGTCTCCTCGTTGACACGCACCCGTCGCGCGGTCGTGCGGACCCGATTGTAGAGCATGCCCGCGTCGGCGCAAGTCGCGTGGGGGCGCCGCGTGGTGGAGAAGCCACGTCCGATCGCGCGCGGCCCTCACCCCCCGGCCTCCCCTCTCCCAACACTGGGAGCCGGGGAACACCAAGAGGCCGGCACGACGCGGGACGACCGCGGGCTCATCCACAGACGTCCCGCTCCCAGCATTGGGAGAGGGACCGGCTGAGCGCGGCTCAGCCAGGGTGAGGGTCCGCCGCCGCGGAGCGAACGCGGGCCCCCACCCCCCGCCTCACCCGTCACACGCCTGCAGCCGCCCCGCGATCTCCCGGTAGATCGCCGCCAGGTCCTCCCCGTCCGGCGCGTACCGGTAC
>QEVT01000432.1 GCA_003576755.1 bacterium | reverse complement strand
GGCGCGGCCCCTACCGGCACCCGCACTTCAGCACCAGGTCGTTGAACAGCGGGTTGTAGGGCTGCGACGCGTACTGCAGCGTCAGCGACGTGCGCAGGCCGTTCCACGGGCTGGCCGGCTGGTTCGGGCTGCAGCGCTGGCCCCAGCCGTTGATGCGGCTGGGATCGCTGAGCTTGGCGTTGAGCGCGGTGGCCGGGACGCGCACGGCGATCCCGGCGCAGATCCGGATGTCGCCCCCCGGGGCCGGCGAAGGCTGCGGCGTCGGAGCCGCGGGCGTCGCGGTCGGCCGGGTCGGCGTCGGCACCGCGGTCGTCGCCGTCGGCGTGGGGCTGGGCGGCGCCGTCGGCGGCAGCGTCGGCTCGGGGGTGGCCGACGCCTCGGGCGTGGCCGTCGGGGTGACGAGGGCGCGCGGCGCCGCCACCGGGCCGGCCGCGACGCCGGGCGCCGGCGCCGAGTTGGAGGACTTGATGGCGGACCAGCCCGCGCGGCCGAAGATCCACGTGCCGGCCTGGTTGGGCACCACGCCTTCGCCGACGCGGTCGGCGCAGCCCATCAGCGTCCCCGCCGTCGGGTGTTCCTTGACGTGCTCGGCCCCGCCGTTGACCGCGAAGTGGTGGGTGTGGTTGCAGAACTCGCCGCAGCCCTCGTCGTCGTTCTGGCCGTGGCCGGTGATCAGCGCCACGACCTCGACCTTCTCGGCCCAGTCCGGCATCTCGAACGCCATCGGAGAGTAGCGCTGGTTGTAGCCCTGCCGGTAGTCGCCGCCGGAAAGCAGCGGCACCGCCCGCTTGGGCACCAGCCCCTTGCCGCGGTTGGAGAGCCGGAACGTCATGTCGAGCTTGTAGTGCTGCACCGTCCAGAACCCGAACCGCCGCGGACCGCCCTCGTTGATCAGCGCGAGCATCGGGGAGAGGTCGGTCACCCAGCGCCCGCCGCTCCAGTACGGGGTGATCCACCGCCCGAACTCGACGTTGCACTGGTCGGGGTTGGCCGGGTCGCACAGGTACAGGTAGACGAGGTAGTCCCACGCCGGGCACTGGCTCTTGCGGTTGCCGGTGCAGCTCATGGTGAAGTCGACCTCGAGCGTGTCGAAGGTCGCCATCGTGGCGGCGTCCGGCAGCGTCACGTCGGCGATGGCCCGCCGGCCGGTCCAGCCGGGGTCGTCGTGCCACACGCCCGTGTACACCGGGATCTTGGTGATGCCGCCGGCCTGCTCCTCGGCGGCCAGGCGCGCGTCGAGCGTGTGCTCGTAGTGGTAGAGCTCAGCCTCCTTGGCCACGAGCATCAGGTTGTCGAGGGGCGGGTCGGTGAACTGCGGGAACGGGAACGGGATCGTGCCGAGCTCGCGCACCCGGCCGCGGTGGTCCACCGCGGCGGCGTCGGCGCCGACGACGGTCGCGACGCCGAGCGTGGCCGTCACGGCCACGCCCGCCGCGAGCTGCGCCTTCAGCGCCAGGCCCGGGTCGCGGTCGATCATCGTCACCGGCACGTTGCACGCCGCGCACGTGCCGCCCATCTGCAGCTTGGGGCGGGCGTCGGTGTACAGCACGACGCCGGTGGCGCCGTGCTTGACGGCGTTGGCGGCCTTCTCGGAGAACGTGCACGTGCCGCGCTCGACGAGCGCGATCTTGCCCGCGAGCGGCGCGGCCGGGACGTCGGCCCCACATGCCAGGTTGCCGTAGTCGGCCAGCGGCCCCGTCACCGGGCCGACCCGGGTGAGCGGCGCCGCCCAGCCGGTGTCGGTGGTGCCCTCGACGCGCAGGCTCTGGGGCATCCCCGCGGCGTCGACCCAATCGGCCCGCACGTCGGCGACGATCATGCCCCAGCCTTCGAGCCATGCCGCCGCCGCGCCGCCGAGCGTCAGCGGGTTGGCCGTGACATAGTGCACGTGGTCGGTCCAGTGCTGCCGGTCCGCCGCGCCGGGCAGGGCGGCGATCGCGGCGTCGACCCGGCTGCGCATGCCGTCGATGTCGGCGGCGACGGCCGCCGGGGTGTCGGCGTACGACATGAACACGTAGTGCACGTCCGGCGGCGACGCGGCGATGAGCGCCGCGGGGCTGGCGGTCCAGATCGCGTCGCCCGACGGCGAGCGGGTGCTGTGGCCGATCAGGACGTGGCTCGTGTCGGACGGCCCGCCGCCGATCGTCAGGTCGCCGGCGGTGGTCGGCAGCGTGATGGCGGGCGCCGGGTCGTAGGGGGCCAGGCCGGCCTGGTCGACGGACGCTCCGCCGTCGGCCGGGTCGGCGGTGGACGCGGTCCGATCGCCTGGAGAGAGGGCCGCCGCGAACCCGGCCTCCCCACCCGACTTGGCCGCGCCGGCGCCGAGACCGGCGCTGCGGCCG
>QEVT01000431.1 GCA_003576755.1 bacterium | reverse complement strand
TGGCGCCCCGCGACGTGCAGGCGGCGCTCGCGCGGCTCGACGCGCACCGGCTCGTCGTCGTCGACCATGGCGCCGATCCGGCGCGGTGGGCGCTGACCCGCCGAGGGCGGGCGCGGCTGGCCGAGTCGCCCGCCGCCCTCGCCCACACGGCGCGGGAACCGCTGCCCACCGCAATTGACGGCGGCCAGGGGCCGGCGTAGACTGGCCCCGATGGAGGTGATCCTGACCCACGAGCACGCCGACTTCGACGCCGTCGCGTCGATGGTCGGCCTGGCACGGCTGGTGCCGGGCGCCGTGCCGGTCCTGCCGATGGCGGTCAACGCCAACGTGCGCGACTTCATCACGCTCTATGGCCGGCAGCTGCCGCTGCGGCGACGCGACGAGGTCGGCCGCGGGCCCGTGACGCACGCCTGGGTCGTCGACACCGGTCATCCGGCGTCGATCCGTGGCATGGCCGCCGACACCCCCCGCACGGTGATCGACCACCACGTCGCGGCCGAGCCCGGCGGGAGGGCGGGCGCCGACGACGACGTTCAGGCCGTGGGCGCCACGGCGACCCTCATCGTGGAGCGCCAACGGGCGGCAGGCATCACGCCGCCGCCGGTGGAGGCCACGCTGCTCCTCCTCGGCATCCACGAGGATACCGGGAGCCTGACGTACGCCGGCACGACGCCCCGCGACCTGCGCGCCGCCGCATGGCTGCTCGAGCATGGCGCCGACCTGCCGTCGATCGACCGGTTCCTGCGCCGCACGCTCTCCGAGGCCGCTCGGGCGGTCTTCCTCGCGCTCACCGACGCCGCGGAGGCGGCCGAGGTCCACGGCCACCGGATCATCGTCTCGAAGGCCGAAGCGACGGGGTTCGACGAAGAGGTGTCGCCGTTGGCGACCAAGCTGATGGACCTGCTCGAGCCGGACGCGCTGTTCGTCGTCGTCGACACCGGCGCGGTGCAACAGGTCGTGGGGCGCAGCCGCACGACCGACATCGACGCGGCCGTGGTCGCGCGCCGCCTCGGCGGCGGGGGGCATCCACACGCGTCCGCTGCCACGCTCCGCGGGCAACCGACCGCCGCCGTCCAGCGCGCGATCCTCGACGCGCTGCCCGCCGCCGTGCGCCCGACGACGCGCGTCGAAGACGTCATGTCGCACGGCCCGCTGCGGACGCTGGAGGCCGACACGACGGTGGCCGATGCCGTGCAGGTGTGCCGGCGCTACGGGCACGAGGGCTATCCGGTCGTCGATGGCGACACCGTGCTCGGCGTCGTGACGCGGCGCGACCTCGACCGCGCCACCCATCACCACCTCGGCCGTCTGGCGGTGCGGCAGATCGTGACGGGCCACGGCGTCTCGATCGCCCCGACCGACACCGTCGCGGAGCTCCAGCGGCGCATGACCACGCACAACCTGGGCCAGGTGCCGGTGGTCGACGACGCCCGCCTGGTCGGGATCGTCACGCGCGGCGATCTGCTGCGGTTGTGGAGCACGCGTGCCGGCCAGGCGGCGCCTGCCGCCGTCGTCGACGTGGCCGGCGCCCTGCCCCCGTCCGACGTCGCCGCGATCCGCCAGGTCGCGGGCGTGGCGCGCGAGCGGGGCGACCGGGCGTTCCTCGTCGGGGGCCTGCCGCGCGACCTGTTGCTCGGCGTCGCGCCGGGCCCCGACATCGATCTCGTCGTCGTGGGCGACGCCGTCGCGCTGGCACATGCGGTCGCGGCCCGGCATGGCGGCACCGTCAAGGTCCACCCGCGCTTCGGGACGGCCAAGTGGCGTCGGGAGCGCGGCGTGTCGATCGACCTCGTCAGCGCGCGGACCGAGCACTATCGTGCACCCACCGCCCTCCCGACCGTCGAACGGGGATCGCTGCGCAGCGACCTCGAGCGCCGGGACTTCACCATCAACGCGCTCGCCGTCGACGTCGACCCGGACCGGTTCGGGGCCGTCGTCGACCTCTTCAACGGCCTCGACGACCTGCGGGCCGGCGTCATCCGGGTCCTGCACCCCCTGAGCTTCGTCGAGGACCCGACGCGGCTGCTCCGCGCGGCGCGGTTCGAAACCCGCTACGGGTTCCGGATGGATCCGACCACGGCCGCGGGCGCGCCGAGCGCCGTAGGCCTCTTGCCCGGCATCTCGGGTGCGCGCATCCGCAACGAGCTCGTCCAGCTCTTCGGGGAACGCGAACCGGCGGTGGCGCTCGCCCGGCTCGCCGAGCTCGGCGTGCTCGACGCGATCGCCGCCGGCCTGACGGCGGGCGGCCGGACCGGGCGGCTGCTGGACGCGCTGCCGGCGGCATGGGCGGCGTGGCGCCGCGCCGAGCCGGACATGGCGGCCGGCGCCGGCCCCCTCGACCGGCTCGTGCTCTGGCTG
>QEVT01000052.1 GCA_003576755.1 bacterium | reverse complement strand
CGCCGGCCGTGGCGCGGGCCGTCGGCGGCGCGGCCTCGGCCGGGCGCGAGATCCTGCTCGCCGCGGCCGTCGTGGTCGTCGCCATCGCGGCCGTGCGCGGCGTGCTCGGGTTCGCCGAGATGTACCTCGGCGCGTGGCTGAGCCAGCGCGTGGCGTACGACGTCCGCAACCGGTTCTTCGCGCACCTCCAGCACCTGTCGTTCGGCTTCCACGACCGCGCCCAGAGCGGCGACCTGATGAGCCGCGCCATCAGCGACATCAGCAAGGTCCAGACCTTCCTCGGCGAGGGCCTGCTCGAGGCCGTCAACGTGCCGATCCTCTTCGCGTCGGTCGCCGTCGTGCTCTTCCGGGCCGAGCCGGCCCTGGCCGTCGTCGCGCTGTCGCCGCTCGTGCTGCTGGTCTTCGTCACGCTGCGCTTCGGGCAGGTCATCGAGCCGCGCTTCAAGGCCGTGCAGGACCAGGAGGGCGTCATCGGCACGCGCGCCCAGGAGAACTTCACGGGGATGCGCGTGGTCAAGGCCTTCGCCCGCGAGCGCTGGGAGGTCGCGCGCTTCACCGACGCCAACGAGGACTTCTACCGCCGCCGCACCCGCGCCATCGCGGCCTTCGCGGACTTCTTCCCGACCATGAACGCCATCGTCGTGCTGGCGCTCGTCGTCACGGTGGCGTATGGCGGGCGGCTGGTGGTCGACGGCGCCGTGACGCCCGGCACGCTCGTCAGCTTCACGTTCTGGATCGCCCTCCTCGGCGCCCCGACCCAGAACCTCGGCTTTCTCGTCAACCGGTCGAGCGAGGCCGTGGCCGCCGGCCGGCGGCTGTTCGAGATCCTCGACACGCCGAGCGACATCGTCGAACGGCCGGGCGCGCGGGCGCTCCCGCCGCTCGCGGGGCGCGTGACGTTCGACCACGTCGACTTCGGGTACGGCGAGCGGCCGGTGCTGCACGACGTGACGTTCGAGGCCGAGCCCAACCAGGTCGTGGCGCTGTTCGGGCCGACGGGGTCGGGCAAGTCGAGCGTCGTCAACCTCATCCCGCGCTTCTACGACGTGTCCGATGGCGCGGTGCGGGTCGACGGGCACGACGTGCGCGACGTCACGCTCGAGAGCCTGCGCCGGCAGATCGCGATGGTGCTGCAAGACACGTTCCTGTTCTCGGCCACGCTGCGCGACAACGTCGCCTACGGCTGCCTCGACGCCGACGAGGCCGCCGTGGTGGCCGCGGCGCGCGCGGCCCGGGCGCACGGGTTCATCGAGGCGCTGCCGGATGGCTACGACACCATCGTCGGCGAGCGGGGGGTCACGCTATCGGGCGGGCAGCGGCAGCGGGTGGCCATCGCGCGGGCGCTCATCATGCAGCCGCGCATCCTCATCCTCGACGACGCCATGAGCGCCGTCGACACCGAGACCGAGCACGAGATCCGCGCCGCGCTCTCCGAGCTGATGCGCGGGCGCACCACGTTCATCATCGCGCAGCGGCTGCTGACGCTCAAGAACGCGGACGTGGTCCTGGTCATGGACCAGGGCCGGATCGTCGAGCGCGGCACGCACGCCGACCTGGTGGCGGCCGGCGGCCTCTACGCCCGCATCTACGAGCTGCAGCTCCGCGACCAGGAGCGGCTGGCGGGGGCCGGGCGATGACGGGCGTGGGGCCCGGCCGCGACGGCGGCGGCGCGCGCGCGCCCCGTCAGACGTCCGACATGGCGCCCGACGTGCGGCCGGGGCTCCCGGCGCTCGGCGCCGCCCAGACCGGCGCCGAGGCCCCGGGGCGATCCCGGCCGACGCTCGACGAGATCTTCGACAGCGAGCAGGCCAGCCAGCGCTTCAAGTCGTTCGACGCCCCGCTCTTCCGCCGCCTCATGGGCTACGTGCGGCCCTACCGCCGCCGCCTCGTGGCCGCCGTCCTCCTCATGAGCCTCACCAGCGCCGCGTCGGTGGCCGTGCCGAACCTCGTCGGGGCGGCCGTCGACGCGGCGACGGCCGGTGCGGCCGGCGACGCCGCGGCCGCGGGCGGGCGGCTGACGCGGCTCGCCGCGCTCATGCTCGGCGTGATGGCGGTGGAGTGGGCGACCAACCGGGCGCGGCTCTACATCCTGGCCGACGTCGGCACGCGCATCGTCGTCGACATCCGGATCGCGCTCTTCGCGCACCTCCAGACGCTGAGCATGCGCTTCTACGACACCTACAAGGTCGGGCGCCTGATGAGCCGGATCACGGGCGACGTCAGCGTGCTGCAGGAGTTCGTCACGTGGTCGATCGTCGGCGCGGCGCGCAGCGTGTTCCTGCTGTCGTTCATCCTCGTGACCATGGGCGCGCGCAACCCGCGCCTGACGCTGCTCACGATGATCGTGCTCCCGCCGATGGTCCTGCTCACGCGGGCGTGGAGCGCGCGGGCGCGCGACGCGTGGCGCGAGGTCCGGCGGCGCATCGCCATCATCAACGGCTACCTCAACGAGACCGTCACCGGGATGCGCGTGATCCAGAGCTACACGCGCGAGCCCACCAATTCCGGGATCTTCGACAACCTGAACCGGCGCCACCTCGACGCCAACCTGCGCGCGGCGCGCCTCTCGGCGCTGTTCTTCCCGACGGTCGACGTGCTCGGCGCGGTGGCGGTGGGCCTGGTGCTGGCCTACGGGGCGCTTTCGACCGACCGGACGCTGACGGCCGGCGACTTGACGGCGTTCGCGCTCCTGGTCGACCGCTTCTTCGACCCGATCCGCGAGCTGTCGCGGCGCTACAACCAGCTCCTGGCCACGATGGCGGCCAGCGAGCGCGTGTTCGAGCTGATGGACCTGGCGCCCGAGGTCCGCGACGCGCCCGACGCCTACCCGCTGCCGCCGATCCGCGGCCACGTGGCGTTCGACCACGTGTGGTTCGGCTACACCGCCGACACGCCGGTGCTGAAGGACATCGTGCTCGACGTGCCGCCCGGCACGACGGTGGCGTTCGTCGGCGAGACCGGGGCAGGCAAGAGCAGCATGATCAACCTCATCGGGCGTCTGTACGACATCCAGGCGGGCCGGCTGACCATCGACGGGCACCCGTTGGCGGGGGTGACGCAGGACAGCCTGCGCGCGCAGATGGGGATCGTGCTGCAGGAGACGTTCCTGTTCAGCGGCAGCGTCGCGGACAACATCCGCTACGGGCGGCTGGGCGCGACCGACGACGACGTGCGGGCGGCGGCGGAGGCGGTGGGGGCGCACGACTTCATCGCGCGGCTGCCCGACGGCTACGCCACCGAGGTCGGCGAGCGCGGGGTGAACCTCTCGGTGGGCCAGCGGCAGCTCCTGGCCTTCGCGCGGGCGCTCCTGGCCGACCCGCGCATCCTGATCCTCGACGAGGCGACGTCGAGCATCGACACCGAGACCGAGCAGGTGATCCAGCGGGCGCTGGAGCGGCTCCTGGCGGGCCGGACGGCGTTCATCATCGCGCACCGGCTCAGCACGGTGACGCGGGCGGACCTCATCGTGGTCATCGACGCGGGGCGGATCGTCGAGCGCGGCACGCACGCCGAGCTGCTCGAGCGGCGCGGGGTGTACCACCGGCTGTACACGCTGCAGTGGGCGACGGGCGGGCGGGGGCTCTCATCGTAGTCTAAGCAAAGGCCGTTACCATGGCCCCCGCTGCCGCGTTTGTTAACGTGAATGTAAGATCGCATTGCCGGTGTTCTCTATACAATAGGCTTGGCCGCGCCACGGCGATGGCGGCCCGGACACGAGCGGTGGCGCGCCGACCGGATCGACAAACATCGGGCGGTCACGAGCCTCCGGCGGGTCGGCCGAAACCCTTGACAAGGCGTGAACCGGCGTGGTATGCTGTGGGTCTCTTAAATACGCATGATACGCAGTTCGGTCGACCTCCACCGTTCCTGGCCCCACTGCTCGAACGCAGGTGGGCCTTTTTGTGCGGGGGATGTCCCGGACGGCTGGTCGGTGTGGATCGTTGAAGCTGTGCGCGATGTAAGGGGTGAAACGCCATGTGGACAAGGCTTGAAGGTGTGATCGACGACAACGTGTTGGATGCCTTGCTCCAGCGGGCCGAGGAGCAGGGTCACCTGACCACGGCCGACATCCTCGAGATCTGGCCGGAGGCCGCCGAGGATCTCGACACGGCGTACGAGATGATCGAGGAAGAGGGCATCGAGCTCGACTACGAGACCGTCAACATGGCGGATGCCGAGCTGATGCCGTCGCACCGCGTGGACTTCGAGGGCATCGACTCCGACGACTCGATCAGCCTGTACTTCCGCGAGGTCGGCACGATCGACCTGCTCGACGCCGACCAGGAGATCGAGCTGGCCAAGCGCATCGAGAAGGGGCGCGAGGCGGCACAGGTGCTCGACGACGGCGAGCGCCGCGAGCAGGTGAGCTCGCGCGTGCGCGGCGAGCTCGAGCACCTGGTGCAGGACGGCGACCTGGCCAAGCAGGAGCTGACGCAGGCCAACAGCCGGCTGGTGATCAGCATGGCCAAGCGCTACCTCGGGCAGGGGGTGCCGTTCCTGGACCTGATCCAGGAGGGCAATCTCGGCCTGATGCGGGCCGTCGAGAAGTTCGACTGGCGGCGCGGCAACAAGTTCAGCACGTACGCGACGTGGTGGATCCGGCAGTCGCTGACGCGCGGCCTGGCGGACCAGGGCCGCACGATCCGGGTGCCGGTGCACATGAACGACCGGATCCGCAAGGTGTACGCGGTGGCGCATGCGCTCGAGACCGAGCTGGGGCGCCGGCCGACGGCCGAGGAGATCGCGCACGAGCTCGACATGGACATCACGAAGGTCGAGCTCGCGCTCAAGGCGAGCCGGCGCAGCATCAGCCTCGAGAAGCCGGTGGGGCACGAGGGTGAGAGCGAGCTCGGGCAGTTCATCGAGGACGAGGCCAGCGAGGACCCGCTGGAGTCGGCGTCGCTCGACCTCTTGCGGGGCGACGTCGAGGACGTGCTGCAGGGGCTGACGGCCCGCGAGCAGCGGGTGCTCGAGCTGCGCTACGGGCTGCGCGGGCACCGGGCGTACACGCTCAAGGAGGTCGGGAAGATCTTCGGCCTCACGCGCGAGCGCGTGCGTCAGATCGAGAAGGAGGCGCTGCGCAAGCTGCGCCAGCCGACGCGGGCACGGATGCTCAAGGCCTACCTCAACTAGGCCGGCGGCGCGCCGCCCCGGGACGGACCGGACATCCCACGGGCGGGCCGCCCCAGTGCGGCCCGCCCGTGTTCGTCGCCCTCGATGGGAGGTCGTCTAACGGTAAGACGGCGGACTTTGGATCCGTCTATCCAGGTTCGAATCCTGGCCTCCCAGTTTGCCTGATCCTCGGCCATTTGCGCTCCCCGGCCCGTCGACACGCGGTTGCTTCCGTGGCGCCGCCACGTGGGATGTCGCGGCCAGAAGGCATGGGTACCGCGCCAAGTTCCCTGGGGAATGCAGGTGCGGTCCTAATGCGTACTGGGGTGCAGATCCCAATAGGGATTCCGCGAATCGTCCGGCTGGCGGTACGACGTGGCGACGGGGCTGTCGCGGTGCGTGCTGTGGAGGTGGCGCCGGCGGCGGAAAGCCCCTCACCCCACCCACTATGACGCTCCCCGCCGTCCAAACGTTCCCGCCACCCGCCTCACGCAAGGTATGCCCGCTTGTCGGATGATAACACATCATGCTATCGTGTTATCACCATGATCCGTACCCAGGTGAGCCTGTCACGCGACGAGTATGAGGCGGCCAAGGCGGAAGCCCGACGGCTCGGCATCTCCCTGGCCGAGCTGTTTCGGCGCTCGCTGCGCCAGGTGATTGGCGCGGACGAATCGCAGCCCTGGATGCGGTATGCCGGCATGGTCGAGACGGGCGACGATCGTTCCAGCCAGCACATCGACGATCTGATCTATGGCCACAAGGACTGACGCCTACGTCGACACGTCGGCCCTGATCGCCTTCTGCGACCGCTCCGATACGTATCATCTTCTGTTTCGGCGCTTGTTCGCCTCACCGCCATCGCTGGTTACCACCCCGCTCGTGGTGGCCGAAGGGCATGCCTGGTTCCTCCGGCGCTATGACCGGCAGCGTGCGCTGCAGTTCACCGCCATGCTCGAGGCCATGCCTTTCCTCCAGACCGTCACCACCGGGTCGCAGGATCTGCAGCCCGCGTTCGACCTGCTGCGCCGCTTCTCCGACCAGGCTCTGACCCTGACCGATGCCCTCGGCCTCCACGTCATGGCGCAGCGCGGGCTGCGGTGCTGTTGGTCCACCGATTTCCACCTCGGCCTGACCGGTGTGCCGCTGATCATCCACGAGCATTGACCGGGAGCCCGCCAAGCAGGGACGCACGGCCTGATCTGACGCGCGGCGCAAGCACCCGTCGGTGCGCAGCGGGGGACTTGGAGTCCTTCGCCGACAACTGCGATCGAACGATGCCCACGCCCCACAACACCTCTATGCTCAACCTCTACCAAGACATCCGCTCCAGCCTGCACTTCAACAAGTTCGAGATCGGCGACCTGCTGTTCGCCGAGTACACCTGCCCGCTGCAGCAGCGGATGGTCGGGCTGTGGGCCGAGATGGACTACCTCGTCCATGTCGTCAGCGGCCGGAAGGTGTGGCACACCGCCGAGGGCGACTGGCCCGCCGAGGCCGGGCAGACGATCTTCTTCCGCAAGGGCGCCGCCGTCGTCGAGCAGTTCTTCGACCACGACTTTTGCCTGCTGCTGTTCTTCGTGCCCGACGCCTTCGTGCGCGACGTCGTGCGCGAGCTGGTGCGGCTGCCGGGCGCTGGTCCGGCGGCGGCGCCGCCCGCCCCGCCGCCCGCCCCATCCCCCGACGCCGCGGCCTTCACCGCGCTGCGCGTGCAGCCCGACGTCGGG
Source organism: bacterium (assembly GCA_003576755.1). Taxonomy (GTDB): domain Bacteria; phylum Chloroflexota; class Anaerolineae; order Epilineales; family Epilineaceae; genus UCB3. Next base: position 22,695 of record QEVT01000052.1, on the reverse strand, counting down.
CTCGCCGCCTTCCTGCAGTCCATGATCGCGTACTTCGCCCGCACCGAGCCCCCCAGCGAGCCGCTGCTGCGGCTCAAGCTCGAGGAGCTCGTCACCAGCGTCGTCACCGGCACCCACAACCCCCGGCTCGCCGCCTACTTCCGGTCGCTCGCCGACCACGACCGCCCCTCGCTGCGGGCCATCATGGAGAGCAACTACCGCTTCCGGCTGACGCTCGAGGAGTTCGCCGCTCTGTGCCACCGGAGCCTCTCGTCGTTCAAGCGCGACTTCCGCGAGGCCTACGGCGAGAGTCCCGGGAAGTGGCTCGTGGCCCGCCGGCTCGACCACGCCGCGGCGCTGCTGCGCGGGCGCGAGATGAGCGTCACCGAGATCGCCTTCGAGTGCGGCTTCGAGGACGCCTCGCACTTCAGCCGCGCCTTCCGGGCGCGGTTCGGCACGCCGCCCAGCGCGTTCCGGCGCGGCGGGTGAGCGGGGGCGCCGCGCGGCGGCGCCGCTGACCTTCTCCGTCAAGCATCTGACCTCCGCAGCCAGGCGGCATCGGCGCGCCCGGGGTATCGTGATGGCCGACGCCTATCACGACCTCAGGAGATCTGCATGACCACCATGAACGGTACGCTGACGGCCGGCCCCCTCGCCCTCGAGGCCCGCATCACGCCCGCCGCCCCGCCGCCCGACGCCCTTACGGCGGAGTGGATCCGCCTCGTCCACGCGATCGGCCCCGCGTTCGAACAGCGCGCCCCGGCCTACGACCGCGACGACGCGTTCGTCGCCGAGAACTACGCCACCCTCAAGCAGCACCGCTTCCTGGCTGCCGCCATCCCCGCCGAGCTCGGCGGCGGCGGCGTCAGCCACGCCGGCATGTGCGACATCCTGCGCGTGCTCGCCCAGTACTGCGGATCCACCGCGCTGGCCCTGTCGATGCACCAGCATCTGCTCGCGGCCAACGTCTGGAAGTACCGGCGCGGCCAGGGCGCCGAGGAGATGCTGCGCAGGGTCGCGGCCCAGCAGCCCGTCCTCGTCAGCACCGGCGCCCGCGACTGGCTCGAGTCCAACGGCGAGATGATCCGCGCCGACGGCGGCTACCGGGTCAAGGCCGTCAAGATGTTCGCCAGCCAGTCCGCCGTCGGCGACGTGCTCATCACCAGCGCGCCCTACGACGACCCCGAGCACGGCCCGCAGGTCCTCCACTTTCCGGTGCCCATGCAGGCCGAGGGCGTCAGCGTGCTGAACGACTGGCACGCGCTCGGCATGCGCGGCACCGGCTCGCACACCGTCCGGCTCGACGGCGTGTTCGTGCCCGACGCCGCCGTCGTCCTCAAGCGCCCGCGCGGCGCCTTCCACCCGTTCTGGAACGTCATTCTCACCGTGGCCATGCCTTACATCATGGCGGTGTACACCGGCATCGCCGAGAAGGCCGCGGCCACCGCGCTGGGCGCCGCCCGCGACCAGGCCCGGCCCAAGCCGCACCTCGCCGCGTCGCTCGGCGCCATGCACAACACGCTCACGTCGGCCCAGGTCCACCTGCGCGACATGGTCCGCATCGCCAACGACCTCGACTTCGAGCCGCTCGACGCCCACGGCCAGGCCATCCTGGCGCGCAAGACCAACGTCGCCAACGCGTGCGTGGGCGTCGTCACGCAGGCCATGGCCATCGTCGGCGGCCAGGCGTTCTACCGCGGCTTCGGGCTCGAGCGGCTGTTCCGCGACGTCCAGGGCGCCCACCTGCACCCGCTGCCGGAGAAGGACCAGCAGCAGTTCCTGGGGGAGCACCTGCTGCGGGCAGGCTGACCGGCGCCGCGCGCCTGGGGCGGCGGCGGACGGACCGCCGCCGCTGCGCCGGACGTCAATCCCCCATCGTCACCCGCATGCCGCGGGCCAGGTAGCGCCCGCCCAAGACGATCGGCAGCGGCTCGCCGCCGAGGGGCGCCGCGTCGGTCCCGGGGGTCTGGGCGTGGATGTGGAGGTGCGGCTCGCTGGTGTTGCCGCTGTTGCCGACCTGCCCGACGACCTGGCCGGCCTCGACGTCGTCGCCGGTCTGGACGGCGACGGTGCCCTGCCGCATGTGCCCGAGCAGGATCCACGCGCCGCCGCAGGCCAAGAGGACGTGGTTGCCGGCGAGGTGCTCGCGGTCGGCCTGGGGCGGCGGCAGGTCGGCCAGGCCGTCGACGGCCATGACGACGCGGCCGGCGCACGGGGCGTGGATGGCATGGCCGAAGATGCGGTACGCGGCGGGATCCGTTGGCATGAACCCGGCGGCACGTAGCCCCCACCGGTCGATGGCGACGATGTCGACGGCGTAGCTCTGGCCACGGAAGGGGCGGGCGCGCTCGAGGTCCAGGGTGCCGAGGTGGAGGTTGACGAGGTCGTTGGCGCCGCCATTGGCGACGATGTAGGTGCCGCTCCGCAGCGGGAAGTCGACCTCGACGGCACCGGCCGGGCGTCGGTGGCCGGCCAGGGCGGCCGCGGCGACGGCGAGGGTGACGACGGCGGCGGCGGCGCGGGCGAGCAGGCCGAGGGTGGCGCGGCGGTCGGGTGGGTGTGCGGGTGCGGCGGCGGCGGGCGGTGGGGAGGCGATGGCCGCTCGGCTGCGGAGCGCGGCAAGGGCGAACAACACGGCGTACACGCGTGAGGTGTGCCACGGCAGGAGCAGCCAGACCCCGGCCAACGCGATGGCCACGAGGTAGGCGGCGACGATGGTGGCTTCGAGGAGCCATGCGGTCCGACCGCGGGGGCTGCGGCGGGCGAACCACGCGATCAGCACGAGCGGGACCGCGACTTGGGCGACGGCGGTCAACCAGATCAAGGGGTTCATGGGGGTGTGCCTCCGGGGCTATTGTACCGCTTCGAGGCAGAGCGCCGAGCGAGCAGTCGCACCGCAGGCGGCCTCGGGCGCCGAGGTGGAGGGTTGATGGGGCGGGTGCGGCCGGGTCAGTCTCCCTCAAACGTCACTGCGGGCGATTGGTCCCGGAGTAGGTGCAGGACATCGAGGCGGATCTGTGACTCGGCTTGGGCCACGCGTGTGAAGTGGGACAGCTTGACGTTGTCGACGTAGACCTTGAGCTCGTACGTCAGCCGGTCGCCGATGCCGACGAGCGGGGTGCGCGGGTACTTCCACTCCGGCGTGTTTTCTTTGAAGTCGCTCCCAAGCCAGCGGCGGAGGTCGTGGAGGCGTTCGTCCAGCCGAACCCCACCGGATCGTCGGGTATCGGTGACGAGATCGCGGACACGGCTGTCGAGGATTTGCATCTTCTTGTTCCACTCGGCGAACAGGGCGAGATACTCCTCGACCTGGTCGATGTCGGGGATGCCGCCATGGGCGCGGTCGGTGAGCCCGGCCGCGAAGCCCGCTTCATAGATGTGCGCTTCCTGTCGCTGGGTCAGGAAGTAGGCTTCGTCATGAGGCGTGTTGCCGGGCAGGCAGATGGGCGGCGCGGCGGCGACGCCTTCCAAGGCGGCTTCGACCCATCCTTTGGCGGCGGCGGCGTATGCGGCAACGCGAGTGAACCCGGTGGCGAAATGATCGTCGATCAAGGCATGGATGCGTTCGAGCGTCTGGTTGCCATCGTTCCTTCCCGCGACTTGAGCAGCGCGAACGGCGTCTTCCAGGCGCTGCTCCGCATCGGGCGTCAGGGTACAGAACCGACCTTCGACGTAGGTGTAGCGGACCATGAGGAGCCAGACGGCGAGCGACCGCTTGACCTCGCGCACATGGAGACGGAGACGGTCGAGGTCAGCATCGACGAGGCTGCGCTCGTCGCGGGTGAAGCCGCCGCGCTCGAGGACGTTCGATCGGCTCGCGGCCTCGACGATGTGGCCGGCGAGGCGTTCGACCGCTTGGACGAGATCGCCTTCGGCGGCGACGCGTTGCAGATCCTTGATGGTGTGGAAAGCCCGGCGGTAGTCGCGCACCCGCACCAGGCGGTCCATGCGGCGCCGCATCGCCGGCAGCTTCTTGGCGGTGTCTCCGAGCGTCCACGGATGGGCGAGGCCGGCTTCGGTGAGTCGCTCCCAGACGAGGCGGGTATCGCTGTCCCTGGCCACTTGGACGCGGATCGTCAGGCCCATGTCAGGCGTGGGGCGGGAGAGGTTGACGATGGCTTGTTGGACCAGGCCACGATTGGAATGCGTGATGATGCTGTGGTCGTGGGCGTTGTACAGGCGGGTGACGCGCATGCCGAGCCCGGCGACCTGGCACAGCGTGCCGTCCTCCAGGCGCAGGACGTCGCCAACGGCGAACGGCGTGTCGACGACAAGGCCGACGCCGCCGAACACGTCCTCGAGGGTGGACTGGAGCGCGAAGGCCAACACGAAGGATGCGCCGCCAACGAGGAGGGCGGCGCCGGCGATGGGGAGCCCGGCCGCCTCGAGGGCGAACATGGTGCCGATGCCAAAGGTGATCGGGCGGATGACGCTGCGAACGATGGGCACGAGGATGTCATCGATGCTCGTCGCGCTGGAGGCGGCGCGGCGCTGGGCCAGGTGGAGCACGACGTCGATGACGAGGCGTTGCACGAGCCAGACGATGGCGTAGATCAGGCCGATGGTGGTGGCGGTTCGAATGGCGCGGCCAAGGGCGGCAACGCCCCATGGGCTCAGCGCATCGGCGATAACGGCGAAGAGGAATGCGACGCCTAGGGGGGCGCGAATTCGGTGGAGCAGGACATCATCGTAGTCGGTGCCGGTACGAAGGCTCACGCGGCGACCGACGCTCATGGCGGCGGACACTAGGAGGGCGACCACGAGCCAGGCCAGGAGCGTGATGGCCAACCTGAGGTTGCCTTCGGGCTGCGCCGGAAGGCCGATGTAGGGGAGCAACGGGCCGAGCAGGTCCGACATGGCGTTTCTCCGGGGCTGGCAACGAGGGCTTGCGCGATTGGGCGAGATTGTATCATCCGGTGCGTTCGGTCAACGCGAGGCCGTCGCTGTCGTCATGATCGATGATGAAGCTGGCTCCGGTGCTATGCCGGTTCCACCTTGACACCCGTGCGGGGCCGCCGGCCGATCGCCGACAGGAATGCATCATCGCGACGGTCCGACGTGGCTTGGCGCACGCGTCACCCGCCCCTCGCCCACGGAAGCCATGCCCGCGTCCCCGGCCGGGGCGCGGACACGCAGTCGGACCCGAACCGCCACAGCCCCGTGACGTCTCCCGCGAAGTAGACGTCGCAACCCGCGGCCGCCACGTATCCCCCGGTCGGAACGCTGATGGCTGCGGCGGAAGCGATCTGACCCACCCCAGGGACCGCCCGCACCGCCAGCCGGCGCGGCGCGGCAGGGTCGCGGACGTCGATGGTCTCCAGCGCACCGTGCGTGCCGGCGTACACGAAGTCGCCGCGGACGGCCAGGTTCGGCGGCGGGTCCCACCACTCGCTCCAGTCCTCCAACGCATGGGCGGCCAGGGGGCGAAGCTGGGTTGGATCCGACGCGTCGACGACGTGGACACGATGGGCGGCGTCCCTCGCGTACAGACGCCCCGTGGCGGCGATGAGCGCCAGCGCCGGCGAATCCTGCGCCAGGCTCCCGACCGGCGTCAGGGTCGTCCCGTCCGGCGACGAGCGCAGCGCGAACGCGTGGATCCGCGGCGGATCGTCGATCGAACCGGCGAAGGCATGGTCGCCGCCGGCGGCGACGCTGACGAAGTCGCCGGCCGCGCGACCGATCTCGATGGGCCGGCCGGGGTCGCGGATGTCGAAGGCGCGGATCGCCCCGCGCGTCGACGGTCCGTCGGCCGCGCCGGGCCCGTCCGTGACCCACAGGCGGTTGCCGTCGACGGTGAGCGCGCTCAGGATGCCCACGGCAGCGATCCTGCCCACGGCCCGCGGCACCGTCGGGTCGCGGGCATCGACGATGCGCAGCTCCGAGAGGGTGCGACGCTCCGCGCCGTCGGTCTTCCAGGTGATCGCGTAGACCCAGCCTGCCTGGACGACGATGGCACGGGCGATGTTCAAGGCCCCGAGATCGAGCGTCCCGACGATCCCACGGTCCGGCACGCTGAACGTGAGCTCGCTCGCGAAACCGAAGGCGGTGCCCTGGACGACCAGACTGGGCTCGGCCGCGAGTGCCTCGATGATCCGCCGACCGCCGATCAGCGGGCCGCGCGTTTGCGGCTGGTCCGGCCGGGCCAGGTCGACGACGCCCATGCCATCCATCATCCCGGCCACGACGCCGAACCCGTCGCCGACTGCCAACTGGTGGGTCGCACCCGCGAAACGCGTCTGCCCGACCCGCACGGGCGTGTCGGGGCGACGGACGTCGATCACGTGGATGACGGTCTGGCCCTCGAACGTGAAGAACCCGACGCTCTCGGTCGTGGCGAGGTACAGGAGCCCGTCGCGCCACGTTGGCTGGGCCGCCCACGCGCAGCGGCCGCCGGATGGGCCGGGGGCGGGCGTGGGGGTAGCACCGGGGCCGGGCGCCGGCGTCGGCGCGGCGGCGCCGAGGCCCAGGCGGCCGACGTGGCGCGGGGCGCCGGGGGTTGCGAGGCTATAGATATCGAGCGACTGGCAGCCCGCGACGAACGCGTGGCCGTCGCCGACAGCGACCTTCTCGGCCTCGTCGCCCAACGCGATCGGCGGGAGGCCCTGTGGCGCTGCCGGCGTCGTGAAGTCGACCACGACGAGCTGTGGGTCGCGGGTCTCGAGCTCTCGCACGACGAGGTAGGCGGCGCTGCCGGCCACGGCGAGCCCCTCGACGAAGCCGCCGACACGAAGATCGCCGACCAGCACGGGTGCGGACGGGCGGGCGACGTCGATCAGCCGCACGTGGTCGCCGTCTGGCTCGCTGTCAGCCACGGCGAGGTGGTGGTCGCCGAACAGCGACAGCTCCAGCGCGCGCGTCCGGATGCCCGCGTCGCCGGCGGAGGTGTCGCCGGGCAGGTCGAGCATGCCGGCGACGTCGAGATCGGCGTCGAGCACGACCAGCCGCAGGCGGGTGGCGGCGTCGGATGGCGTCTGGCGGTCCCAGTCCATCAGGCCGTACGTCCACTCGCCGCGCTGGGCCATCGCCGCGAGGTTGCCTGCCAGGAGCGTCGGGCGGCCGGCCATCGACGGGCCACTGCGCGCGATCTTGGGCGCGGACGGGTCGGACAGGTCGTATGCGTGTACCCGGAAGCCGTGGCTCGCCAGCGCCACGTGGCCGAAAGCGGCGACGCCGCCGACGTGCCCTCCGATGCGTTCGGTGAGCGTGAGGCCGTCGGGTGCGGGCAGCACAGGGTCGTCGGCTTGGGCGTGCGGGGCGCGGGGCGCCGCGGGGATGGGGAGGCGGTCGTCGACGCGGGCGAGGGGGGCGATGAGAGCGTACGGGCGCGTGGTGCCGATGGGGGCGAGAATGGAGGGCTGCGCATCACCGACGGTCGCGGCACGGGCGGAGGCGACCGCCGTCGTCAGCGGCATGAGGCCGATGCAGGTCACGGCGACGTTGGCGTAAGGAACGCGCATCGGGAGCCTCCGTGGGATGTGGTTGTGACGACGTGCCACGCGAGGCGGAGGTTACCATGGGATGCACTGGCTGCGCCAAGGCCGGCGCGCCGACAGCCTGGGGCCAACGGTGTTCGCCCCGTCGCCCAGGGCCGGCGATCGCCTTACGGCGGTCTTGACCGTCGATTTCGGGCAGCATAGAATTCCGTGTATCCGATTGTCGGAATTCCGGAGGACGCGATGGCCACGACGACGATTCAGATGCGCGCGAAGGGCAGTCTCACGATACCGGCCGACCTGCGGCAGCGCTATGGCCTCGACGAGGGTGACGTGTTCTCGCTGGTGGACCTTGGCGACGGGAGCTTTTTCCTGACCCCGCGGGTCTCGATCGTCCCGAAGCTCGTGGCTGAGCTCGAAACGATGCGTGACGAGGCAGGTCTGTCGGTCGACGACCTGTTGGAGGGGCTGCCGGAAGCACGCAGGCAACTGTACGAGGAGCGCCTGCGCCGTGGTGCCTGACCGAGGGGGGCCGCGCGTGTTCTTCGATACGTCGACCGTGATCGCAGGCGCCTATTCTCGGAAGGGTGCCAGTTACGTGCTCCTGCAGTTGGCGGCCTTTGGGTTTCTCGATGGCCGGATCTCCCCGGGCGTGAGGGAGGAGGCGCTGCGCAACGTGGCGGTCAAGCTCCCGGGGTCACTCGCCGCATTGCGCGTTCTGCTCAGCGAGGCGCTATACGAAGGGCCCCTCGCCGACGCGGCGCTCGTCGCTGCCGCCGGGGCGTTCTCTCACCCAAAGGACGCCGTTGTCCTGGCATCCGCCATGATCCAGCAGTCTCACTTCCTCGTCACGTTGAACGAGCGTGACTTCTGGCCGCCGCCCGACTGGATCAAGGTCGTTCGACCTGGCGTGCTGGTCGAGCACTTGCGCGATCACGTCCGCAAGCTGCTGCCGGCCGATCGCTGACACGACCGGAGGGTGGGCGAGCCGTCTGTCGGCGAGCGGATCGGTAACGGTGGTGTCTGCGCTCACCCTTTCACCCACGCATCCAGGTTCCCGGCGGCCTTCGGAGATTGCAGGTCTCGGAATCCCCGTGCGCGGGATCGACCACTGGCTCGACCAGCTCGCGCACGATGGACGCCGGCCCGATCCGCCAAGACGCGCCTCATGCTCCGTCGTCTCGCTCCGCCCTGACCCCCCTGCTTCGACAGCCTTGCATGGATGATCTCGAGATGAAGAGAGCCGCCGGAGCGTGACTTACGCTCCGGCGGCTCTGCTACCTCTGCAACCGATGGCAGGTGGGACAGGGCTCGAACCTGCGACCTGCGGTTTTGGAGACCGCTGCTCTACCAATTGAGCTACCCACCTACGATTGGCCCCGCCGGACTCGCGTTCGGCCTGCCGACGGGATCCTGCAAAGAGCTACCACCTCTGCAAACACCGCTCTCCTATAAGATGCCACAGGCGGGGTGATTCTGCCAAGTTGCATCCCTTCCGGACGCCTCCGCGCGCCATACCCTGCATCATCGCTGTCCCGCCGCCCGAAGTGCGACACGGTACTCACGCTCGGTGCGCGTGCTCATGCCCAAGAGCCGCGCCCGCTCCCGGACGCCGGTTCCCAAACGGTACAGTCGCACCACTTCTTGCAGTCGATGCATGGCGGTCCTCGGGGCACTCACGGTTAGTCTCCTCCTTGTCGCCGTTAGCGACGCCGAGGATGCCGCACCCGACCGGTGCGTCCAGTGCAACTGTGGTTCCTTGGGCCGACCCGACTGTGGTCCGTGGACCCGCCCCCCCCTGTGGTCCGTTCAGCCGACCCGGGTGTGGTCTATGCCCCGGCCTGCAACAGTTCAGGGCGGTCTTCAATCCGTGAATGGGGACGAGCTCGCTGGTGGGTGGCGGGAGGACGCGGCCGGTGCCGTAGGTGGCGGGAGGCGTTGACACGATCCGAGGCCTGGCCTATCATCGCGGTGCATGAGGCCCCGACCACTGCCTGATCTCGCGTGGTCGCCGATCAGACGAAGTTGCGGCAATAGTCATCACTTCGGCCTCCCGGGCCGACAGAGGCCGCGACCCTCTCCGCAGATCACGACAACTTGCCATACAGCGACCAATCTTGTGACCATACCCGGATTTTCCACCAACTTTTCGGCCGCCCACCACCAGGTGCGGGTCCACTGCGTCAGCGAGCTGGAAGCGGTCGCGGTCGTCGGCGAGGTCGCCTACGCGCGGAGCCGGGACTCGTTGCCCGTGACCCCGCGCGCCGGCGGCGAGGCGATGCAGCTCGCCGGTCATCGAATCACGATATGCCGCAAGCAGCCAGACGGCCGCTGGCTCCTGGCCCGCGATGCCCACACTTTGGTCCCCGGTGGAGAACCCAGAATTGTGAGACACTGAGATGCTGCATCACATCGAGTTGTACGTCAGTGACCTTGAGCGCTCGATCGGCTTCTGGACCCCGCTGATGGAGAAGCTCGGATACGAAGCCGAGCGCTGGTCAGGCGGAATGAGCTATCTCCCGCCAGAAGATGAGCCGTACCTTAGCCTGCTTCAGGCCGCTCCAGAGCATGTTGGCGCAGGGTATCACCGCAAGAGAGTTGGGCTGAACCATCTGGCCTTCAAGGCGAAGTCTCGCCAGCACGTCGACGACATCAGAACCTGGGTCAAACAAGCCGGGCACACGCTGCTCTACGACGAGCGATACCCATTTGCAACGGCGCCGAACTACTACGCCGTGTTCTGCGAGGACCCGGACCGCATCAAGATTGAGGTTGTAGGTCCAAGCGAGGCCTGACCCTCGCTCAAGCGGAGGGACAGATCCAGCCTCAGTGAACTGCAGACACAAGACTTGAGGGTCGGCGGGAGCTGTCCAGAGGGTGGCGCGGCGGGTGGCAGATCCTGGGAGCGCCGGCTTCCAGCCGGCAAGATGCCGGCGCTCCCAGGAAGCCCTTCGATCAAACGTTCTGTCACGCCCTCAGGGCTCAACCCAGAGAGCGCGAGCGAAGCCGAGCTGAAGAAGCGCACCCTGACGAACCTGTGCAAGCAGCGGCCGACGTGGCTCGGCCGGGCGCACAAGCGGCTCGACGCAGCGGTGTTCGCGGCGTACGGGTGGCCGGACGGGCTGACGGACGAGGAGGTGCTGGAGCGACAGGCTGACGAGCGCCGACGCCGACCCGGCCGCACCCGGAAACGTGCGCTCGATCTACGGCAACGCCTCCGGCCGCGGCGGCTCATGCGGCGCGGTCGCGACCGGCTGGAACCGCGAGCACCTGTGGGCCAAGTCGTACGGCATCGACGATGACGTCGTGTGCAACCTGGCCTACACCGACCTGCGCCACCTGCGCCCGCACCGGCTCCCCCACCGCTCCCGCCCCGAGAGTCTCCCCCTCCCCCAGCCGTTCTTGGCGGAGCGGGCCGGGGGGAGGGGGCCGGCCTCCCGCGACACCCCACCTTCACCCCCGCCGCCCCCGCCCCTGTCGCGAACGGGTCTTCTTCCGCCGCGCCACGTCGAGCGCCTTGGCGACCCACTCCCCTAGCGCTGCTTCGTCGGCCAGCACCGCCGGCGGGAGCTCGTAGTAGCCCATCTGGTAACCGGCATCCTCGCCGAACGGCATGAACGGCCCCATCCCCGCCGCCTCGAAGTCCGGGCGGTTGGTGTTGTCGACCTTGAAGTACGTCCGATCATTGTCGAGGACCGCGAAGAACAGGCCGTCGCCATACAGCCCGACGCCCCCGAACATCGACTTGTCGACGATCGGCACGAACGGCGACAGGCGCGCGACGACCTCGCGGCGGTAGTCCTGGCTGACAGCCATGGTGGCCTCCTTGGTACGGATGACATCGATTTCGGGGCTCTTGCATCGCGGACGCCGGCGCAAACGCCGGCCAACGCCGCCATTCTACACGCCCCGGCCGCGCTGGTCCCGAACCCCGAACGGCGGTACACTCCGCGCCCGGGCGACCGGCGATCCGGCCCCGCCCGACACGCATCCACTCACCCAGGAGGTTTCCCATGACACCGTCGCGATTCGACGTCGTCAAGTTCGGCCTGGCGGCCGGGCTGTGGCTCGGCCTCATGGTCGCACTCGCCACCGCCTGCGCCATGCTCGATGTCCCCGGCTTCCGCCCCTTCGCCGAGATGATGGTCCAGTTCTACGGCCCGTGGGGCTACTCGCTCTCATGGATGGGCGTCGTCATGGGGGCGGTGTGGGGGTTCATCGAAGGGCTCGTGCACGGCACCGTGCTTGCCTGGATCTACAACCGCCTGCTCGCGCGCGGCTGAAACCCCGCGCCCATCCGCCCATGCCTCCAGCACCTGCCGGTTGAACGGCACGTTCGTCTCGAACGACCGCCGCAGCGCCGGGTCGGCGATCCCTTCCGCCCGCTCGAGCACCAGCGCGCGGGCGCGTGCCAACACGTCGTGCGCCCGCGCACCGTCCGCCGGCCGGCGCGCGGACGAGGCCCGCAGCACCCGATAGCAGCGCCACGCCACCTGCACCGGGAACTCGATCCCGTCCGTGCCGTGGGCGTCGATCCACGCCAGCGTCTCGTCGACCAGCGCCCGGGCCCTGGCGACGTCGGCGTCGCCGACACCGTCGGCACCGTCAACCGCACTTCCCAAGCCGTCGACACCCGCCTCGTCCCGCGCGGCCCCACGCCGCCACCCGACCCACGCCAGCCCGGCCAGGTTGTCCAGCCCCAGCGCGTCCTGCCCGAGGCCGCGGCGAACCGCCAACGCCTCGGCGTGCGCGGCGTCGGCAGCGGGCCAGTCGCCCGCATCGGCGTGCAGGTCGCCGAGGTGCGTCAGCGTGTACCCCGCGCTATGCTGGTCGCCGATCGCCCGCTGGATCGCCAGCGCCTCGTCGAGGTGGCGCCGGGCGGCGGCGAGATCCCCCAGGCGGTGCAGCACGATGCCGAGCGTGTCGAGGTTGGTCGCCTCGCCCCAGCGGTCGCCGAGCTCGCGGCAGGTGAGGAGCGCGGATCGCAGTCGAGCCTGTGCGCCGGCATAATCTCCCATGTCGTAAAGTAGCGCGCCGAGGTTGCCTTCGATGATCGACAGTCCCCGCCGGTGGCCGATCAGGCGGCAAATGGCTGAGGCCTCTTCGCAGTAGCGTAGGATGGTCGCGTACTCACCCTGTTCGTAGTGAGTTGCCGCCAGTGATATTAAGCACCCCGCTTCACCGGCTCTGTCTCCAAGCGCCCTGTGGAGCTCAAGCGATCGCTCCCCGGCCATCACGGAGTCCACCGGCCGACCTTGCTTGGCTTCGACAGCGCTCAAGTTGAGCAGCGCTTCGGCTTCACTTCGGGTGTCCCGCATGGCTTTCGAGAGATCCAACGCGACCATGTAGTTGTCTCGTGACTCCGAAAAACGGCCGCGCTGCCAGTCGATCTTCCCCAAGACGATCAACCCGCGTATCTCCAATGAGCGATCACCTCTGCTACGCGCCAATTCCATTCCGTCTCCAGCAATTGCCGCTGCATCGGCGTAGTCCCCGATCATCAGCGCCAAGTTCGCCCGCCGCAACATCACCTCCGGCCGCCATCGCGGATACGCGGCGCCGCCCTCTCCCTCCGCCAACTCCGCCATCGCCGCGATGTCCGCCGCCTGCGCCGAGCGGTCCCCCGTCCGGTCGTGTACGCCCTCCCGCGCCGCCAGCAACCGGTACCGCACCGCCGCGTCCCCCGCGTCCGCGATGTCGAGCGCGCGCGACAGGAACCGCACCGCATCCGCGTTCGCGTACTGCGCCGCCGCTCGCTCCCCCGCCAGCAGCCCGTAGACCCGCTCGCGCCCCACGTCCTCCGCCCGCTCGTAGTGGTGGACCAGGAGCGGGTAGAACGGCTCCAACGCCGCCGCCCCGTCGATCGGCGGCGGCGCGTCCGCACCCGCGCCGTACGTGTCCTCGTACCAGCCCGCCACCGTGCGGTGCATGCCCCGCCGCTGCTGGAAGAGCAGCGTGCCGTACGCCGTCTCCTGCGTGATGATGTGGTTGAACGCGTACACCCGGTCCGGGCGCGTCGCCTCGAGCACCGCCAGGTCGCGCAGCGCCAGGTGCTCCAACCCCGCCGTCACCGCCTCCTCCGACATCGCGGCCAACCGCCGCAGCGAGTGGGTCAGCGGCGTCAGCGCAAACGACCGCCCGATCACCGACGCCACCTTCATCACGACCTGACTCTCCGGCGGCAGCCGGTCGATGCGCGCCAGCACCAGCCCCTGCACGTCCGACGGCAGCTCCCGACGGGCAGCGTCGAGGTCCCCCACCACGACGCACGAACGCGCCGGCGGCGAAGCAGCCGCCTCCACGTCGACGCCCGCCCCGACCTCCACCACCCGCAGCACCCCCCGGTCCCGCAGCGCCAGCACCAGCTCCTCGGCGAAGAACGGGTTGCCTTCCGCGCGCTCGCGCACCAGCGCCGCCGCCGGCTCCGGCAGCGCCCCCGGGGCCACCCCCAGCCGCTGCGCCGCCAGCGCCACGATCGCCCCGTCGTCCAGCCCGCCCAGCGGCACCGCCGCGTACAGCCCCAGCGCCTCCAGCCCCGCCAGCCGGTGGTGGATCGGGCTGCCCGGGTCCACCGGCCGCATCACCAGCGCCACGAAGAGCGGCGTGCGCGATGCAGCCAGCGCCCGCGCCACCGCCACCGCCAGGTCCCACGACAGGTCGTCCAGCCACTGCGCGTCGTCGAGGACCACCAGGCACGGCTGCGCACGGCCCCACTCGCGGAGCATGCCGACCACCAGGTCCGTCAGGCTGTCGCGCCGCATCGCCGGGTCCAGCCCCGCCGTCAGCGCGTTGTCGTCCCAGCCCAGGCCCAGGATGTCGTCGAGCAGCGGCGCGCGATCCAACAGCTCCGGCGTCCCCGCCGCCAGCCGCGTCTCGACCCGCCGCCGCCGCTCCGCCGCGTCCCCGAGCTCGCCGAGGTCCAGCCCGTCGGTCAGGACATCGCGCCAGGCCCGGTACGGCGTGTGCTGCTCGATGCTCTGCCCCGCGCCGACCGAGCACCGCAGACCCGCCGCGCGCACCCGCGCCACCAGCTCCGCCGTCAGCCGCGACTTGCCGATGCCGCCCTCGCCGACGATCCCCACCACCCGCTGCCGCCCCGCGCGTGCGTCCGCCACCGCCGCCTCGAGCGCCGCCAGCTCCGCGTGCCGTCCGACGAGGTCCCCGCGCACCGCGTCGACCGCCGGCGCCGCCGCCGTCCGCGCCCCCGACGGGCGGAACACCGCCACCGCCTCCGCCTTGCCCTTCACGAGGACCGGCGCCAGCGACTCCATCTCCCAATGCCGCCGCGCGCGGTCCGCCACCGCGTCGTCGCACAGCACCTCGCCGGGCGCCGCTGCCGCCATCAGCCGGGCGGCCAGGTTGGTGCGGTCGCCCATCACGCTGTAGGTGCCGCGCACCGGGCTGCCGTAGGTGCCCGTGCGCATGGGGCCGCGCGCCAGCCCCACCCGGACCTCGGTGACGTCCGGCCAGTCTCGCGCGAGGGCTGTCAGCGCCAGCGCCGCGTCCACCGCCCGCGCTGCGTCGTCGGCGAACGCCGCCGGCGCCCCGAACGCGGCGTACAGGTGGCTGCCCTTGTCCCCGAACGACAGCTCGAGCAGCGTGCCCTCGCGGTCGGCGATCACCCGCTCGACCGCCCGCACCCACGCGTCGAGCCTGGCCCCGGCCTGGTCGTCCCCGTCGTAGTCAATGCCGCCGAACCGCAGGAAGAGCGCGACCGCCGGCCGCAGCTCCGCCAGGAACCGGCCGTGCTCGCCCGCGACGCGGGCGAACACCGACGGCCACAGCCACTCGCGTGCCGCGTCGGGCGACATCCCCCCCCGCGCTTCCCCGACCGCCGGCCACGGCGCCGGCGCGGCCGGCGGGGAGAGGTCCCCGACCACCGCCACCCGCGCGAGCCCGTCGCCCGCCGGCCGCCACTGGGCCACCGCCAGCCGGTCGCCCAGCGCCGCCGCCGTCGCGGCCGTCACCACCGTCTCGCCGCGTTCGGCCGCGTGCTCGGCGTCCGCCATCGCGTCGAGCGTGCGGCCGGCCACGACGTCGAGCCGGCGCAGCGCGGGGTCGCCGACCACGAACCGCCGCACCGGCCCCACCGCCACCGCCACCTTGATGCCCAGCGCGAAGCGCGTGCCCGCCGGCGTCTCGACCGTCGCCAGCGGCTGCATCGCCGCGTGCAGCGCGCCCGCGCTCGTGACCGCGCGGGCGCCGTCGGCGTCGCCCGGGAACCAGCACGTGATGGCGTCGCCGCCAAAGCCCACCACGCTCCCGCCGAAGCGGTGCACGGCGTCGACGAGCGCGGCGTAGACCGCGTTGAGGTGGTGGGTCAGCTCCTCGGGGCCGCGCTGCGGGCCGAGCTCACGCACCAGCCCCTCGGTCAGCGGCGTGAAGCCGGCGATGTCGGCGAACAGCACCGCCCCTACCGCGCGGTCCGGCAGCCCCCGGCCGGCCGCCAGCGCCAGCCGCCGGTCGATGGGCAGGAAGGCGCCAACGGTCTCCATTCACCCTACCGCTGCCAGAGCGCCGGCAGGAACGCCCGCGTCGCGGCCGACCGCAGCGGGATCGGCCCGAAGAGCGCCGGCACGTCCGCCAGCGCCACCGTCTCGAGCCGGTAGAAGGCCGGCCCGCCGTCGGTTGCCGGCGCCACGAAGCGGTACCGCGCCCCCGCCATGGCCGTGCCGCGCGCCGGGATGAGCGCCGGCGTGATGCGCGTGTACGGCCCCTGCGGCGCCGGCGCGCGGCGGATGAGGAAGCCCATGATGTCGGTCTCGCTGCCGGTCGACCACGTGATCTCGTGCCGGCCGTCCGGCGTCGCCACGGCGTTGAACCCGGTCAGCGACACCGCCGTCGGCTGGTCGAGGATCGACGCCAGCACGTCGTGCGCCAGCCGCGACGTGTTGTTGCCGCCGTCGGGGTCGGGCTCGAAGGCCGTCACCGACACCTCGTGGGTGACCGAACCGGGGCCTGGCACCGACAGCACCACCACCACCGACCGGCTCGCGTGGGCCGGGAGCGCGCCGAGCTGGCAGTACAGATCGCCTCCCACCGTCGAGCAGTAGCGCAGCCCGTCGGCCGAGAAGCTCAGCGTGGCCCCCGGCGGGCGCACGCCGCGCAGCACGATCTCGGTGGCCGGCAGCGGGCCGAGGTTGCGCACCGTCACCAGGTAGGCGTACGCGCGGTTGGACTGCGGCGGATCCGGCAGCACGACCTGCTCGACCGCGAGGTCCGCGCCCGTGGCCAGCGTGCCCAACGGGAGGAAATGCGCCGCCGTGTGGTCCCACGACGCCGACTCGACCATGATCTGGTCGCCCACGCTGAAGGTGACCGTGGCGTCCTCTTCGCCGCACCCCGGCTGCGCGCTGCTGGCGGCGGCCACCTGCAGCTTGTAGGCAAGCTGGCCCGCCCATGCCTGCACGGTCGCCTGCCCGCACACCACGCCGCCGATCGTCGCCACCACGTCCATGCCGGCCGCCGGCGCGAAGCCCGGCGACGCCGTCACCCACCCGTAGTACGTGGCCGGCGGCGGCTCCTCGCCCGCGTCCAGGCCGGTCGCCACCTCGAGCGCTTCCATGCCCGGGGGCGGTCCCGCGTCGCCCGGCAGCGCCGGCAGCCCGAAGAACGGCTCCGCCGCGTCGAGCATGTAGATCCAGTACACCCCCCCGAACACCAGGTCGTGGAGGTCGTTGACCAGGCCCGCCAGGTCGGGGTGCTCGGCGACCACCTCCGGGTCGTACAGCCGCCACGGCCCGGCCGCCGTCGGGCCGTTGTCGTAGATCAGCCGGTAGTCGCCCGCGATCGACGCCAGCGACTCGGTCACCGTGCGCGTGCCGGACACCGGGTAGCCGATCTGGTTCCAGCCCGGCTGCAGCGCGGGCATCGCGATGGTCACCGCCAGCATGTACAGGCCGTTGCCGTTGCCGGCGGTGGGCATGATGGCCGTGGCGAGGTTGTCGTCAACATCGAGGACGGTCTCCAGTTGTTGCCAAGTCGCACCCTTGTCAGGCGAGTAATGGACACGCAGTCCGCTCTCGTAGACTTGGCTGCCTGGCACTTCCTGCTGGAGGTAGTTGAACGCGATAGTCCGGGTGATCGTGGTCGATGCTTCGAACCGCAACACCCTTCCGACTGGACTAAGCCATGCTGGAACGGGCGGAAGCGTGGTGAGGGACTGCAGCACAGATGCACCCGTATCGCCGAAGATGTCGTCGAGGTTGTAGACGGATGCCTTGCCGTCGGCAGCGGAGACAGGTGCACCCCAGTGCCGAACGTTCGGCCCCCAGTGCCGAACGTTCGGTCCCCAATGCCGAACATTGGGTCCCCAATGCCGAACGTTGGGCCCCCACCCGGAACCCAACACGAACTGCGTCATGGCCTCGCGCGTCGGCACCACGTCCGGCTCCCAGACGCGGACGAATCCGTTGAAAATCGGATATGCGAGCCGCACAAGGCTGGAGTAAGTATCCGGCATCCCCGGCACCGGCAGCAGCTCCGCCACCGTCGACGTGATCGGGAACGTCGTTGACACGCCCCTCGTCGGCAGTACCTGGGCCACGACGTTGTCGCCACTGATCTGCTGCGTCACCGTGATGGCCAGCGTGTCGGTAGCCACAGGCGACACCTCGATCTGCGGTCTCCAGCCCGGCACTGCCGCCATCTCCAGAGAACCCTCGAAGCTCCCGACCGTCGTGCACCCGATCCGCGTCAGGCTGCGGCGCTGGTCGAACACGCACAGTCGGTCTCCCGGCTCCGCGCCCCGGGCGTGCATCTGGTCGCCGACCGGCGACCCGACCGCCACCACATAGTCGTCCGTCAGCGTCGCCGTCTTCTGGTTCTTGAACAGGTAGCCCTGTCCGCCGCCCGCGCCCACGAACAGCCGCTCGCCGCCCTCGCGCAGCGAGTAGAACGGGGTGCCTAGCGCCACCAACTCCGTGCCGGGATCCACCTCCGTGATCTCCGTCACTTCGAGCGTCAGCCGGTTCGGGCCCGGCAGGTTCACGTTGTCGGTGTTCAGCCACGGGTAGAAGTGCAGGATCGTCTCCCAGTCTGTCCGCCCCGTCGTGCGCTCGGCCAAAGTGTCGAGGCACGCGCCCGTCCACTTGTCGCGCGCGATCATCTCGCTGTACTCGTCGGTGTAGGCGTCCGTCATGAAGCTGCCCTTGCAGTCGTTCGGCACCATCCGCCCGCCCACAACGCCGAGGTAGTTGTCCATCTGGAACAAGAAGTAATGCCCCAGCTCGTGCGCCAGCGCCCGCGGCCAGTCGTCGCCGAGGTCGGTCTCGGGATCGCCGAAGCGCCCCCAGGCCGGGCCCATCTGGATCTGCCCCGGCACGTACGCGTCCTCGATCGTCCGCCCGTGCTTGTCGACGTCGTCCAGCGGGTCGTCGACCACCCCGCCCAGGCTGGCCGCCGGCCGCAGGTTGTTGGCCGCGTGCACGATGACGTCCGCCGCCAGCCACGCCTGCTTGGCGTGGTGGATGCGCACCGGCCCCAGCGCCACCTGGCCGTTCGTCACGTCGAACAGCACCTCCGAGGCCCGCCGGATGTCCTCCTCGAGCTGCGTCATGAACGCGCTGTCGTAGCGCGCGTCCCATTCCAGCGAAACGTCGAGGTTGAACAGCATCAGCGGCTTGCCCGACGACACGATCAGCGGGATGACCCCGAAACCTTCGAGCTCCCCGTCTTCCAGCCCGTCGTTCGTGATCTCGCCGCTGATGTGGTAGAGCGTGTAGTGCTCCGTGACCGACACCGGCCACAGGGCGAAGAGGACATCGCCGCCGGAGACCTGCGCGTGGCCCCGCAGGTACCCTTCGGCGTCGGTGACGAGCGGCTCGCCCGCCGTGTTGGCGAGCGGGAGCGCCCCGTCCACCGCGCGGTAGGGCAGGCGGTACACCCGCGCCCCCGCCGCTTCGCGGCCCGGCTCGATGTCCTCGCTGAACACCTGGACCTGCGTGCCGCGGGCGCGGAACGGGTAGGTGGCCGCCGTGCCGAACGCCCACTGGCGCGGGCCCGCGACGGCGTTCGGGTAGCCGTAGGCGCCGGGGTCGCCCAACCGCGGCTGCGGCAGCGCCTCGAGCCGGAAGACCACCTCGTCCGACTGGCCGAAGAAGCCCGAATCGTGCGTGCTCCAATGGAACGTGTGGGTCGTCCCGCTCGGGCTCGCACCCAGGTTGAGGGTCTGCTCCAGGGTCCATGGCTCCGCCGCCAGCCAGTGCCCGCCGCCGTCGAGCGAGTACCACCCCCGCACCTGCCCCACGTTGTCGCCCTCGGGGTCGGACACCGTGAACTGGATCGGGATGCGGTCCTCCTCCTGGATCTCCGCCACCGACAGCCCCTGCCCGTCGGCCGTGTCGCCCGGCCGGTCGATGCGCACCGAGGGCAGCCCGTTCGGCAGCCGCGCCGAGCGCCGCTGCCGGTTGAGGAACACCTCGCGCGGGTAGAGGTGCACGGGGTTGGGGATGCTCGGCACGTCGCGGATGTCGTCCGGCTGGTTGCCGACGACGATGTCGAGCGTCCCGTTGCCGTCGAGGTCGCCCAGCGCCAGGCTCGTCGAGTGGTCGTCGCCGTGCCCGAAGGCCCGCTGCCGCACGAACGACGGCGGGTCGGCCCGGTCGTTGAGGTAGACCACGTTGTCCTCGACCTCGTTGGCCACCACCAGGTCCAGCGCGCCGTCGCCGTTGAGGTCGCCGACCGCCACCGCCAGCGTGGCGTCCGACCCCGTCCCGAAGCCGATCGTCCCGGCCGCCCCCCCGAAGCCGCCGTTGCCGTCGCCGAGGTAGATCGTGTTCTGCTGCTCGTGGTTGCCGGCCACCACGTCCAGCGCCCCGTCGCCGTCCATGTCGGCCAGCGCCAGGCTGCGCGTGTCGCTCGTGCTCCCGAACGGGCGCGCGGCACCCGCCGCGCCGAAGTCCCCCGTGCCGTCGTTGACGTAGGCCACCGCCTGGCCGTCGGCGTTGCCGAGCACCGCGTCGAGGTGGCCGTCGCCGTCGATGTCGCCCAGCGCCACGGCCGTCGTGTTGCCGCCGCCGAACGACCGCGTGCCGCCGTCCGTGAAGCTCCCGCCGCCCTCGTTGACGTGCACCGCGTCCGTCCCCACGTTTCCGGCGACGATGTCGAGATCGCCGTCGCGGTCGACGTCGCCGGTGGCCAGCGCGCGGGCGGAAGCGCCGGCGGCGCCGAAGCACGTCGCCGGGCAGCCGCCGTCGAAGAACATCAGACCCCCGCCCGGGTCGAACACCGGCCTCAGGTACAGGCTCTGGCCGCCCAGGATGCCGAAGAGCACCTCGAGCGTTCCGTCGCCCGTGAGGTCCGCGACCGCCACAGCCCGGACCTCGGCCTCGCCGATCCCGAACGCCGGGAACGCGCTCCCGAACCCGCCGCTGCCGTCGTTGAAGTACGCGTGCGAACGCGGGTCGTGGCCCGACGCGAAGTCGAACGGCGGCGAGTTGCCGGCCACCAGGTCGAGGTCGCCGTCGCGGTCGAGGTCGCCGAGCGCCAGCGCCTCCGTCATGTCGAACGAGTCGCCGACCGTCGACGCGGGAGACGCCAGGTACCCCAGCGCGCCCGGGCTGAGGTGCACACGGCTCTGCTGGGCGTCGAGGCCGGCCGCCACGTCGAGCGCGCCGTCGCCGTCGACGTCCGCCACGGCGATGCCGTACGTCGGCGCGCCGTCCGAGCCCACCGGATCCCACGTCGAAAAGCCCGGCACCGCCCCCCCGTCGTTGTACCACACCCGCGACTGCCCGCCCGGCTCGCCGGTCACCACGTCCAGCCGGCCGTCGCCGTCGACGTCGCCGAGCGCCAGGCGCCACGTGGTGTCGACGGTCGCGCCGAACGCGATCTCGCCGGCCGGGTCGTCGAAGCGGCCGGCGCCGTCGTTGAGGTAGATCCGCTCCTGCCCGTCGATGAGCGTGCTGTTCGGGTCCGACGGCACGGTCCGCCGCGCCCGGTTGCCGAGGACGATGTCGAGGTGCCCGTCGCCGTTCATGTCGCCCAGCGCCACCGCCGTGGTGTCGTGGCCGGTCTCCGACACGCACCGCACCTCGTCGTCCGGGAACGCCGGCGTCGAGATCGTGAAGCCGCCGTCGTCGGCCTCGAAGTCGCGGCTGAACACGGGCGTCGCGGCCACCGCGACCGCCACGTCGTCGACGTAGAACCCCGCCGCGGTGTCGTCCTCGTCCGACACCAGCCGGAACCGGAAGCGGAAGTCCTCGACCGCGTACTCGCTGCCGAGCACGGCCGACTGCCGCTCCCAGGTTTCTTGCGTGCCGAGGGCCCACACCGTGTCCCACGAGCCGCCGCCGTCGTGGCTCGCTTCCACCGCCGTGAAGTCGATGCCGGTGCCGCCCGCAGTGCGGATCCACTGCCACCAGCTCAGCTCGATCGTCGCCGTCCCCGCGCTGCTGAGGTCGATGGCCGGCGACGTGATCCACACGTCTTGCGAGCTCGAGTAGTCGCCCTCGAGGTTGGTCGCCCACAGCCTGGTGCCGGAATGGGCGCCGCCCGGCCCCGACGTCGGGACGCCCCACTCCCACTGCGGCGTGCACGTGCCGCCGCCGGTGTAGAACCCGCCGGCGCCGTCGTTGAGGTAGATCCGCGTGACCTCGTCGACGCCGTCCTCGCCGTTGGCCTGGACGAGGTCGACGTCGCCGTCGCCGTCGACGTCGCCGGCGGCGACCGCGCGGGTCTGGCCGAGCGCGGTGCCGAAGCTCTGCTCGGCGCCGAACGACGGCGGGCTCCCGCCGGTGTTGGCGTTTAGCATGTAGGTGTCCTGCGCCGAGCCGCCGATCGAGCGCGCGAACACGACGTCGAGCGCGCCGTCGCCGTCGAGGTCGGCCAGGGCCACGTCGTTGACCGTGGTGTTGCCGCCCCCGATCCCCACCCGCGTGTCGAGCTTGCCCGTGCCGTCGTTGACGAACAGGTAGTTGTCGCGGTCCGTCGGCCCGCGCCACCAGCCCACGGCGTCGAGGTCGCCGTCGTTGTCGAGGTCGCCGAGCGCGAAGTGGTCGGGGTCGTTGAGGTCCGCGCTGTTGAACAGGACCTCGCTGCCTGCGGCGTCGAAGTTGCCGCGGCCGTCGTTGAGGTAGAGCGCGTCCTGCCCGACCTTGCCGACGACGAGGTCGAGGTCGCCGTCGCCGTCCATGTCGCCGGCCGTCACCTGCGTCACGCGGTCGCTGCTCGTCCCGAAGTTGCGCCGCAGCGCGCTCGAGTCGTCGATCTCGGCCCCGCCGATGTCGAGCGCGTCGCCCGCCGCCGCGGGGGGCGCCGGCGGCGCCGGCAGGGCGCCCGCGGG
>QEVT01000430.1 GCA_003576755.1 bacterium | reverse complement strand
CCATACGCCGCCTTCTACCGCGCGGCCCCGCCGGCGGGCGCGGCCGAGGCGGCCACGGCGGCGCTGCGCTGGGCGGCGCTCGCGGCCTACGCGGCCGGCCTCGGGCGGGTGTGGCGCTGGCGGACGGGAGACGGTTGACTTCCGCCGCGACCTGGCCATAATACGCGCGGTCCGGTTCCCTGCTCCCCTCTGTCGCGCCGCCGTCCGGCGGCGCCGAGCGCGTCGCGTCATTGGACTGGTATCGGCTGAACGCTAGCGGCCTGTCGTCGCTCCGCCTTGCCTGCCAACCAGAAGGAGTCCGGTGATGTCCCGTTTCCGTGGCCTCGGGGCCGTGGCGATCGCGCTGATCGCCCTGGCCGCGATCCTCTTCTCCGCTCCCCGCGCCCAAGCCCAACGGCAGCCCAACACGCCGCGCGGCGCCTGCGGCGGCGCCATCACGGGCACGCTGTCGGCCAGCACCATCCGCATGTGCGACCCCGTGGACGTGACGGTGCGCATGGTGCCCGACTGCCCGGTGTGCCCCGGCGGCGTCAACGTCGTGTTCGTCCAGGTCGACAAGGCCTTCCAGGCCGAGTGGATGGTCCAGGAGTCGGTCAGCGCGTTCAACAAGCTGCGCGACTACGAGCGCGACCGCACCGTGCGCGTGGGCGTGGTGCACTACAACAGCACGCAGGTCAAGAAGGTGCTGCAGATCACCGACAAGATCGAGTCGGCCCGCGGGCCGCTCAGCGTGCCGGCATACGGGCACGACCCGCACGGCGACTTCGTCGGCGCGGCGCGGGCGGCGCTCGAGATGCTGCGCGAGGTCCGCAAGAAGGCGGCGAGCAGCACCGACACGCCGTGCGAGTTCATCATCTACTTCGCCAGCACCAAGAACATCTTCCAGGACGACGGCCGCAACATGCTCGAGGCCGCCCAGATGATCCGCGGCCAGGACGTCGAGCTGTTCGTCGGCTGCCCGGAAAACGTCGCCGACTACTGCGACTTCACCCGCCAGATGCCGGCGACGCCCCGCAACTACACCGAGCACAACGAGCGCGGCAAGCTCGGGCGCATGGTCGACAACCAGATGACCGAGCTCGAGAGCGACGTCATGATGCGCGACCTGTACATGACGCAGATCCTGCCCAAGGGCCTGGCCTACGTCGACGGCTCGGCCAGCGTGCCGCCGTCGAAGATCACCGACATCGGCGACAAGGTCACGCTGAACTGGGAGTGGAAGCAGATCCGCTCCACCGATCCCCACACCCTGACCTACCGCGCCGAGCCCGTGACGGAGGGCGTGCACGCCATCGAGGGCTGGATGCGGGCGGTCGACATGGAGAACCAGCGGCAGGACCTGATCATGCCGACGCAGGTGGTGACGGTCAGCGGGATGTGCCTGCCGCCGTCGCCGACGCCCACCGACACGCCGACCGACGTCCCGACCCCGACGCCGACGCACACCCCGACCCACACGCCGACGCACACGCCGACGCCGACCCACACCCCGACGCACACGCCGACGTTCACGCCGACGCCCACCCCGGCGCCGATCTACCTGCCGATCATCGTCAACGAGCGCTGCACGGTGCAATGGGTGTACTCCGACGTCGTGATGGTCATGGACATGTCGACGAGCATGAACCGCGCGACGGGCTCGGGCCGCACCAAGCTCGAGGCGACGCTCGACGCGGCGCGCCTGTTCCTGACGCGGCTCGACCTGACGCCGGACGGCCAGGGCCGCAGCGACCGCGTGGCGGTGGTGGGCTTCAACGCCAAGGCCTGGATCGAGCAGGGGCTGACCAACGACGCGGGCGCGCTGCACGGGGCCATCGACCGGCTGCCGGCCGGCCAGGCCCAACAGACGCGCCTCGACCTCGGCTTCGAGCGCGGGCTCGACGCCGTGCGGCCGGCCATCGGCGAGCCCAACACGACGCCGGTGATCATCCTGCTCACCGACGGGCTGCCCAACATGGTGCCGGTCGACCCGGGCGACGGGACGATGGAGACGACCGTCCGCAAGGCGGCGCAGCGCGCCAAGGAGGCGGGCATCCGGGTGTACACGGTCGGGGTGGGGCTGCCGGAGGACATCAACCAGACGCTGATGGCGCAGTGCGCCTCGGCGCCCGGCAACTTCTTCTACACGCCCAACGCCGAGGACCTGGCGAGCATCTACGCCGGCATCGCCTACTCGTTCGGCTGCCCGGCGGGCCGGCACGACTGGGGCCAGCCCTGGCCATGAGGCCGTCGGTCGCCGGCATGACGGCGGGTACCTTGTGGGCCGCGGGCGCCGCCCTGGCGCTCGCGGCCTGCGGGCCCCGGCCCGAGGGCTCCCCCGCGCCGGGGGACGGGACGGCGGCGGTGGTGGTGGCACCGGGCCCGGCGGCAACGGGCGCGGGCGC
>QEVT01000429.1 GCA_003576755.1 bacterium | reverse complement strand
TCCGCGCCCCGATGGCCAGCCCGATCGGGCCGTGCAGCCGATCCAGCCGCGCCGCGTCCACGCCGCGCGCGAGCAGCCGCGACCGCCGCTCGGCCTGGGTGCGGCGGCTGCCGAGCGCCCCGACGTAGCCGGCCGGGCTCGCCAGCGCCGCGGCGACCGCCGCGTCGTCGATCTTCGGGTCGTGCGACAGCACCGCCACCGCCGTCGCCGGTGTCGGCCGCAGCCGCGCCAGCGCCTCGGCCGGCCACTCGACGAGCACGTCGTCGGCCTCGGGGAACCGCTCGCGCGTGGCGAACGCCGCCCGCGGGTCCACCACCACCGTCCGATGGCCCAGCCGCCGCGCCAGCCCCGTCAGGGCCTGTGCGATCTGCCCCGCGCCGACGATCACCAGCGTCGGGGGCGGCAGGTCGACGTCCACGAACACCGTGGCCGTCGAAGCAGGCGCCGGTTCCGGAGGTGCGGTCGATGCCGGCACCGCGACCACGATCTCCGCGCTTTCCCTGCCGGCGTGGGCGGCCAGGATCGCCGGCCACGCCGCGCCCAGGACGTCCACGCCGATCGCGTTCGACCACGCCACCGCCGCCCCGTCGCCGTCCCCCGTGACCACGACCCGGCCGCCGAGGGATCCGGGCTCCCCACCGTCCACCCCGACCACCGTCGCCACCGTCACGCCCGACGCGGCGTCGAGCGCGGCCGCGATCACCGCGAACGCCGCGGGGTCGAGCCGTTCGATCCAGACGGCGAGCTCGCCGCCGCACGCCAGGCCGACGCTCCAGGCCGTCGCGTCGGGGACGCCGAAAGACAGCCGCCGCGGGGCGCCGCCGGCGAGCACGACGTGCGCCGCCTCGACCACCGCCGCCTCGACGCACCCGCCGCTGACCGAACCGGCCAGACCCCCGGCCGCGGACAGCGCGAGCTTGGCCCCCGGCGGCGTGGGCGCCGAGCCCCACGTGCGCACGACCGTCGCCAGCGCGACCGCCTCGCCCGCCGCGAGCCAGGCCGTGATCGCGGGGCGGACATCACGCACGGATGGCCGCCATGGGGACGACGTGCCGGGAGCGCGTCCACCGGGCGATGCCCGTGTGTGGCGCGCTTGCCCGGCGCCCGGCGCGCAGGGCGGCGCGCGGCGCCGTCACGGCGCCGTCGTGAACGACCACCGCACGTCGAACGGCTGGCCGCGGCTGTCGGTGCCGGCCACGTGGGCCCGGTAGACCTTGCCGCGCGCCATCGGCTGGCGGGCGATGATGAACGCGACGTCGGGGCCGAGGAACGCGTTGGGGTCGGCGCCCTGGTGGAGCACGTGGGCGGGAACCGCCGACCCACGGTCGTCCGCCAACGCGATGGTCGTCACCGCCCACCCGCCGTCGGCGGGCGCGTCGAACGGCCCGCGCAGCGCACCCCGCCAGGGGGCGCGCCCCGCGCCGAGCCATGGCTGCCCGCGCAGCGCCGCCACCGCGGCCCCGAACGGCGTGGCCGCCGTGCCCGCGGCCGACCGGGCGGCCGGCTGCGCGAGGTGCAGGCTCACCGGGTAGCCGACCGGCTTGGGCTGGCCGGGCAGCGGGTCGGGGCCCTCGCCGCCGTCCCACTGGGGCGGCACGTCGGCCTGGCCGTCGAACGGATAGGCGTAGACGTACCGCTCGGCCGGCGCAACCCCGCGTCCGCCGCCGCCCATGTCGAGCACGTCGGCCGCGTTGCCCCCGGCGCGCGCCGTGCCGATGCCCGCCTCGACGAGCCCATACTGGATCACCGGCACGCGGTGGTAGACCGTCGTCATGAAGCCGTCGATGGCCGCCGTCGGGTTGCCGATGAAGTGCATGTCCTCCCAGACGCCGTGCGGGTAGCCGAAGTAGCGCACCCGCTCGGTCGGGCCGCGCCCGACGTAGCCCGGCTTGCCGGGGGTCTCGCCGTGGCTCTCGCCGGGGTTGCGCACCGCGTAGTCGGCGTGCGCCTGCGCCGCCAGGTGGATCGCCGCCGCGCCGCGCGCCCGCGGGACGCCCACGCGGTCGCGGTACAGGTTGACCCGGTCGATGCCGGCGGCCTGCGCGGCCGTCGCATCGAACGGCCCCGGGATGGCGAACGCGTCGAGCGCCACCAGCCGGCCCGTCGATGCCGCGTCCGCCTGGCCTGCGACCGTGATCGTCACGACGTGCGCCCCGTCGCCGAGCCCGTCGACCACGGCCGGCACCTGGTGGCGCTCCTCCGGGAAGTAGAACTCGAACGTGCCGTGGCCCCGCCCGTCGACGGTCACCGACGCCCGCCCGCCGTCCGGGCCGATCCGGCGGTAGAGCGCCACCCGGTCGCCGGCGAACGCGAGCGTCACGCGGTCGCCGGCGGCGTCGGCGGCCAGGAACGCCCCGCCCGACGCGGCCGGGTCCGACACGCGCCGCC
>QEVT01000051.1 GCA_003576755.1 bacterium | reverse complement strand
CGTGCCATCGGCCGGGTGGCCCGCCTGGCCTCGGCGGCGCACCCGGCCGACCTCGCGGCCGCCGCCGTCGGCGCGCTCCTGGTGGCGTTCTACCTGTGGCGGCTCGACGCCTACCGCATCAACGACGACGAGGGCAGCTACCTGTATGCCGCCTGGCGCATCAGCCTCGGCGAGCTGCCGTACCGCGACTTCTTGACCCCCCAGCTTCCGGCGTTCCTGCTGCCCGGCGGCTGGCTGATGGCGTGGACGGGCCCCGGCGCCTGGCCGGCGCGCGCCGTGGCGGCCGGCCTGACGCTCGCCACCGGCGCGTGGACGTGGGCGACGGCGCGACGGCTCTTCGGTCCCGGCGTCGCGTGCCTGGCCCTGGCGCTCGGCCTCTTGCACCCCGAGGTCTTCCTCAACGGCCGCACGTTCCGCTCGGAGCCGTTCATGCTGTTCTTCGACGGGCTGGCGGTCTACGCGTTCGCGCGGGCGGCCTTTCCGCGGGTGGGCGCCGTCGACCCGCCGGTCCGGCGCTGGCTGGCGGTGGCCGGCGTCGGCTTCGGCCTGGCCACGCTGGCCAAGCTGTTCGGGCCGCTGCCGATGGCCGGCTGCCTCGCGTGGCTGGCCGTCGACGGCTGGCGGCGGGGCCGGCCGCTCGCCGCGATGGCCCGCGACGCGGCCGTGGTGGTCGTCGCGTGGGCGGCGACCGTCGCGGTGGGGTTGGGCGTGTTCGTGGCCATGGGCGCGCCGGTGTACGAGTCGGTCTTGGGCCATCACCTGCGGCAGGGGGCGCAGAAGACGGAATGGCAGGTGCTGGCCGACACGCTGGCCTTCTACACCGCCGTCCTGCGCTACAACGAGGGGTCGCTCCTCGTGTTCGTGGCCGCCGCGGCCGGCCTCATGGCCTGGCAGCGCGCCGACCGGCCGGTGCTGCTCTTCGCGTGGCAGCTCCCGACGCTGCTGGCGTTCGCGGTGCTGTCGCGCGAGAAGTTCCCGCGCCACTTCATGTACATCACGCCGGCGCTGGCCGTGCTGTACGCCGTGGCGGTGCGCGACGTGCTGCGCGCCGGGCGGGCGGCCGCCGACGGGCCGATGCCGCGCCGCCGGCTTGCCGGGCGGCCGCGGGGCCTGCCGTCCCGAGCGGTGCCGCCTCTGGCGTGGTTGGCGCTGGCGCTGGCGCTGGCGCCGCTGGTGCCGTGGCGGCTCCTCGACCGTGACGTCGCCGGCGAATGGGAGGTCGGCACGGAGCGCATCGCCGACTTCATCGACCTCGTGACGGCGCCCGGCGACATCGTCCTGACCGACTACTCCGAGCTCAACTTCTACGCGCAGCGGCCGACCACCTACGCCGCCGCCTCGCTCTCGGCCGGCGCGGCCGGCAGCGGCCAGATCACGTGGGCACGCCTGCTGGGCGAGCTCGGCGGGCGCAAGCCGCCGCTGGTGCTGCTCGACCTGGCCGACGAGTTCAGCCACACCCACTTCCTCACCGATCGCGAGGCCTTTGCCGCGTGGCTGGCGGACCATTACGGCAAGGCCGTCGGCCGGTTCCGCCGGCACCATCAGCTCTACGCGGTGTACGCCCCGCTCGACCGGCCGCTGCCCGAGCGGGCGCGCTTCGCGGCCGGTCCGCGGCTGTTGGCCGCGCGCCCCGACCGCGAGACGGCCACGGGCGGCGAGACGGTCGACATCCTGACGGCGTGGCAGGCCACCGAGCCGATCACCGACGACCTGGGCGTGACGGTGCGCCTGGTGGACGCCGACGGCCTCGAGTGGGGCCAGGCGGACGGCGGGCTCTTCGCCTCGGACGGCGGCGACCTCCTGCGCGTGCGGCCGACCAGCCGGTGGCAGGCCCGCGAGCTGACCGCCGAGCGGGTGCCGTTCCCGCTGCCGGTCGGCCTGCCTGCCGGCACGTACGACGTGGTGCTCGGCGTGTACCGCCGGCGCGACGCGGTGGGCCTCGACGTGGTCGATGCCGGCGGCGTGCCGCTCGGGGGGAGCGTGACCATCGGGCGGCTGGCCGTTCGGCCGTGGCGGGCCGACGCAAGGGACGTGCCGGCCGCGGCGCTCGACCTCGACCTCCGACCGGCGGCGCGGGCGGAGCGGGGCGTGACGCTGCTCGGCCGGGGGCCGCTGCCGGACGGGCCGGTCGAGGCGGGCACCTTGCTCACCACCGACCTGTGGGTCCACGTCGCGGGGGCCGCCTCGGCGGTGGTCCGACTGACGCTCAGCGACGCGTCGAGCGGCGCGATGGCGGCCGACGCCGCGGTGACGCTCGCGCCGTGGGGACCGCAGGCGGACGGGCCCGGCGCCGAGGGCGCCGGCGTGGTGCTGCACCAGCGGGCCGTGGCGCCGGTGATGGCGCACGCGGGCGCCGGCGAGTACCGGCTCGGCGCGACGGTGGTCGAGGTCGGCGGGCAGCCGGTGCCGGGCGCGGTCGCGGTCGACCTCGGCGCCGTGACCGTGGCGGCGCGCGCCGGCGCGCCGATCGTCACCACCCTCCCCCGCGTGGATCGCCCGCGCGACGCGGCCTTCGACGGCGTCGGCGCGCTCGCGGGCGTCGACGTGCCCGCCGCGGTGCCCGCGGGCGCCGCGCTCGAGGTCGCGCTGGTCTGGCGGGCGGCGATGCCGACGGTGGTGGGGTACGCGGTGTCGGTGCAGCTCATCGGCCCCGACGGCCGGCCGGTCGCCCAGCACGACGGCGCCCCGGACGGCGGCGCGCGCCCGACCACCGGGTGGGTCCCCGGCGAGATCGTGATCGACCGGCACGCGTTGGCCGTCCCCGCCGACCTGCCGCCGGGGCGGTACGACCTCATCGCCGCGGTGTACCATCCGGTCACCGGCGCCCGCCGCGCCGTGCGGGGCGCCGACGGGCGCGGCGACGCCGCGGCGCTCGGCACGGTCGAGGTCCGATGACGCCCGGGGACGCGGCGCCGCCGGCGGCAGGCGCCGCGCGCCGGCGGTGGGATCGGCACCACGCGGCGGCGCTCGCGCTGCTGGCGCTGTTCGCGCTGCTCTACCTCCACCGGATCGACGGCTGGCTGATCAACGACGACGAGGAAGGCTACCTGTACGCCGCCTGGCGCATCAGCCAGGGCGAGCTGCCGTACCGCGACTTCCTGACGCCGCAGCTCCCGGCGTTCCTGTTCCCCGGGGCGCTGATCGTCAAGCTCGCCGGCCGCGACCCGTGGGCGATGCGGGCGTGGAGCACCGCGCTCGTGCTGGTGGCGGCCGCCGCGACCTACCTCATCGGCCGCCGGCTGTTCGGGGGCCTGGCCGGCCTGGCGGCGCTGGTGATGCTGCTGGCCGAGGAGGAGGTGTTCGGGATCGGCCGCGCCTTTCGGCCCGAGGCGACGATGCTCGCGCTCGGCACGCTGGCGCTGTACGTCTTCGTGCGCGCCGACGCGGACCGGCACCGGTCGGGCTACGCGGCGGCCGGGGTGCTGTTCGGCGGCGCGCTCCTGGCCAAGCTCTTCGGGCTCTTGCCGTGGGCCGCGACGGCCGCGTACGTCGGCTGGGGCGCCGTGCGCGGCGACCGCCCGTGGCGGCGGGCGGCGGGCGACCTCGCGGCGCTCGGGCTGCCGGGCGCGGTGCTGGTCGGGGCCGTGATGGGCGCGTTCTGGTGGCTCACGCCGTACACCTATACGGCCGTCGTCGGCCATCACCTGATGCAGGGCCAGGCGCTCACGCTCGGCGACGTGCTGCGCAAGAACCTCGGGTTCTACTGGCAGACGCTGGGCAACTTCACCGCCTTCTGGCTCTTCGTGCCGTTGGGCCTGCTCGGCATCCGGCGGCTGTGCCCCGATCGCGGCCGGGTGGTGGCGTGGCAGCTCCCCACCCTCCTGGCGTTCGCCTTCCTGTCGCGCCAGCTCTGGGCCCGCCACCTGGTGTACCTCATGCCGACGCTGGCGCTCGTCGTCGGCGTCGCCGTGCAGGCGCTGACGCGGGCGCTGCGGGGCGATCGGGCGCTCGCCGCGCTCCTCGGCCCGACGGTCGTCGCGGTGATGGCGGTGCCGTCGCTGATGAACGACGTCGAAGCGCTGCCCGAGCACGAGGTCGGGACGGCACGGCTCGCGCTCATGGTGCGGGCGCTCACGCCGCCCGGCGCGCGCATCCTCGGCGACTTCCCCGGCATGGGCTTCTACGCGGAACGGCGGACGACCTACTCCGGGGCCGGCATCTCGGAGGGCGCGGCCGAGAGCGGCCAGATCACCGGCGCGCGCCTGCTCGACGAGATGGCGGCCGGCGACGTCGCGCTCGTGCTCATCGACGCGTCGTCGCAGAACGGGCAGATGACCGACCTCGTCGACTACGATGCCTTCGTGACGGCGCTCGGGCGCGACTACGACGCGTTGGGGCACTTCTACCGCCACTACCAGCGCCAGGTGGTGTACGTGCGGCGCGACGTGCCGCGGCCGGCGGTCGGCTTCGGCTGGGCCACGCTGGTGGCGGTCGACAAGGGGCCGGGCACGGTCGAGGCCGGCGGCACGCTGCCGCTGACGGCGGTGTTCCAGACGCACGCGCGGCCCGCGGGGCGCTACACCATGTTCCTGCACCTCGTCGGGCCCGACGGCACCCAATGGGGCGGCGGCGACCGCGCGCTCGACAACGCGATCTCGCGCTACACCGAGGAATGGGAGGCCGGCGAGGTCGTGGCGTCGACGCTGACGCTCGCGGTCGAGCCGGGCACGCCGCCCGGCCGCTACCGTCTGCGCCTCGGCCTGTACGATGCCACCACCGGCACGCGCCTGCCGTGGACGGCGCCGGACCAGGGCGCGGGCGACGCCTGGGACGCCGGCGAGGTCGAGGTGCGCGGGCCGGCGCGGCCGCCGGATGTCGACGCGCCGGCGTTCCGCGCGTCGTTCGCCGGCCCCGACGTCGCCTGGCTCGACGCGCCGATCGGCGCGTACCGGCTGCTGGCCGTCCGCCGCCCCGCGCGGGCCACCGCCGGCGACGCCGTGGCGGTGCGCCTCACGTGGCGGGCGTCCGAGGCACCTGCCGGCGACGACCGGGTTCGCCTGCGGCTGACGCGGCCGGACGGCGGCCGCATCGGCGACCGCGTGCTGCCGCTCGGCGGCCCGGACTTCCCGACGTCGCGCTGGCGGCCGGGCGAGGTCGTCGCCCTGCGCGCCGTCATCGTCGTCGACCCCGATGCGCCGGCCGGCGCCGCGCGGTTGTCCGTCGCGGTCGAAAGCGCCGACGGCAGCGCGACGGGACCCGGCGTCGACGTCGGCACGCTCGAGGTCGCCGCCCTGCCGCCGCCGCGCACGGCCGTGCCGGCGATGGCCCGTGCGGTCGACGCGCGGTTCGGGCCGGACCTGGCGCTGCTCGGGGCGGACCTGCCGCCGGCGGCCCGACCGGGCGAGTCGATCACCGTCACACTGCACTGGCGGGCGCAACGGAGCGTGCAGACGGCGTACACCGTGCTGGTCCACCTCGTGCCGCGCGCGCCTGCCGCCCCGGGGGACGCCACCGCGGGCGCGGCGCCGGTGGCCCAGGGCGATGGACCGCCCGGGGAAGGGGCGCGGCCGACGACGAGCTGGCGTTCGGGCGAGGTGGTCTCCGACGCCCACCGGATCGCCCTGCCCGCGGACCTCGCGAGCGGCGACTACGCGCTGCTCGCCGGACTCTACGACGCGTCGGCGCCGGGCTACCCGCGGCTGCCGGCCGCCGTGGGCGGGCGGCCCGCCGTGGACGGACGGGTGGAGGTGGGGCAGGTGACGGTGGGCGAGTAACCCGCTGCCCGGCAGCGGCAGCCAAGAGGCTCCCGCGCCCCCCGAAGTCGAGCAGATTTTGCTGGCTTCGAGCGCCGACGCCGCGGTATGCTGGCGGCCTGACCCGCCGCGGCGCCCGCCGCCGCTCACGACGACCGGGGATCGACCCGATGGACCCGCTCCATGCGATCACCCTCGCTACCGTCCGGTCGGCGCTCCGCCAGCTCGCCGCCGACCGGACGCCCGGCGACTCTCCGCTTTGTCAGCTCGCCATCGTCCGCCAGTCGCTGCGGCGCTCGGGCTATCGCCCGACCGCGGAGGCGTGCGCGTTCGAGCTCGGCCGGCTCGTCGCCGAGATCGTCGAAGCCGAGCTGGCGCGCCTGCGCCGCCGGGCGACCCGCCGCGTCGCCGGGCCGCCCGGCGACGAGCGGGCCTTGCTGCGCGCCGACTTCGCCGCGGACCACCACGAGCTCGAAGCCTGGAGCGCGCTCTACCACGTCTACCTGCGCCCCGATCTCGGTGTGGACCTGTCGGCCCTGGCGGCCTGCATCGACGATCGCCACCGCCGCACGCTCCAGCGCCGGCTCCGGCACGGCGTCGAGTCGCTGACGGCGCGGCTGCGGGCGCTCGAGCACGACGCGCTGTCGGCGGCCCGCCACGCCCGTGTGCGGGCCCACCTCCCGGCACCGGAGGCGACGCGGCTGTTCGGGGTCGACGGCATGGTCAGCCGGGTGGCGAACGGCTTGATCGACGGCGGTGCCCGACGGATCGTCGCGCTCGGCGGGCCCGGAGGCATCGGCAAGTCCGCGGTGGCGCGCGCCGTGGCGGAACGGTGCCTGCTGAGCGGCGTCTTCGACGCCGTGGCCTGGGCCGACGCGGCATCGCTCGGCCCGCGGGGGGTGGTGGAGGCCGTGCAGGGCCCGTCGGCCGGGCACGGGACGCCGCGGCCGGCGCCGTACGCCGGCGCGCTTGCCGTGCTGGCCGCCGACGGCAAGCGGGTCGCCGAGCGATCGGTGCCGGGGCCGCCGGATCCCGGTGCCGGTGGCCGCCTCGTGGTCGTGGACGGGGTGGACGATGCGGCGCTGGCGCGCGCGGCCGTGGCGGCGGCGCACGCCGCCGACGGCGCCACCCAGGTGCTGTTGACCGGGCGCGTGGGCTGGTGGCGGCTCACCGGCGTGCGTGTCGTGCAGGTGCCGCCGCTGCCGCCGGGGCCGGCGCTCGAGCTCCTGCGCCACGTGGCGGCCGAACGCGGGCTGGAGTCGCTGGCGCTGGCGGGGACCGAAGGGCTCGCCCCGCTGGTCGCCGCCACCGCCGGCCACCCGGTCGCGATCCAGGCGGCCGTGGGCGAGCTGTGCGCCGCCGACCCCGCCACCGTGGCCGAGGCGTTCGCCGCGGCCAGCGGCGTGGCGGCCGAGCTGTGCGAGCGCCTGTGGGCGGACACGTGGGACCGCGCGGGGCCGGACGCTCGGTCGACCGTGCGGGAGATCCTCGCCGGCCGCCTCGCGGAGGTCGGCGTCGACGGCATCCGCCACGCCGTCGACGCCGGGCTGCTGATCCCGTGCGGCGGCGCCGGTGGCGCCCGCTTCCGGAGCCCGCCGTGGTTGCGGCGGTTCGTGGCGCGGCGGGACCGGGAGCGGAACCGGGAAGCGGTTGGTGGCTCGTCGGCGTGGGACGCTTCTGGGACGGCTGGAGGTTAAGCTTTCACCGAGTCACAGCCGTGCCGTGCTCCGGTGAGGTCGTGCGCCCTGCACCGGCGGCGGCACCCATTCCCGTCGATTGGAGAGCGAACATGCGAACGATCATCTTGCAGCTCGTGCTGATCAGCACCATCGCGGCGGTGGCCGCGTTGACGCCGTTGGAGACGGCGCCAGGGTCCGGCACCCGGTGCGTATCGGCGGCGGGCTCGGTCGGGATCGGGCCGCGCGAGACCAAGAAGCAGTACTGCAACCCGCTGGTCACCCCCACGCCGGCCATCGAGCCGCATCCCAGACCGATCAATCCCGGGCAGGGGCAGCCGCTCGTGCTGAACCCCGTCACGCTGTGCGACGGCAGCCAGCAGTACCGGATCAAGGTCCTGGGCACCACGGCCCGCGTCGTGACCCGTACGGAGACGCCGTGGGGGTGCTCGGTCTACTGGGAGTGGTACGACGGCGCGTCGCAGGAGGGCCTCAGCCGCTGCCCGCAAGATGCCAACCTGCCGAACGGAACGACGGACGAGCTGTGGCTGTGGTTCCTGGACGGGAGCCCGATCACGCTCGAGGTCGATTGCGATTGCGACGACAACACGCCGCCGGAGCACATCGTGGTCGAGCCGCCGGTGGGGGAGTGGCCATGAGGTAGCGCGCCCAGGCGCACCGCCGACGGGCGCGGTCGGGGACGCCCGGCCATGCGCTGCCCGACCGCGACCGACGACCGGCATGGCACCCCGCGAGGGTGCCATGCCGGTCGTCTTGTCGCCGTCAGGCGTCCCAGGATCGCCCGTGGGGTTGGGACGGCGATGCGACGGCCGCGGGCTACGCTGGCCGGGCTGGTGCGGCTCGTCCTCGCGAGCCGGATCGGCGCCGCATCGTCATCCGATACCTGCCCGGGAAAGGAACCCTTCCGCCATGGACACCCCACGAACCCGACGCCGTGCCCGCATGGGCGCGGTGGCCATCAGCCTGGCCGCGCTGATGCTGGCCGCGATCGCCCTCGTTGCGCTGCGCCCGGAGGTCGGCAGCACTGTCGGTCGCGCGCTCGCCGCGCCCTTGGACCAGGCCGCGGACGCGTTCGACTTCGGCGACGCGCCCGACAGCTTCCGCACGCTCGGCCCGCACGGCGCGCACCACCGAATCGGCAACACGCAGGCCACCCTGGTGCTCGGCACGCTCGTCGACGCGGAGCCGGACGGCCAACCCGGGTCGGACGCCGACGGCGACGACCTGGCCACCAGCGACGACGAGGACGGCGATGTCAACCTGCCGCCGCTGATCGCCTGTCAGAGCACCGTCGTCGTCGTGCGCGTCAAGAACATGCTGCAAAACCCCGCATACCTCAACATCTGGATCGACTTCAACGGCAACCTGGGCTGGGACGACCCAGGGGAGCACGCCGTCGTCAACCGCAGCGTCGGCAACGGACCGCAGTTCGTGTCCATCGCCACCCCATGCAGCGCGGTGAGCAATCCCGCGGCGCACATGCGGCTGCGGCTGGCCAGCGAGTCCGGCCTGACCTATTGGAACCCGACCGATTACACACCCGATGGCGAGGTCGAGGACCACACCATCGAGATCCTGGGGGGGGTGGCCGACCTGGCGGTGCACCTCGCCGACATGCCAGACCCCGTCAAGCCCGGGGATCCGCTGCGCTACACGGCCACGGTCTCGAACGCCGGGCCGGCCGTTGCCGAGGAGACGAGGCTGGTGACACGGTTGCCCGCGCACACGTCGTTCGCGGCGGCCGTCCCGGAGCAGGGCGCGTGCAGCTTCGACGCGGCGTCGCGCGAGGTGCGCTGCGCGCTCGGCAACATCGCCAAGGACGCGCAGGTGACGACGGCCATCGACCTCATCGTGGATGCCGACGCGGCGCTCGTCATCCAAGGCCCGGCCACGCTGAGCGCCACGGCGACGGTGGCGGCTGACCGGCCGGATGACCCGAACCTGGCCAACAACGCCGCCACCGAGCCGACGAACCTCGACCTCGACGGGCAACTGGACTTCAGCGATGCGCCGGCGCCATACCCGTCGGTCCACCATCGGATCACCCCCAATCCGGGTGGCCCGAACATGGCCGACCTGATGCTCGGCGACACCGTCGATCCCGAGACCGGCCTGACAGGCAACGCGACGGCGACGTCCGACGACCTTCTCGGGATCGACGACGAGGAGATCCCCTCCGGCCCGCCGGCGGCCGCGCTGCACGAGCTCTACGTCTGCAAGACGGACCAGATCGGGTTCGAGGTGTTTCTCAGCGACGCGCGCGGCTCGCCGGCGCTGGGCTACGTCAATGCCTGGCTGGACTTCAACCGCGACCACGACTGGGACGATGCCGGCGAGCGGCTGGTCGACAACCGGCTCGAGACCGGCAACGGATCACGCACCATCGACGTGACGGTCGCGGTGCCGTGCGACGCCGTGCCCGGCGCCACGTTCCTGAGGCTCCGCGTCTCACGCGCGCCGTTGGAGGGTGCGGGGCCGTCCGGCGACACGCCCGACGGGGAGGTCGCGGACCACGTGCTCGACCTCAAGGTGCCCGAGGTCGATCTGGCGGTGCAGATCGGCTTCCAGACGGCGACCGCGCCGGCGTTCGGACTGCTCTACCCCGACACCGTGGTGATCGGTCAGCCCTTCAGCTACGACGTGCTGGCATCGAACAACGGCGACGAGGACGCGCACGACGTGGTGTTGACGCACGCGTTGCCGCCCCATGTGACCTTCGTCGACGCGACCACACAAGATCCGGGGGTCACATGCCAGGCGACGGGCGGCGTGCTGACGTGCCAGAAGCCCGACATGCCGCGCAACACGTCGTTCATGGTGCGCGTCACGCTGCAGCCCGAGATCGGGGTTGGCTGCCGGATCGAGACGACCGCCGACATCGCCAGCCGTGAGGCCGACAGCCACCCGGCGGACAACCACGACGCCGAGGACGCCGACGTGCTGATGCCCGAGGACGCCCTGGATTGGGGCGATGCGCCGGACGGCTTCGGCACGACGGCGTCAGCCGGCGGCCCCCGCCACTGGCGCGACGAGGCGCTGCGGCTCGGGGCGCTGGTCGATGCCGAGGCGGACGGCCTGCCGAGCGACACCGCGTTCGGCGACGACGCCGCGGGCGTCGACGACGAAGACGGCGTGGCGTGGCCGACGGCGCTCTTGCCGGGGCAGTCGGCCACCGTGGCGGTGGACGCCAGCGCGCCGGGCAAGCTCAGCCTGTGGATCGACTTCGGCCAGAACGGGTCGTTCGACGGCGCCGACACCGTGTTCGTCGACCACGACGTGGTGGCGGGCCCGAACGCGCTGGACTTCACGGTGCCGCCCACGGCCGCGACCGGGCTTGCCGTCGCCCGCTTCCGCCTGGTGGCCCCGGACGCGACCGCGCCTGCCCCCAGCGATGCGGCGTGCGCGTCGATCCCGCGCGGGGAGGTCGAGGATCACGTCGTCTGGGTCGGCCCGGATCCTGGCACGACCGATCTGGGCATCACCAAGACCGACCACCCGGATCCGGCGATGGTCGGCGAGCGGGTGGACTACGCGATCACGGTGACCAACTACGGCTTCGGGACGGCCCGTGCGGTGGTGGTGACCGACGTGATCCCGCCCGAGATGACGTACGATCCCGCGCAAGCGGGGGCGGTGCCGTCGCGCGGCACGTGTGGCTACGACGCGCCGACACGGACGCTGACGTGTGCGCTCGGCGATCTGGCCCTGGGCGAGGTGGCCACCATCGCCGTGCCCGTCACCGTCACCTACGTGTTCCCGGCCGGCCAGAACAGCCACACCGTGACCAACACGGCATCCGTTGCCCAGAGCCTGCCGCCCGGGCGCAGCGACCCCGAGCCGGAGCCGAACGCGGCGACGGCGACGACGGCGATCGTCCGGGAGTGCACCTACGACATCATGCTGGCCATCGACACGTCCGGGTCGATGGCGGGCACGCGCATCGCGCGGGCCGTCGAGGCCGCCAAGGCCGCCATCGCCATGTGGGGCGTGGACCCGGGCAACGAGAGCTACCAGGTCGGGCTCGTGCCGTTCAACGAGGCCGTGCACGACTTCGTGCACCTGACGCGCGATGCAGGCGTGCTCAACGGCGTGCTCGACGGGCTCGTCGGCAGCGGCGGCACCAACATCACGGCGGGCATCGCCAAGGCGCACGACGAGCTCAAGCTGCCCGGCGACGGCCACCGACGGGAGGGCGCCATCCCGGTCATCATCGTCCTCACCGACGGCGAGCACACGACCGGCGCCCCCGAGCCCGAGGAAGCGGTGAACGCCGCCAAGGCCGACGGGATCCGCATCATGACCGTCGCGCTGGGGGTGAGCGACGCGACCGCCGAGCGCATGGCCCGCTGGGCGACGGGTGGGCACAGCCTCGTGATCGACGACGAGACCGACCTGCTGCTCGCGTTCCGCACCATCGCCGAGTGGACGTGCGGGCGGGCCAGCCGCATCCCGGTCGACCTCGGGGTCACCAAAGCCGGCCCGGCGTCCGCCTGCCCGCTCGACCCCGACGACGTCGCGTACACGATCACGGTCGTCAACCACACCCGCGCGTGGGCCATCAACCCCGCGATGACCGACACGCTGCCGCCGGGCGTGACCTTCGTCGGCGCCACGGCCGAACCCGGCGACTGGTCGTGCGCGTTCGCCCCCGATGCGTCGGGGGCCACCGGCGGGACGGTGACGTGCTCCGCCGACGAGCTCGACCCCGAGGCGACGGCCACCATCACCATCACCGTCGGTGTGGACGCATGCGCCGGCCCGACGCTGCGCAACACGGCGACGGTCACCGCCGACAACGATGATCCGAATCCCGCCGACAACACCGCCGCATGGGACACGGCGATCGGCGCCGTCGAGCTGGCGGTCACCAAGTCCGCCGAGCCGGCGGAGGTCGTCGCCGGCGCCGGTGTCATCACCTACACCGTCACGGTCGCCAGCGTCGGTGCGTGCCCGGCCCACGGCGTCGTGCTCGAAGACCTCGTCCCGACCGGCCTGGACATCGTCGACGTCACCGACACGCTCGACGTCTGCACCTTCGCGGGCCAGACGGTCGACTGCGACCTCGGCACCCTCACCGAGGAGGCGGAGCCGGGCGACGACGACCCCGGCACGCCGCCCTCGACCGAGCCGATCACGGTGACCATCACCGCGGGCGTGCCGTGCGACCTGCCGGCGGGCACGTACACCAACACCGTGTCGGTCACGCCGTTGGCATGCGAGGGCGACGCGGTGTCGGCGCAAGCCGAGACCGAGGTCGTGCGCCGCGCCGACCTGAAGATCGAGAAGACCCACGCGCCGGACCCGGCCCAGCCCGGGCAGCCGCTCACGTTCTTCCTCGACGTGACCAACCTCGGCCCGTCGGCCGCGACGCATGTGGTCGTCACCGACACGCTGCCGTCCGACGTGAGCTTCGTCGCCGTCACGCCTGGCGGACCGACCTGCACGCACACGGGCGAGGCCACCGGCGGCACGGTGGCGTGCGACCTCGGGGCGCTGAGCTGCGGAGCCACCGCTCACATCGAGATCGAGGTCACCTTCGACGACCCGTGCCTGACCGAGATCACCAACGAGGCCGAGGTCGACAACCTTGCCGACGGCGAGACCGATCCGGACCCCGACAACAACCACGCCGACACGACGGCCGAGGTGAGCGGCGGCGTCTGCGCCGACACCGGTGACGCACCCGACAGCTTCAACCACAGCGGGGTGCCGATGACGGCCTACCCGACCGGCGCACCAGCCAACTTCCCGACCGTGTACGAGAGCAACAACCGCATCGCGCGCGGCCCGCTGCACCGGCACGCCAAGCAGGATGCATGGCTTGGCGAGGCGGTCACCGGCGAGCGTGACGCCGACCTCGATCCCGACGAGGACCCGAGCAACAACATCGAGCCGGCGTCGAACATGGCCAACCTGGACGGTGCCGACGACGGCGTGGCGCCACAGGCCGTACAGCTCCCGGTGTGTGGCACGGCGATCTTCCCGTACACCATCACCGTGGCGCCCACCGCTCCGGTCCGCACCCGATACGTGAACGTGTGGATCGACTTCAACCGCGACGGCGACTGGGAGGATGTGTTGACATGCGTCGTCAACCGCATCCCGCGCACGGTGCCGGAGTGGGCGGTCCAGAACGCGCCGACCAACCTCGGCCCCGGCACGCACAACCGCTCGACCCCCCAGTTCTCGGCGCTCCGGCCGGCCGGTCCGGCGGAGGCCAAGTGGCTGCGCATCTCGCTGAGCGACGCCACGGCCCCGCTGCCGAACGACGGCCGTGGCCCGGATGCCGGCTACCAGTTCGGCGAGACCGAGGACTACCTCGTGACCGGCGCGCCGGGAGGGCAGCCCTTTGCGCTGCGGGACGACCGGCCGGGCCGGTCGATCCACGACTGACTCTCTCGCTGTGACCGGGGCCCCCGGCACGGGTGCCCCACCGGCGCCGTCCGTCGCGGCAACGCGGCGGGCGGCGCCGGCTCGCGCCCCGGCAGCCGTCGCCTGGAGCCTGGTGGCCGCCTGGCGGCACGCCGCGTGCGGCCGCTGGCCCGTGCGCGGCGTGCGTTTACCGGCCGAACGATGCGGCGTATAATCCCATCGCCGCGCGGTGCCGGCGACTCCACGGCCTCGGTGTGCCGGGCGGCCGCGGCATCGCCGCCGAACCCGGTATGCTGCACATCCAGATCCTCGGTCCGCCCGTCCTGCGACACGACGGTCGCGTGCTCCCGACACCTCCCCGGCGCACGATCCTCGACCTGTGTATCTACCTCGTCCTGCACCGCGGCGTGCCGTTGGCGCGTGACCAGGTCGCCTTCGCGCTCTGGCCGGATACGACGGAGCCCGCGGCGCGCGCGAACCTGCGGCGGCACCTCCACGCGCTCGGTCACTACCTTCCGCCCACCGATCCCCCGTGGCTCGTGTCCACCAGCCAGACGCTGGGCTGGAACCCCGACAGCGACCACAGCGTCGACCTCGATCGATTCGACGCCTTGTTCGAGCGCTGGCACACGCAGGCGGCGGTGTTGCCGCCGGCGCAGGCCATGGCGTTGCTTCGCGAGGCGACCGACATCTACCGCGGCGAGCTCGGCCAAGGATTGCAGGCCGAATGGCTCGATGGGCCGCGGCAGACCGCCCGCGGGCGCCAGGCGCGCATGCTGGACCAGCTCGGCATGCTGTCGGCCTTGGCCGGCCAGACCGAGGCGGCCATCGCGGCGGCCGAGGCACGGCTGCAGTCCGATCGGTCGAGCGAGCTGGCCCATCGGCTGCTGGTATGGGCCCGCTATGCCGCCGGCGACCGCATGGGCGCGCTGCGACAGCTCGAGGTGTGCCTGGCGGTGCTGCGCGAGGACCTCGAGGCCGATGTCACGCCGGCCCTGGCCGCGCTGCAGGCGGCTGTGCATGCCGGTCAGCCGGTGAACGCGGTGCTGCGGCTGGCGCTTGGCGACGACGATCCGCCCGCGACGGGCGTGCCCGCGCCGAGCGGCGCCGCGCCTCCGGTCAGCGGTCCGCCGCACAACCTGCCGGAGGAGACCACGGCCGTGATCGGGCGCGATGACGACGTGGCGGCGATCGTCGCGCACGTCGGGCCGCACCCCCAGGTCACGCTCGTCGGCCTCGGTGGGATGGGCAAGACGCGCCTGGCGCTGGCGGCGGCGCACCGCCTGCGGGCCGGATTCCCGGATGGCACGTGGTGGATCGACGTGGCTGCGCTCAACGATCCATCCCTGGTCGCCTACGAGCTGGCCATCCTCCTGGGTGTTCGCGCCCGTTCGTCCGCGGGCCTCGTGGAGGCGTTGATCGACGTGCTGGCATCGTGCACAGCGCTCGTGGTGCTCGACGGCTGCGAGCACCTTCTCGAACCGTGCGCCGATCTGGCCCGGTCGATCGCACGCCACTGCCCGCGCGTGCGGGTGCTCGCCACGTCGACGGAACGCCTGCGCGTGCCCGGGGAGCAGGTGTGGGAGGTAGGCCCGCTGGCGTTTCCCACGGCGGCGCAGGCCGCCGAGCTCCCCGCGGCGGCGCTGGCCGACTTCGGCGCCGTGCGGTTGTTCCTCGCCCGCGCCGAATCGCTGCATCGGCGGATCCCGACGGACGCGGGCGCCCTGCGCGCGGTGGCCGAGATCTGCCGGCGCCTCGACGGCATGCCGCTCGCCCTCGAGCTCGCGGCCGGCCGGACGCAGGTGTTGTCGGTCCACGAGCTCGCCGCGCGGCTGGACGACAGCCTCGACTGGCTCCACGACCGTGGCGGCGACGGGCGCGACCGGGCGCTGCGCTCGACCATCGCATGGAGCTTCGACCTGCTCGACCCGCCCGACCGTACGTTGCTGGGCGACCTGGCCGTGTTCGACGGCGGCTGTGACCTGGCGGCCGTCCAGGCCGTCGCCGCGCGTGACGGCCCGGCAGTGCTCGACGGGCTGGCGCGCCTGATCGATCGGTCGCTCGTCACCACGCGGACGACGGACGACGGCATCACCCGCTACGGGCTGCTCGAAGCCGTGCGGCAGTTCGGGCGGCAGGAGATCGACGCGGCCGGGCGGAGCGCCGTGCTGCGCGAGCGCCACGCGGCGCACTTCGCCGACCTGGCGTCGCGGGCGTCGCGCGACCTGGCGGGCGACGAGGCCGGCCCGTGGCGGGCCCGCCTCGAGCACGACAACGACAACCTGCGGGGGGCACTCCGCTGGGGTCTGGAAGGCGGTACGCTCGCGACCGGGCTGCGCCTGGGGGCCGGGCTCTGGCGCTTCTGGTACCTGCGCGGCGCCCTGGACGAAGGGGCGGCGTGGCTGGCGCGCCTCGACGCGGCAGCGGGCGCGGCCCCGCCCTCCACCGATCGGGCCGAGCTGCTGCGGGGGGCGGGCGTGCTGGCCGGGGCGCACAACCGGATGGCCGAGTCGCGGGCGTACTTCGAGCGCAGCCTGGCGATGTACCGGGCGCTCGACGACCGGGCCGGCGCCGTCGCCGTGCTCGACCACCTCGCGCTGCAGCTGCAAAGCGCCGGCGAGCACGAAGCCGCGACGGCCCATGCCGAGCAGAGTCTCAGGCTCAAGGAGGCGATGGGCGACCGCGCCGGCATGGCCGTCACGTTGCGCCTGCTCGCCCAGATCGACGGCCAACGCGGCGACCACGCGGCGGCGCGGAGCCGGTATCAGGCCAGCCTGGACCTCCTGCGCGCGGGGCGGGGCCGGCCCTACGACCTGGCGCAGACGCTGCTCGGGTTTGGCGGGGTGCTCATCGAAGACGGAAGCGCCGGCGATGCCGAGCCGTTGGTGGAAGAGGCGCTGGTGGTGTTCCGCGGCTTGCGCGACCACACCAACACCGCGCACTGCATGAGCCTGCTCGGCACGCTCGAGCTGGCGCGCGAGCGCTATCCGCAGGCCTGCCAGCACTACGCCGAGTGCATGGCCTGGTCTCGGCGCCACGGTCACGAGCAGCTCGCCCTGTGGCAGCTCTACAACCTCGGGCTGGCGTATCGCGACTGGGGCAAGCTCGAGGCGGCGGAGCGCTTCGCGCAAGAAGCGCTCGAGGCCGCCCGCGCACAGGACGACGCCCTGTGCATCGTGCGGGCGCTCGGGTTGCTGGTCGACGTCGCGGTCGAACGCGGCGATGCGCTGACGGCGCGCGTCCACGCGCGCGAGATGCACACGCGCGCCGCGGCGTTGGAGCACGGGCTCGCGCTGGCGCTGGCGTTCGCGGCCGGGGCGGCGGCGGCGCTGGCGGGCGGCGAGCTCGACCGCGCCCGGACGTGCTTGCGCGACGAGATCGCCGCGA
Organism: bacterium; assembly: GCA_003576755.1. Taxonomy (GTDB): domain Bacteria; phylum Chloroflexota; class Anaerolineae; order Epilineales; family Epilineaceae; genus UCB3. The sequence continues at coordinate 284 of QEVT01000051.1, read as the reverse complement.
CCGAAGAGCTCGCGGACCCCTACTACCGCCTCGAGGCCCTGGACCGCTGGGTCGTGCTCCTGACCCTCGCGGACGAGCCGGCGCGCGCCGTCGAAGTCCTCGCGGCGGTGGACGAGCAGCGCCGGCAGCGCCGCCTGCCGCGGCAGGCCTACTACCGCCGGCAGCTCGAGGGTCCGGTGGCCGGCGCACGCGCCGCGCTGGGCGCGGATGCGGCCGCGGCGGCCGAGCGGCGCGGGCGTGCCTGGCCGCTGCCGCGGGTCGTGGCCGCGCTGGTCACCACAGGT